>CAZWHN010000027.1:0-15505 GCA_964633635.1 uncultured Alistipes sp. | reverse complement strand
GGTGCTTTCGGCTATCGTGTACACCCCGTCTATCGTCAGTGGCGATTCCATAGCGGTGTGGATATGCCGGGCCGTGTGGGAGATCCGATCTACGCCACGGGCGACGGTGTGGTGGAGTATGTCGAGCGTAGTCGTGCGCGCTATGGCTATGGTACGCAGATACTTATCAATCACGGATTTGGCTATAAGACGCGCTATGCCCACCTTGACAAACTGCTCGTCGCGAAGGGTGATACGATCACTCGCGGACAGCTCATTGCCGAGATGGGTAATACGGGCGTTTCGACCTCGCCCCATCTCCATTATGAGGTGATCTACAACCGCTCGCACGTCAATCCGATCAACTACTTCGATCAGAATATGTCGGCCGAGGCCTACAAGAGCTTGATGAACCAGATTCAGGATGCTAACTACGAGTCACAATAATACGATGGCGAAACGGACTAAATATACACGAAAGCGACGTGCGATACGTCTTGTCTTCCAGCTATTTGCGTGGGTGGGAGTGGCGTTGTTGTACTACTTCGGATTCTCGCTTCTGTTCGACACTCCTGCCGAGCATCGTATGCGTGCATCGACCGACGTGATGCGCGAGCAGTATGAGGCCCTCGCGGAGCGATACGACTCGTTGGAGATGATTCTCGACAACATTACGGCTCGTGACAAGAGTGTCTTCCGCATCCTCTTCGAGACCGACCCCTACGATCTTGAGACCGAGCAGAGCGAGGAGCGGCTGGCTCTCTACGAGCACAACGTGGCCAAGAGCAAGCGTCGCCTTGTGGCCGACCTGAAGGCCGAGATAGAAGAGATGACGCTGAAGGCTGCCGAGCTGGAGGCTTCGTGGCATAAGATCAAGGAGTTGGGCGATGAGTTAGGCGACAAGAGTCGTAATATTCCGTCGATACAACCCGTTCTCAATAAGCAACTTACCTTGCTCACGGCAGGTTATGGTACGGTGATGAATCCGTTCTATCGCACACTGCAATCGCATCAGGGCGTGGACTACACTATGGCCGAGGGCTCGAGTGTTTTTGCTACGGCCGACGGTGTGGTGCGCGAGATCTCGGACAAGAGTTCGACGTTGGGTAAGACCGTCGTGATCGACCACGGCAACGGCTATAAGACCTCGTACAGCCACCTGCTGAGCGTCGTGGTGCGTCGTGGCCAGAAGGTGCAGCGTGGCGATGTGATTGCGCTGTCTGGTAACTCAGGCCTTTCGCTTGCGCCTCACCTCCATTACGAGGTGCGTTACAACGACTTGCGTGTCGACCCCATCCACTACTTCTTTATGGAGCTCTCGCCCGAGGAGGTGCAGCGCATCATCCGCATCGCTCAGTCGGGAATGCAGTCGTTCGATTAGGGAGCGATGGATTCGGGGGCGATTGGATTCGGGGCAAGATCGTTGTATCCAAAATTGTTGCGCCCATCCCCGAAAAGTTATCAACAATCGTTGCGCCTCACTTCCAACAACCATAATATTTTGCTAACTTCGTGGCAAAATAGATACCTATGCCGCAAACTTTTCTTCAGGAGGTAGCCCAATCTCTCTACGAACGTTATGGCGACGATATTTCGTCGCTCACACTTGTTTTTCCGTCGCGTCGAGCCCGATTGTTCTTTTCGGATGCTCTGTCGCAGTTGATTCAGCGCCCGATTTGGCAGCCGCATTATGTCTCGATGGATGATGTGATGTGCGAGGCATCGTCGTTTGCTGTGGGCGATAAATTGGTGTTGATGAGTGAATTGTATAAAATATACGTCGAGTACCACCCTGCCGAGACTTTCGATAAATTCTACTTCTGGGGCGAGATGCTACTCTCGGATTTCGACCTGATCGACAAGTATATGATCGACGCCGATATGCTCTTCCGCAATATCTGCGATCTGAAGGAGTTGGAGGCCGATATGTCGTACCTGAGCGAGGAGATGCGTCGTGTGATCCACGACTTCTGGAGCCACTTCGAGGTGGAGCAGTCGCTCTCGGAGGAGAAGCGTAAGTTCCTCTCCATCTGGCTGTCGTTGGCGCCCGTGTATAATCGTCTGCGTGAGCGACTTGCGGAGCTGGGGATTGCCTATTCGGGTATGATCTATCGCTCGGCCGTTGAGTGTGTCGAGCAGGGAGCGGGGGCGCCCGATCTCGATCGGCACTACGTTTTTGTCGGCTTCAATGCCCTCTCGGAGTGCGAGAAACGGATGCTTAAATTCCTCGATCGTAATTGTGAGTGCGACTTCTTCTGGGACTACGATTCCTATTACACCGAAGCTACTGAGCAGGAGGCGGGACGATTCCTAAGGGAGAACCTGCGAGAATATAAAGCGTTGGATGATGTAAAGCACGATAATATGCTATCCATCAGCAAGAAGATGCAGGCCGTGTCGTGCGTATCGAATGTCGTGCAGTGTAAATATGTAAACGCTCTTCTGTGTGAGATTTCGCCCACGTTAGAGTTCGACAAGCAGACTGCGATTGTGCTTACCGACGAGTCGCTGCTGGAGCCTCTGTTGCACTCGCTGCCCGATGAGGTGAGCGAGAGTGTGAATGTGACGATGGGTTTCCCTCTGCGGCAGACTACGGCCTATTCGTTTGTGGAGCGGCTGATGGAGTTGCAAAAGAATTGTCGCCGTGCGAGCGGAGGCGCTACGTTCTACCACGTCGATGTGACAGGATTGCTCTCGCATCCCTATTTGACGGAGATCACGGCGGGTCGCTCGTTGGAGTTGCAGCGTCAGATTATTGAGAGCCGTTCGATTCGTGTCGAGGAGGAGTTTTTTACGGAAAGTGGTTTGTTGGTAATATTCTCTGCTACAAATGGTTATTTAGAGTTATCTCAATATCTGCTCAAGGTGGTTGATTTCGTCTGCGAGCAGTTGCCGTCGAGCGACGACAGATCGATCGAGTTGTCCTATCTCGCCATAGTGGCCGATACGGTCGTGGAGCTTGATAACTGTCTGAAAAAGTGTGATATAGGGATCACAACCTCGATCTATACTTCGCTCCTGCGCCGCCATCTTCAGAATATACGAATTCCGTTCAGCGGCGAGCCTCTGCGCGGATTGCAGGTGATGGGTATTTTGGAGACTCGAAATCTCGATTTCCGCAACGTGATAATCCTCTCGATGAGCGACGATAACTTCCCTGGCAATTTGGCTGGTGGGTCGTCGTTTATCCCCTACAACCTGCGTGTGGCCTACGGAATGCCGACGCCCGAGCATCACGAGAGTGTCTATGCCTACTACTTCTATCGTCTAATCCAGCGAGCCGAGCGGGTCGATATGCTCTACTGCTCGCACGCCGACGAGAAGAGTACGGGCGAGCAGAGTCGATACATCTATCAGCTTGATTATGAGTCGCCTTATCGTATCGAGCGCACCAACGTGGGTGTCGATGTGACGGTTGCCGAGCCTGCGGACGAGGAGAAGCCCAAGAGCGAGCGTGTGATGGAGCAGCTGAGGCGTTTTATCGACAACAGCGACGACAAGGCGTTGCTTTCGCCCACGGCATTGGCCCGTTATGTGGCCTGCCCGATGAAGTTCTACTTCGCATCGGTGGCGCATATCAAAGCCTCGGACGAACTTACGGAGGAGGTGGATAACCCGATGTTTGGAATCATCTTGCACGACGCTATGCAACGACTTTACAGCCGTATCGAAGGTGTGGCAAACCCCAAGGCACAGATCGAAAGAATGATATCGACGAGCGAAGTGGAATTGTCTGTTGCCGAGTCTATTAATAAAAACTATCTCAACCGTCGCAACGCCGACGAGAAGGAGTATTCGGGCAATCTGTTGCTGGTGAAGGACATCATAACTAAATACATCCGTCGGGGCATCCTGCGCTACGATGCCGACCACGATTCGTTTGCCGTGATGAAGACCGAGGAGAAGGTGGTCTATCCATTCCCGTTAGGCGATGGACGCACGGTGAAGGTTGGCGGTATTGCCGACCGCATCGACTCGCTCGATAGCGGGCTGTTGCGAGTGGTCGATTATAAGACGGGCTCGCGCCATCTCGAATTCGACGGCGTGGAGTCGCTCTTCGAGGGCGAGAGCCGCCAAAGTATGGGCAATCTGTTGCAGACGATGATCTACTCGATGGTGCTCTATCACAACTTCTCGCGCAATGTGCAGCCGGCGCTATACTTCGCTCGCTATATCCACAATGCCGATTACTCGCCTCGCCTGTGGGATAAGGAGCGCGATTCGGAGGTCGATTATGCCACCTATGCCGAGGAGTTTGAGCGGCTGCTCGGGGATAAGTTGCGCGAGCTGTTCGACGAGCGCATACCATTCCGTCGTTGCGACAAGGAGGAGGCTGATCGGGTGTGTAAATATTGTGATTTTAAGGTGATTTGCAAACGATAGAGATATGAGAGCAAAGATTCTGAGAGCCAGTGCTGGTTCGGGTAAGACCTACCGCTTGGCATATAAATTTGTACACGACACGGTGAAGTATTTTCACTCGAAGCCCTATCTCTATCGTGCCATCTTGGCTGTGACGTTCACCAACAAGGCCACCGAGGAGATGAAGAGCCGCATCCTGCGCGAGTTGGGTGATCTCTCGCAGAGCCCCGACAGGAGCAGCTATATGTCCGATCTAAAGCGCGATCTCTATCTCTCGGCTGAGGAGATCACCAAGCGTGCCACGGCCATCCAGCGCCGCATCCTGCACGACTATTCGCGTTTTACGATCCTGACGATCGATAAATTTTTCCAGCGCATCTTGCGTTCGTTCATCAAGGAGTTGGGACTCGACCTTAATTATAATATTGAGCTTGACACGGCCACCGTTTTAGCGCAGAGTACCGACTCGCTCATCGAGGAGATCACCACCAACGAGGAGTTGCAGCGCTGGATGATGGAGTTTGCGCAGGATCGCATCGACGAGAACGGAGCGTGGGATCTGCGTAGTAAGATGAATACGCTCGGTCAGGCCATCTTCGACGAGTCGAGCAAGCAGACGATCCAGAACTCCACCCCGAAGGAGGTGCTGCGTCGCGCTATCGCTTCGGCCGAGGAGCGTTCGGCAAAGGCGAGGGCCGAGCTGAAAGCGTTGGGTGTGAAGGCCGTTGCGATGATGGATGAGGCGGGCGTCGAGCCGTCGGATTTTGCGGGTAAGTCGCGTAGTTTTGCATTTATTTTTCACAAGATTGCTGCCGAGAGCGATTTCAACCTCACGAAGACGGTGCGCAAGATGGCCCTTTCGCCCGAGGGCTGGGCTTCGGGCGGTGTGGCTAAGGTGTTGGCTACGAGGCTGCAACCTCTGCTGGCCGAGGTGTGTGATGTGTGTGATCGTAGCGCCAAGTTGTGGGCTACCCTGCCGTTGGTCAAGCAGACCTATCGTAGCTATGCTCTGCTGCAAGATATCTACCGTAAGGTGCGCGAACGCTGCGATGAGGAGGGAATAATGCTCCTCTCGGAGACCAAATACATCCTCTCGCGCTTTATCGAGGGCAACGATGCCCCGTTCATCTACGAGAAGACGGGCAACCGCTTCGAGCGATTTATGATCGACGAGTTTCAGGATACCTCGCTCAAGGAGTGGGGCAACTTTGTGCCGCTGCTGCGCAATGCTATGGCGCAGTCGGAGGATACCTCGGTGCTAATTGTGGGCGATGTCAAGCAGTCGATATATCGCTGGCGTGGAGGCGATTGGTGCATCTTGAGCCGAGGTGTTGGCGAGGCTTTGGGTGAGCAGGATACCGAGGTTGAGCCCGTCAAAACCAACTACCGCAGTCTGCCGCTGGTGGTGGAGTTTAACAATAAGGTGGTCGGGAGCGTCGTCAGTGCCGACAATGCGGCTCTGAACGAGCAGCTGGATCAGGCTTTGGAGGCTGGCCGCCTTTCGCGGCAGTGTCACGACGAGTTGTACGATACGCTCCGTACGGCCTACATCGACCACGATCAGACGCCCTGCCGAAAGAGCCAGAAGGAGGGTTACGTCTGTGTCGAGACCTTCGACGAGGAGCCGCCCATCGTGGCCTGCATCGAGTCGGCCATCGAACGCGGTTACTCGTATAGCGATATTATGATCCTCTGCCGCGAACGCAAGGATGGAGCACGGGCGGCCAAGATTTTGATGGAGTACAAACGTCGCAACAACGCTTTCAATATTATGACGCAGGATTCGCTCATCGTGGGGCGTGCTGCTATTAGTAATTTCCTTATCGCTGTGATGCGACTCTCGCAGGATCAGCGCGATACGATCAGCCTGGCTATCGTGAACGACTATCTCGGTCGTGAGTACGACGCTCAGCCTGACGAGCAGGATCGTGCCCGACTCTCGCACATCAGCCAGCTCACGCCTGAGCAGGCATTTGAATACATCGTGGCGGAGTATGATTTGGGATCACGTTGCGACGAGATCGCCTACCTGCAAGCCGTACACGAGCAGATCGTAGCCTTCAGCGCAAGCAAGGTGGCCGATATACAGCTCTTCCTGCGTATGTGGGACGAGAAGGGTGCAGCGAAGGCGTTGAGTGTCGAGCGTAGCGAGGCGACCATCGAGCTTACCACAATCCACAAAGCCAAGGGTTTGGAGAAGAAGGTGGTGATTATCCCCTACTGCAATTGGCGATTAAATCCCATCACCAACAGCATCGTCTGGGCAACGCCCGACCTTCAGGGCGACGCATTGGCCGAGGTGGGACGTTTTCCCGTGAGTTGCAGCAGCCAACGTATGGGCGAGTCGATCTTCTCGGACGAGTACTACCGCGAGTATGTCTATTCGCACGTCGATGGTGTGAATATGCTCTACGTTGCCCTGACACGCGCTAAGGAGGAACTGTATGCCTTTGTCCCTATGGGTTGTGGCAAGGAGTCGGCTGGTCGCCTGCTGTGGGAGGCGGTCAAAAACGATGCGCAGAGCATCGACGACAAGACATCCCGTGCCGAGTATGGTCGCCGTGAGGCCCCCGAGCCCGAGCAACGCGAACAGCAGCAGGTGCGAAATGTGCTGCTCGACGACTACCCCACCTCGCGACGACGTATGGCTTTGAGCCTACCCTCGCAGCGATACTTCGGCGGTGAGGATGGTGATCGCTCGCTCTCGCCACGAAGTGTGGGTGTGATGATGCACGGGGTGCTGTGCGAGGCTACGGATGCGGAGGATGCAATGCAGCGACTGGAGCAGCAGCGACTGTGTGGTCGCCTGAGCGACGAGCAGGCGCGGGAGCTCGAGCAGACCATCCGTCGGGAGTTCTCACGCGATCAGGTGCGTGAGTGGTTTGGCGAGTGGGACGAAGTACGATGCGAGAACGATATATTGGCCACGCATCAGGCTGGCACACGTCGCCCCGACCGCGTTATGATCCAAGGCGAGCGGGCTGTTGTGGTCGATTATAAGTTTGGCGAGGAGCAGGTGGCTTCGTATCGCCGACAGGTGGCCTCGTATATGAATCTTCTGCGCGAGATGGGTTATCGTCGTGTCGAGGGATATGTGTGGTATCTCACGTTAGGCGAGATTGTGAGCGTGGGAGAGTAACATCGTGGGTGAGATTTTAGAAATTGGTGAAAAAAGCGTATCTTTGTTGCGTAATAAATAGTGACGTATGAAAGTAGGACATATTCAAACACTCAAGGTTAATCGTATATCGGATTTTGGACTCTATCTGGTGGACGACGAGGGTGAGGAGGTTTTGCTCCCCAACCGCTTTGTCTCGCTCACCAATGCCGTGGGCGATGAGATCGAGGTCTTTGTCTATCACGATTCGGAGGATCGTCTGGTGGCCACCACCGATCGCCCGCTCATCACCGAGGGTCGTGCCGCCTGCCTGAAGGTGGTCGATAAGAGCATCCACGGAGCTTTTCTGGATTGGGGCCTTAAGGGTAAGGATTTGTTCCTGCCCAACCGCAATCAGCAGGGAGGCGTGGTGCCCGGTCGTAGCTACATCGTGTGGTTGTATGTGGACAATATCACAGGCCGATGCGTCGCTACGATGAAACTCAAGCCCTACATCGACAACGACATCATCACCGTCAAGCCTCGTCAGAAGGTGGAGGCGTTGATCGCATCGGAGAGTCCTATCGGCTACCGTGTCATCATCGACTCGCGCCATTGGGGAATGATCTACAAGAATCAGATCTTCCAGCGTGTTAGTATTGGTGATCGCGTGGAGGCGTACGTTCGTCGCATCACGGAGGATAATCGCATCGACCTCTCGTTGCGTAAGGAGGGCTACGATGGTGTGGCCGACTCGGCAGAGAATTTGCTCTCGCTCCTGCGTCAGAGTGGCGGTGTGATGGCTGTTGGCGATGACTCGTCGCCCGAGCAGATTCACGCCCTCACGCAGATGAGTAAGAAGGTCTTTAAGCGTGCCGTCGGTGTCCTGCTTAAGCGTGGTGAGATCGTGGCCGATAAGTTTGAAATCAAGTTGAAGTAATGGCATTACAGACGGCAGAGAGAGTCTCGGCACGCGATGCGTCGGACAATTACGTTTTCCAGCGTTCGATTCTGGCCTATCACAAGGCTGCGGAGTTGGTGCGGGGCGACGTGCTGGAGATTGGTACGGGTATGGGCTATGGAGTGGAGGTTGTAGCTCCTGCGGCTCGATGCTATGTGACCATCGACAAGACGGCCGCCTATGCTGTCGATTTGCCGTCGAATGTGGAGTTTCGACAGATGGAGGTGCCGCCGCTGGTATTCGAGGACGAGTCGTTCGACTATGTGATTTCATTTCAGGTCATTGAGCATATCAAGCGCGATCGCGAGTTTGTCCGCGAGGTGAGCCGTGTGCTGCGCAAAGGGGGTGCTTTCATCGTCTCGACACCCAATGCCCCGATGTCGCTCACGCGCAATCCGTGGCACGTCAGAGAATATACGGCCGAGCAGCTGAAGAGCCTTTTGACGGAGGATTTCTCGTTGGTGGAGTGTATGGGTGTGGATGGCAACGAGAAGATTATGGCCTACTACGAGAAGAATCGTCAGGGGGTGGAGCGCATCACCCGTTTCGATCTGCTGGATCTCCAGCACCGCCTGCCACGATGGATGTTGCAGTTGCCGTACGATCTGTTAAATCGCCTCAATCGCCGTCGCCTGCTCGAGAAGAATGACCAGCTCACCCGCTCGATCGCAATGGAGGATTATACGGTGGGACCCGTCACCGATCGTAGCTTCGATTTGTTCTTCATTGCACGAAAATAGAGCCCTTTTCGGACAAAATAATCGGCTGCCAATCTACGTTTTATTGGGAATAACTTAATTTCCCGAAAAACTTGGATTATGGCAGATTCCCTACACTACAAACTTAACAGCGGCAAGCCTAACAAACTGCTCGACTTTACGCGCAATTTCCTTTCGTTGGCTATCCCCGACTCTTACTATCGTACTCAGCGTGAGCGTATTCTCGCTCGGGCACGCGAACGCGACGACTACGACTATATGGTCGATCGTGTGAACTACTATTGCCGCATCCGCTCGCCGTGGCAGCCCTCGGCGGTGGATAAGGCTGAGGCTGGTCGCACCTACCTCAATTACACGGGCACGATAGGCGACTATCGTCGTCGGATGTTCCGCACGGCCTACTACTTCGATCAGCACGATGTGACACGATACTTCCCGCGTCATCTGAGGTGGAACTACTGCCCGGGCGATGTCTATTTCACCCCCTCGGAGCCCACCATCGTTAAGAGCCGTCTGCTCGAGGGTGATAACTCCAACTCGGTGCTACTCAAGTTGGATAAGCTGCGTCACTTTATGTTCGTTCGTGATCAGAAGAGCTTCGCCCAGAAGCAGAGTCGTGCCATCTTCCGTGGTAAGATTCGTTTCAGTCGCCAGCGTACGGCCTTTCTCGAGCAGTGGTTCTCCAATCCGATGTTCGACTGCGGCGTGGTCGGGCACAACGAAGGCTATCCCGAAGAGTGGATGCGCGACAAAAAGACCATCGGCGAACATCTCGACTACAAATTCATTATGGCAATCGAGGGCAACGACGTGGCCTCGAATTTGAAGTGGGTTATGTCGTCAAATTCGTTGGCCGTGATGCCTCGTCCCACCTGCGAGACGTGGTTTATGGAGGGGCGGCTTCGGCCCGATTATCACTATGTCGAGGTTGCCGACGACTTTTCGGATGCGGAGTGTAAGTTGCAATATTACATCGACCACCCTGCCGAGGCGGAGGCCATCATTGCCAATGCACACGAGTATGTAAGTCAGTTTTTCGATAGCGAGCGTGAGCAGATGATTCAGATTATGGTGATGGATCGTTACTTGCGACTCGGTGGGCAGTTGTAGTGTGATTATTGTCGAAAAGTTTTCTGTTTCGGAGTATTTTTACTACCTTTACACGTTCAATTCGGCCCGTTGGTCGAAACCCTAATTTCGCTGTATGGATGGAACGATGATAGTTGTACTGCTGGTGCTCTCGGGCATAGTGGTGGGTGTGATCAATACACTCGCTGGAGGCGGTGCATTTATCTCGATGACGCTCTTTACGGTTATTGGTCTGCCTATCAATGTATCCAATGGTACGAACCGCATAGCCGTGGTGTTGCAGAACTTCACCTCGTCGGTTGCCTTTCTGCGTAAGCGTATGCTCGACGTGAGGAGTGGCATCAAACTCTCTATCCCTGCCATAATCGGAAACATAGCAGGCTCGCTCGTAGCCAGCCAAATCAGCGACTCGATCTTTAAGATCTGTATGACGGTGGTCCTCACAGTTGTGCTGCTCTATATGATCTTCGACAAGAGCCATAATCGTCCTCATATCCACGGAGGTCATCCTCTGGTGGTGCGCTGGTGGCATTATTTGCTCTTTTTGTTTATGGGATTCTATGGCGGTTACATATACGTCGGATTGGGTTATGTGATTTTAGCCGTGACGATATGGCTGATGGATCTTGATATTATCACCGCTAACGTAGTCAAGTGCTTTATCATATTTGCCGCTACCCCATTCTCGCTCATCATCTTTATGGTCAACGGTCAGGTCGATTATGCCTACGGACTGTGGCACGGATTGGGCAATATGGTGGGTGCTGTGCTGGCATCGCACTTCGCTATGGAGTGGGGAGTGAAGTTTGTGCGCTGGGCTACGCTGGTGATCATATTGATCTGCTTTGCCGATCTGGTGGGACTTATTTCGTTGCAGGATATGCTGTATAGTATGCTGGTGTGAAGGTAAATTTAAGTAAATGAGATTCAACGAAGAAGATAAGATAGTAGTGACGGGCGCAAGGGTCCACAATCTGAAGAATGTCGATGTGGAGATCCCTCGCTACTCGTTGGTTGTGGTGACCGGCCTTTCGGGTTCGGGCAAATCGTCGTTGGCCTTTGATACGATCTACGCCGAGGGCCAGCGTCGTTATATGGAGACACTCTCGACCTATGCTCGCCAATTCGTCGGTACGATGGAGCGTCCCGATGTGGATAAGATCACGGGCCTCAGCCCCGTGGTTGCCATCGAGCAGAAGACCACCAACAAGAATCCCCGCTCGACCGTGGGTACCGTCACCGAGATCAATGACTTCCTGCGTTTGCTCTATGCCCGTGCGTCGCGGGCCTACTCGCCCATCACTGACGAACGTATGGTGCACTACACCGATGAGCAGATATGCGATTTGATACTCAAGGGCTTCGATGGCCGTAAGGTGGCATTTATGGCACCCATCGTCAAGGGACGCAAGGGCCACTACCGCGAACTGTTCGAATCACTGGCCAAGCGAGGTTACATCTACGCCCGCATCGACGGCGAGGTGCGCGAGATCACGGCTGGAATGAAACTCGACCGCTACAAGATCCACACCATCGACCTTGTGGTGGATCGTATGCGTGTGGCGGCACAGAGCCAGGAGCGAGTAATGACCTCGCTCAAGGAGGCTATGCGTCAGGGCAAGGGTACGATGGCTCTCTATGATTACGAGGCCGACGGCCTGCGCTACTTCTCGCGTCATCTGATGTGCCCCTCGACGGGTGTTGCGTTCGAGGATCCTGCTCCGCATACATTCTCGTTTAACTCGCCACAAGGAGCCTGCCCGCGTTGTAGTGGACTCGGCACGGAGGCTGTGTTCGATCGTGAGAAGATCATCCCCGATCAGAGCCGATCGCTGCGCGAGGGTGCTATCGAGCCAATCGGAAAGTATAAGAACAACAAGATATTCACACTGCTGACAATGCTGGGACGTCGTTACGACTTCACGTTGGACGACCCTGTCAGCACCATCTCGGAGGAGGGAATGAATGCCATCCTCTATGGCGATCCTAAGCCCCTGACGGTCGATCTGTCGGAGTTTACCTCCATCTCGGGACGACGTATGATCCCGTGGGAGGGCATTGCCGAGTATGTGCAGGCGACCGATGACGAGGAGTCGAAGAAGGGGCAGAAGTGGCGCGAGCAGTTTATGGCCTACCGTCCGTGCAGCGTGTGCGGAGGTACGCGCCTGAAGAAGGCGGCATTGCAGTTCCGCATTGGCGGGAAGAATATTGCCGAGGTGTCGGCGATGTCGATTGCCGACTTTGCCGAGTGGATGTCGCACATCGAGGAGCACTTCGATGAGAAGGAGCGCCGCATTGCGCAGGAGATAGTAAAGGAGATACGCGAACGCCTGCATTTCTTGGTGGAGGTTGGTTTGGGTTATCTGTCGCTCAGCCGTTCGGCACGATCGCTCTCGGGTGGCGAGAGCCAGCGCATACGTCTTGCTACGCAGATAGGATCGAAACTGGTCAATGTGCTCTATATTCTGGACGAGCCAAGTATCGGCCTTCATCAGCGCGATAATCGCCGACTGATCAATACTTTGCAGGAGCTGCGCGATGCGGGTAATTCGGTCATTGTGGTCGAGCACGACGAGGAGATGATGCGTTCGGCTGACTTCATTGTCGATGTGGGCCCCAAGGCGGGCCGTCGCGGTGGCCAGATTGTGGCTACGGGTAAGGTGGAGGATATTATGCGTTCGTCGTCGATCACGGCCGACTACCTTTGTGGCCGTCGCAAGATCGAGGTACCCGAGCAGCTGCGCAAAGGTACGGGGCAGAGCCTTGTGCTGCGTGGCGCGAGGGGCAATAACCTCAAGGGTGTGGATGTGGAGTTCCCGCTCGGTAAGTTTATCTGCGTCACGGGCGTTAGCGGATCGGGCAAATCTACGCTCGTGAATGAGACTCTGCGCCCTATCTTGAGCCGTCACCTCTACCGTTCGTTCGACCAGCCCCTGCCCTACGATTCGATCGAGGGTCTGGAGCATATCGACAAATTGGTTGTGGTGGATCAGTCGCCCATTGGCCGCACTCCGCGAAGCAACCCTGCGACCTATTCTAACGTCTTTTCCGATATCCGCAAACTCTTCGAGGCTACACCCGATGCGCAGGTGCGTGGATTCAAGGCGGGTCGATTCTCGTTCAATGTCCGTGGTGGTCGATGCGAGGAGTGCCGTGGCGCAGGTGTGCAGACCATCGAGATGAACTTCCTGCCCGATGTATATGTGTGCTGCAAGGCGTGCGGTGGCCATCGCTACAACCGCGAGACGCTGGAGGTGAAGTACAAGGGCAAGAGCATCGACGAGGTGTTGAATATGACGGTGAATATCGCCGTTGATTTCTTTGCAAACATCCCCAATATATACCAGAAACTCAAAGCCATACAAGATGTTGGCTTGGGCTATCTTACTCTCGGTCAGCCCTGTACTACGCTATCTGGAGGCGAGAGCCAGCGCATCAAGTTGGCCGCCGAACTCTCTAAAACCGATACGGGTCGCACGCTTTACATCTTGGATGAACCGACCACGGGCCTCCATTTCGAGGATGTGCGCCAGCTGCTCGGCGTAATCAATAAGTTGGTCGATCGAGGCAATACGGCCATCGTCATCGAACACAATTTAGATGTAATCAAGGTGGCTGACCATCTGATCGACATCGGTCCCGAGGGTGGTGCCGCGGGTGGTGAGGTTGTGGCTGTGGGATGTCCGTTGGATGTGGCAGCCGAGGAGCGTAGCGAGACTGGAAAATTTCTTCGACAGATGCTTCGTTAGGCAAGAATTTTGAAGTCGTCAGGGCATAAACCGCTTATGCTATGAAACGACTTGTTTACTCTATCGCCTGTGCCTTTCTATGCACATTTTGCGGCCCCTACGTCCAGGACGCTGTGGCGCAAACCTATGAGGCCGATCTTCGGAGCACCAATCACGAGATGCGTGCCGAGCGTCGTGCCCAGCGATTGGCCGAGTATGAGAAGATGATCGACTCGTTGGTCCTCTCGCATAACTTTGAATTCAATCCCCAGACCGTCGAGATGAATCCCTACATCCCGATGCGTATCCTGACCAATCCCAACTATATGCTGACCATCTGGCGTGGCCAGTTGGATCTCTGCCTACCCTACTACACGGGCGTTGTGCCGCCCTATCGCTATGTGTTGATGAACACGGGCTCGCCCAGCGTGTCGGATTTCCTGGTTGTGCAGACCAGCGACGGATGGAAGGTCTCGTTCAAGACTACGCTCTATGCCGAGGCAGAATATACGTTCGATTTTAATATCTTCTCCCACGGCGGCGCTACGCTGACAATCAGCAACACTTGGTACAACCCCGTTCAGTATTCGGGTTCAATCTCTAAAATCTATTAACGATGCGACGACTCCTTACTCTTTCGTTGGCCGTTTTTGCTACGGCCATCGCTGCGTGGGCGCAGCAGCCCGCCACGGCAATCATCACTCAGCAACGCGACTCGGTGCCTGTGACAACGGTCGTCCCCGTGCAGCAGACGCCATATAATATGACCGATACGATCACTCGCCAACTCCCATCGCGTCCTCCGATGACGCACCGCGATCGGCGTGCCGAGCGGGCTCGTCGCTACGCCTTCGAGATCGACTCATTGGTGGCTACGCGATCATTCGCCTTCTACCCCACGGTGATGCAGGCCGTGCCTAATGGCGAGATACGGTTGGTCTATGCCGATTACTTCTATGCCTACATCTCGCCCGTCGATTTAGAGGTGCATCTGCCACTGGAGCGGGGCGCGATGAAGCAGGTGTCGATTATGAATTTCGACTCGGATCGCATCGAGAACTACGTCTCGGCCAAGTTCCAGACGCAGTGGAATATCTCATTCTCGGCCCGCGACGATGGGCAGAAATACGACTTCTCTCTGATGATCTCCACCGTGACGGGACAGACCGAGATGACTATCGAGGGGCCACAGGGAGCGATGCGATATGTCGGCTCGGTGGGTCAGCGCACGCGGGAGAGGTGATTTGGGGTGAATTGATGATTTAGCCTGCTGATTTCGGTGTCGGCAGGCTTATTTTCTTGAGTATTTGTAGAAATTTAGAAAGAATTTGTAAATTTGTAGTTGGAACGGCTACCTCGTAGCCTAATATATTACATAACTCAATCGCTGTCGAATCACCACCTCGTAATGCAAACGAGTTATATCAATTCTTATTGGGAGAATTGTGCTTTTATGCGCAGATTTCCCCATAAAGAATTGTGGCTTGTGGTGAGCCAAGACAGCGTATGGCGATAGTCTGCGCTCTTTTTTTTGTCTGTACTTTTCGCCTTGACTGCGATGGTTTTTACC
>CAZWHN010000026.1:4450-16257 GCA_964633635.1 uncultured Alistipes sp. | reverse complement strand
GCTGGTCGGGGTCGGCGAAGAAGGGAATCTTCTGACCCGATACGATGGTGTTGTTGAGGTCGATCCCTGCGATACCCGTAGCGATCAACTCCGAAGGCTGCAGACGACGGAAGGGGTTCACCGTCGGACCACCGATCTCGCGGGCCTCACCCTCGATAGGCTCACCACCCTCTAACGGCTCACCGTAGGCGTTGAAGAAGCGACCTGCCAGATTGTCCGACACGCGCAACTTGGGAGCCTCGCCGTGGAAGACAACCTCCGAATTGGTAGCCAAACCCTCCGTGCCGGCAAATACCTGCAGGGTGACATTCTCGCCCATAATCTTTACCACCTGCGCCAGCTTGCCGCCGACGGTAGCCAACTCGTCGTTACCTACGCCTGTGGCGCGCAACGTAATGGTTGCCTTGGTGATATTATCAATCTTGGTATATACTTTTTGAAATGCTCGTGTTGTCATAACTGCACCTATTTTGAGAGTTGATTATTAACTGTCTGCTCGATCTGGGTCTTATACTCGTAGAACTTGTCGCTCTTCCACTCCGAGTAGTTCATCTGGCGGAAGAGGTTGATCAAGCCCTTGAAGAAGCGTGAGCAAGCCTCGAAATCGGTGAAGTCGAACGACTTGTGGCATACGTCAAGCACCAGCTCGTACATCATCTTCTGGCGCTCGATGGGGCAGTTGGCGTCGATATCGTCGAAAGCATCCTGCTGCAGAATCACGAAGTCCAGAAGCTCCGACTTCCAGAAACGCTCGTGATACTCCAAAGGCACACCGTCGTCACCCAAGATGTTGATCTGGTCGTTGGCCTCCTTACCGCGCTGCACGATGGTCTTACCCTCGTACACCTGCTCAACCCAGCCCCTGCCGATATGCTCGTCGAGGTATGATGCCACCTCGGGATACTCCAGATACTTCGAGTACGAATCCAGCGGGTCGATAGCGGGATAACGCTTCGAGTCGGCACGTCCCTGCGAGAGGGCGTAGAAGCAACGTGCTGCCTTCTTCGTCGATTCGGTAACGGGCTCCTTAAGGTTACCACCCGCGGGCGATACCGTACCGAGGAAGGTTACAGAACCAGTGTGGCCATTATTGAGTTTTACCAAACCTGCACGGGCGTAGAAATTCGAGATGATTGCCGAGAGGTCCATCGGGAAGGCGTCCTGACCGGGCAACTCCTCCAGACGGTTCGACATCTCACGCAGTGCCTGTGCCCAACGCGATGTAGAGTCGGCCATTACGAGTACCTTAAGACCCATAGCGCGGTAGTACTCGCCGATGGTCATACCCGTGTAAACCGATGCCTCACGAGCCGCAACGGGCATATTCGAGGTGTTACAGATGATGATCGTACGCTCCATCAGGTTGTGTCCCGTGCGCGAGTCGATCAGCTCGGGGAACTCGGCGAAGATCTCCACAACCTCGTTTGCACGCTCACCGCACGCAACGATGATGATAACGTCGGCCTCGGCCTGCTTCGAGATGGCGTGCTGAAGCACCGTCTTACCTGCACCGAAGGGGCCAGGAATAAAGCCCGTACCACCCTCAGCCAGCGGGTTGAAGGTGTCGATTGCACGCACACCCGTCTCCATCACGCGTGAGGGACGCGGCTTCTCCGCATAGCAACGCACGGCCTGCTTAACGGGCCAGCGCTGCACCATCGTAACGGAATACTCGCTGCCATCCTTGTCCGTAAGCACGGCAATCGTATCCGTCACCTTGTATGTTCCAGCCTCGACGAGGCTCTTGATTGTATATGTGCCCTGCATAATGAAGGGAACCATAATCTTGTGATCGACCCACTGCTCCTTCACCTGACCGAGCCAGTGGCCAGCCGTCACCTTATCACCCACCTTGGCCAGAGGGGTGAAATCCCACTTGCTATCGAAGTCGATGGGGTCGGTGATCGAGCCGCGCTCGATGAAAAGACCATCCATCTTCTCCAAGTCGTTCTGCAGACCGTCGTAGTTGCGCGAGAGCAAGCCCGGCGCCAGCGTAGCCTCAAGCATATGACCGAGGAACTCCACCTTATCGCCGATCTTCAAGCCACGCGTGCTGTCGTACACCTGCACATAGGCGTCGTCGCCTATGACCTTGATGACCTCGGCCATCATTCGTGTATCACCGCAATAGACATAGCAGATTTCGTTCTGTCCCACCGCACCGTCGGCCTTAACGATCACGATGTTCGAGATGATACCGTTTACACGTCCTAAAGTTTTCATTTATGTAGTTTTTATTTGTTTTTATTTTATCAGTTCCTTGCCGTCCAGATCGGCCATAATGCGATCGAGCATCGCGCGTCCGCGCTTTGGATCGAGCAACGACCAGCGGGCAACGATGTTGATCTTGACCAGATAGGATAGGATGGCATTGATGTTAAAGTAATCCGACGCAGCCATCTCGCTCGCCTGCTCCCAACGAACCAAGTCGATCTTGTGCTCCTTCTCGACCATATTCTGTTCGTCGTTCACGGCCGCGATGACGGCATCGATGTAGGACAGTTCGCCTCGCAGACCAAAGTCGGCTGCCGACGAACGCTGCAACTGCTCGACAACCTCGCCACCGCCTACGGTAACACTCGCTGCCGGACGACCCGCCGAACGAGCCACTGCCACAGCAGCAATATTGCGCAATGTGCGATCGAATGAGGCCCACTCACGCAAGAAGCGACTGCTCGAGAGTGCGCACTCGGCATAATATGCCTCGAAGAACGAACGCTCGAACGACTGCTCCAAGTTGACGCCCTTCACCCACTCGTTCTCCGCCGTGTCGCCATCTTGCTGCTCGGCCACGGCGTAAGCCTTGATGACACGAGCCATACGCGAAGGCAACGTCTGGGGATCGGCCAACTCGGCCTCCAACTCCTCGCGGGTAAGGTTGCCCAGAGGGTTGTACGCCTCGCGACCGGCACGCAGCGCGATGATATTCTCACAGTCGTAATAGCCGTAAAGCAGACGCACAGCCTTAAGATCGGCACCCGAAAGCTCCTCCTGAATCTCGTCGATAATCTCGCGAGCATCGAAGCCCTTGGTGTCGGTGTCGAGCGTGTACTCGCGCAATCCGGCTACCAGACAGTAGTAATTCTTATTGCCAAACATAGGAACTATGCCTTAAAGATAAGTTGTGCGACCTTCTCGCGCAAATAACCGCCCAGCAGAGCCTCCACGCTCTCGTCAGAGAATGAGATGTAGTAACCGCCATTCTTCTCGCCCACCTTGAATCCACTCTTCACATCGGCCGAGTAGCCGACCTCGATACCCTCCGACAGGAGAGCCTTCGTGGCAGCCTCCATAGCCTCGCCCAGCTCGGCCTTCTTGGCCTCGGGCAGCAGAGCTGAGAGCTCAACCTTGGCGCCATTGTTCCAGCCCTTGGCTACGGCGAGCAACATATCTTTGACGAATGCAGGGTCGAGATTGGCACTCTTGACGGCAGCGCCTGTGGTTTTAGCTACAACGAGCGACTCGATCTCCGACTTGATCTTAGCCACAGCCTGCTTGCCTGCGAGCGAGATCTCGGTCATAGCGTTCTTCTCCATATCGATAGCCTTTGCCTCGGCAGCGCCGACGATCTGGGCAGCACGAGCCTCAGCCTCGGCCACGATCTGCTGTGCTTTGCTCTTCGCCTCGGCCACGAGATTGTCAGCCTCGGCGCGACCCTTCTCCAAGCCCTCTTGGAAAAGTCGGTCGGTCAATTCTTGAAGTTTTGAATTTCCCATAGTTCTTATATTAGTTTTAGTTTTAAGTCGGTCACAACGTGCCTCTGCGTGGTCAAATATGCCATCCATATTCCTCGATGCGGGGCACCCGTTGGTAACGATAAAAGTTCCTTGCAAAGTTAATATAACTTTCGACATTTCCAAAATTTAAGACCAATTTTTAACCCACAAAACTCAGTTTTCGGACTTATTTAATCCTAAATTGGCGAATTTGCATTTATGCAGCCGTTTTACATAAATATCGACCATTAATGCATAAATAATTCATCGTTTGCACTCCCAACAAAAAACAAACCGAGGAGCGTCGGCTCTCTGGCCTCAACTCCTCGGTAAAAACTTATCTACGCTTTGCCTCCGTCAACCCTGCAAACAGAGCTTCGCGGTCGAACAAAAGCGGATTATATACCTTATATAATAATAAGAATACAGATAATGCCTTTTGCACTACACCTCCCGCTACATAGGCTGGTGCTCCTTACGCAGCAGATCCTGCACCACCTTCACGGGTGAGAATGTGGTGATGGGCACCTCAACCAGCACGGTGTTCCACTTGGCCATAGCGCCGTTCCACAATCCGGGCAGCTCCTGCGCACGCAGGTCGCGGCCACCGCTCGACTTCGACGAGATGAAGCCCGTCGAGGGATCGGTGTACTGCGTGAGGTCGAACTTGCAGCCACGCGCATCCTTCACACCGCAGACCAGATCAACGGGGTTGAAGTGCGTAGCCGACTTCATCAGGTGCATATCCTCGGGAGCGATCTGGCTCGACTCGGCAATCTGCAACGACTCGGTGCCGTCGCCACCATCAACCCAGAAGGGGCCGCCACCCGGCTCGCCCTGATTGCGTACCACGCCGCAGACGCGGATGGGACGGTTCAGCACAGCCTTCAGCAGCTCGGTGTTGTAATCCTCGGGGAGCTTGACGCAGAGCTTCTGCTCGACGAACTTGGCGATAGGCTCAAGGTCGGCACCGCCAACCTCCAACACTTTCAGGTACTCGAACGACTGCTCCTGCAACTCAAGCAGCACGCCAGCCAGTGCCTTCTTATACTTAACCGTGTCGCCACGACGCTCGTCGGTGGTGACGTTGTCGATATTCTTCACGAAGATCACATCGGCGTCGATGTCGTTCAGATTCTCAATCAGCGCACCGTGGCCAGCGGGACGGAAGAGCAACCCTCCCTCGTCGGTGCGGAAGGGGGTGTTGTCGGGATTTACGGCGATGGTATCGGTCGAGGGCTTCTGCACCGAGAACGAGATGTTGTACTTCACGCCAAAGCGCTCCTCGTAATAGGGCTGCGTAGCACCCAGCACATCCCAGAAACCGCCCATATGCTCGGCCGAGACGGTGAAGTGGATATAGACCTCGTCGCCCGAACGTGCGTAGAGCGCACCCTCGACCAGATGCTCCTCGACGGCCTTGCGATTGCCCTCGGGGTAAGAGTGGAATGTAACCAGTCCCTTAGGCTTCGAGCCGTAGCAGAGGCCGCCCTTGACGATCATCTCGACGATCTCCTCGTCGGGTGAGTCGGGCATAACATACTTCGAGAGCTCGGGCCAGAAGGCGAATTTTTCGATGTTGTCGAGCAGGCGGTCGATACCCTCCGTGCGCTTGTCGTCGTTCACATACTCGAACAGCTCCTTGAACATACGCGTTGCGGCACCCGATGCGGGGACAAACTTCACCACTTTGAGTTGCGCAGCCGCCTCGTCGTAACGCTTCTCGGCCGAGGCGATGGTCTCGTCGTCAAGTACCAACACGCCGTCGCCCGCAGCTGCGGCACGCACGATCTTGAGATAGGGGAATCCCTGACGGAAATTTTCAATCTGTTGCTCTACCTGAGCCTGCGTCAAGCCGTGTTGCTCGATCTGCTGTAAATCCTCTTTTGTGAACATAGTTTTTCGGGGTTTATCTTTGTTTTTATTAAAATCGCACCGCGAGCATTAGCCGCCAAAAGGCGCTAACACCTCAAAAATTATCCAAATTTACGAAATATTTTCTAACTTTGTCGCATATAGTCGATTTTTTTGACTTCGCAGAGTATGTAATAACCACAAAAGAACTCGAATATGAAACATTTTTCACTCCTAATCGCGATGCTCGCCGTAGCATTCGCTGCCGAGGCTGCTCCACTGTGGATGCGCTACCCGGCCATTTCGCCCGATGGGCAGAAGATCGCTTTCGCCTACAAAGGCTCAATCTACGTTGTCCCCACCGCTGGTGGCGAGGCACAGCGCCTGACCACTACCGAGTGCCACAACACACTGCCCGTATGGTCGCCCGACTCGAAGATGATTGCTTACGCCAGCGACCGCTATGGCAACTACGACATCTTCACCGTACCAGCCGAGGGCGGCTCTCCGACCCGCATCACAACCCACTCGGCAAAGGAGGAGCCCTATGCATTCTCGAACGATGGTAAGCAGATCTACTTCGGCGCCACAATCTCGGATCCCGCCTCGAGCGCCCTCTTCCCGAAGGCTTCGATGGGCGAGCTCTATGCCGTGAGCGTCGATGGCGGTCGTCCCACACGAGTGCTGGCAACGCCTGCGCAGCTTATCGACTGGAGTCGTGACGGCAAGCGTTTCCTGTATCAGGATCGCAAGGGTGGCGAGGATGACTTCCGCAAGCACCACACCTCGTCGATCACGCGTGACATCTGGCTCTACGACACCACAAGCGGCAAGCATACTCAGCTCACCGACTGGGCAGGTGAGGATCGCAACCCGATCTACTCGACCGACGAGAAGAGTATCTACTTCCTGAGCGAGCGCGGCGGAACATACAACGTATGGTCGATGAACACCGACGGTTCGTCGGCAAAGCAGGTAACAAAGTTCAACACCCACCCCGTGCGTTTCCTCACAATGGCCTCGAACGGCACGCTGTGCTTTGGCTACAATGGCGAGATCTACACAATGGCAGCTGGCGGATCGGCCAAGAAGCTCGCCGTAGAGATCACCTCGGACGCCCCGACCAACAAGACTCAGCTGCTCAACGTCACGGGCGGCAGCGGCAGCACCCTCTCACCCGACGGCAAGCAGATCGCCTTCGTATCGCGTGGCGAGGTATTCGTGACATCGGTCGATTACCCCACAACCAAGCAGATCACACATACGGCCGAGTCGGAGTCGTCGCCCTCGTTCGGAGCCGACAACCGCACGCTGGCATACGCCTCGGAGCGTAACGGATACTGGAATATCTACACCGCCAAGATCGCCCGCGAGGATGATCCCAACTTCCCCAACGCCACTCTGATCGAGGAGAAGGCTATGTTCAAGGATGACAAGACCGATCGCACCACGCCCAAGTTCTCGCCCGACGGCAAGGAGTTGGCATTTGTCGAGGGACGTGATCGTCTGATGGTGATGAATCTCGAATCGGGCAAGGTGCGCCAGATCACCACGGGCGAGCAGCACTACTCGACCGCAGGTTCGATGGATTACCACTGGTCACCCGACGGCAAGTGGTTCGTGATGAGCTACACGGGCAACCAGCACGACCCCTATTCGGACATCGGTATCGTGAGCGCTCAGGGCGGCAAGATTCACAACCTCACCAACACGGGTTACTTCGACGAGTCACCCCGCTGGGTTATGGGCGGCAACGCCATCCTCTTCTCATCGGATCGCTATGGTATGCGCAGCCACGCATCGTGGGGATCGGAGTACGACGTGATGATCATCTACCTGAACCGCGAGACCTACCAGCTTGCGCAGATGAGCAAGGAGGAGTACGAATTGCACAAGGAGGCCGAGAAGAAGGCCAAGGAGGCTGAGAAGAAGGCCGAGGGCGAAAAGAAGGATGAGAAGGCCACCAAGAGCGAGGTTGAGCCCATTGTCATCGAGCTGGAGAATATCGAGGATCGCATCGTGCGCCTCACCCCCAACTCGGGTTCGCTGAGCAGCTACACACTGAGCAAGGATGGCGACAAGCTCTACTACGTCATCTCGTACGAGGGTCGCAACGACCTCTGGGAGATGGATCTGCGCTCACGCGAGAACAAGGCTACGCAGCGTGGCGTCGGCGGCGGTCAGTTGGCTTGGGACAGCAAGATGGAGAATATGTTCCTGCTGGGTGGCCAGATGAAGAAGTTCAAGGGTGGCTCGGGCAACCCCACCTCGATCAGCGTGCGTGCCGATATGACGCTTGACCACGAGGCCGAGCGCGAGTATATGTTCGACCGCGTATATCGTCAGGAGAAGGCTCGCTTCTACCACGTCGATATGCACGGTGTGAATTGGGAGGCTATGCGCGACAACTACGCCCGCTTCCTGCCCCACATCGACAACAACTACGACTTCGCCGAGATGCTGAGCGAGTGGCTCGGCGAGCTGAACGTATCACATACGGGAGGTCGCTACACCCACCCCACCACTTCGAGCGACGATCAGACGGCCGATCTGGGTCTGTTGATCAATATGAACAGCGACGCCAAGGGACTCCTCGTCGAGGAGGTTGTGGCTGGTGGTCCGTTCGACAAGGCTTCGTCGAAGGTACGCACGGGCGACATCATCGAGGCTATCGACGGCGTGAAGCTCGACTCGAATACCGACTACTACCCCCTGCTGAACCGTCGTCAGGGCAAGCGCACGCTTGTTTCGGTGTATCGTCCCGCCGATGGCTCACGTTGGGAGGAGGTCATCCTGCCCATCACGCAGAGCCGTATGACGCAGCTGCTCTACAAGCGCTGGGTTAAGCAGCGTGCAGCCGACGTGGAGCGTCTCTCGGGTGGTCGATTGGGTTATGTTCACATCGAGTCGATGGCCGACGGCAGCTTCCGCACGATGTATGCCGACATCTTGGGTAAGTACAACCACTGCGAGGGTATCGTGATCGACACCCGCTTCAACGGTGGTGGTCGTATGCACGAGGATATTGAGATTCTGTTCAGTGGCGAAAAGTACCTCACGCAGGTTGTTCGCGGCAAGGAGGCTTGCGATATGCCTTCACGCCGTTGGAACAAAGCTTCGATTATGATTACGGGCGAGGCCAACTACTCGAACGCACACGGCACACCGTGGGTATATAAGCACCGCGGCATCGGCAAGGTGGTGGGTATGCCCGTACCGGGCACTATGACCAGCGTGTCGTGGGAGCGTCTGCAGGATCCGTCGTTGGTATTCGGTATCCCCGTTGTGGGCTACCGCAAGGCCGACGGCACATATCTTGAGAACGATCAGCTGGAGCCCGACGTGAAGGTTGCCAACTCGCCCGAGTTGGTCATCACGGGCCGTGACGAGCAGCTGGAGGCCGCAGTGAAGGCCCTGCTCGAGCAGATCGACAGCGAGAAATAATAGAACTATGATAAAAGAACTTACAGATTATCCGCTTAAAGAGCTTAACAGCTTCCACGTCGAGGAGCAGGCCGCCCGCATCATACTTTTCGATGCGGCCGAGGATCTCGATCAGATCTTCGCCGAGGGGTGTGCACCACAGAAGTGGTACGTCTTGGGAGGAGGCAACAACATCCTCTTCACACGTCGCTACGACGGCACGCTCCTGAAGCCCACGGGCGAACGCATCCTGACGCTCGAGGAGGACGACACCACGCTGCGCATCGAGGCCGAGGCCGCGGTGGATTGGGATCGTCTGGTCGAATGGTGCGTCGCCAAAGGGGTGTGGGGGGCCGAGAACCTCTCGCTCATCCCTGGCACGGTGGGAGCCGCTCCGGTGCAGAACATCGGAGCCTACGGCTCGGAGGTAAAGGATGTGATCAGCCGTGTCCACTACTTCGACACTGAGCTACGACAGCACCTTTCGCTCACCCCCGAAAAATGCCATTTCGCCTACCGCGACAGCATCTTCAAGCGTGAGCTGCGAGGCCGTGCCATCATCACCTCGGTGGAGTTTTCGCTCAGCAAGCAACCTAAACCCAATTTAGGCTATGGCGACCTGAGTCGTGAGGTGGAGGCATTGGGCGGCCCTACGCTCGAGAATATACGCACGGCAGTCTGCGCCATACGTCGCAGTAAGCTCCCCGACACGGCGGTGTTGGGCAATGCGGGCAGCTTCTTCAAGAATCCTATTGTGGAGTGCGACGTGGCCGAGCGACTGAAGGCCGAGTATGAGAATATGCCTATATACCCCACCGCTGAAGCCTCGAAACGCAAGTTGGCGGCTGGCTGGCTGATCGATCAGGCGGGGCTGAAGGGCTACCGCACGGGGTGTGTGGGTGTTCACGCGCGTCAGGCACTGGTGCTGGTCAATTACGGCGGCGCTACGGGCAACGAGGTGATTGCTCTATCGCAACAGGTGCAGCAGGCCGTAAAGGATAAGTTCGGGGTTGAGATCACCCCCGAGGTAAATATTTTGTAAGATGTTGATCGAAAAATTTCAGCAGTACGTCACTCGCCACCAGCTATTCACGCGGCAGGACAAGATTCTGCTCACCGTCTCGGGCGGTGTGGATTCGATGGTGTTGATGTCGCTATGTGTCAATAGCGGCTACAATGTGGGCGTGGCGCACTGCAACTTCGGCCTGCGTGGTCAGGAGAGCGACGAGGATGAGATTCTGGTGCAGGAGCGTTCGCGCAAATACGGCATCGAGTGTCACAACCGCCGCTTCGACACCACGGGCGAGATGGAGCGCACGGGCGAGTCGATGGAGATGGCGGCACGTCGTCTGCGCTACACTTGGTTTAACGAGCTGTGCGAGGAGCACGGCTACACGGTCGTGGCCGTGGCACACCACATCGACGACTCGATCGAGACCTTTATGATCAACCTGCTGCGTGGCACGGGACTGCGAGGTCTGACGGGCATACACAAGCAGGTGGGACGTGTGGTGCGTCCGCTACTCTTCGCCACACGCAAGGAGATTGTCGAGTATGCTATGCAGCGACACATCCCCTACCGTGAGGATTCGTCGAACCGCTCGACCAAATACCTGCGCAACAAGATACGTCTGGGACTTGCACCCCGATTTCGGGAGATCAATCCCCGCTTTCCGTTCATTATGCACCGCAACATCGAGCGACTGATGGCGGCACAGCGATTTATCGACGGAGCGATCGACAACATCTACGCCGAGGCCGTGAGCCTCGAGGCGGGGGTATATACGCTCCACACGGATCGCATCGAGGATGCCTCGTCGCGCGATTTTGTGATATACGAGATTCTGAACTCACGCTTCGGCTTCAAGGGCGACACGGCCGACGGGTTGTGCAAGGCGTTGAGGAGTGAGAACTCGGGCAAGCGATTCTACTCGCGCACGCACGTCGCCTACGTCAACCGTGGCAACATCGAGATCGCTCCCATCGAGGAGGGTGACCCCTGCACGGTGGAGGTGCAGCAGAATCAGGCGCGAGCCTACTGCGGTAACTCGGTGCTCTACTTCGAGGTGGTGGATGTGGATAGCCTGACGAGCTTCAACGTGGCCGACAATGTGGCACTGGTAGATGCCGATAGGCTGCAATATCCGCTCACTTTACGCCGTTGGGAGGATGGCGATGCATTTGTTCCCTTCGGGATGACAGGCCGCAAGAAGGTGAGCGACTACCTGATCGACGCCAAGGTCTCGCCCGCCGAGAAACAGCGTCAGTTTGTGCTGCTCTCGGGTGGTGAGATAGCGTGGCTGGTGGGACGTCGCATCGACGACCGCTTCCGCCTCACGGATCGCACGGATCGCACGGAACGAGTACTACGCATCGTAAAAGAGATTATATAATGGCAAAGAGCGCACTCAAATTCAAGGATAGTGTGGCCGCTTTCGAGGCTCTGCGGAGTGAGATTGCGGCACGACGTTTCGCACCCATCTATCTGCTGATGGGCGAGGAGAGTTATTTCATCGATGCGCTCTCGGAGCAGCTCGCCTCGACCATCCTCACGCCCGCCGAGCAGGCCTTCAACCAGATCACGGTATATGGCAAGGATAGCGACGCTGGTCAGGTGGTGAACCTCTGCCGTCAGATGCCGATGATGGGATCGTACGAGGTGATCATCCTCAAGGAGGCACAGCAGCTGCGCCAGATAGAGAAGCTCACGCACTACACCTCGAAACCTCAACCATCGACCATACTTATCATCTGCCACAAGGAGAAGACGCTCGACAAACGCTCATCGCTCTACAAGCAGTGCCAGAAGGAGGG
>CAZWHN010000026.1:0-4350 GCA_964633635.1 uncultured Alistipes sp. | reverse complement strand
AGGAGAAGACGCTCGACAAACGCTCATCGCTCTACAAGCAGTGCCAGAAGGAGGGCGTGGTGTTCGAGGCAATTCGCCCGCGCGACTACGAGATTGGGCCGTGGCTCACGCAGTTCATAGCGTCGAAGGGGTTGCGGATTGCCCCCAAAGCGGTGCAGATGCTCACCGACCACTTGGGCTGCGACATTGCGAAGATCTCGAACGAGATCGACAAGCTGGTAGTGTCACTACCCGTGGGCACCTGTGAGATCACCGACACACACATCGAGAAGAATGTGGGCATATCGAAGGAGTACAACAACTTCGAGCTGTGCAATGCTGTGGCGGTGCAGGATATGAAACGTGCAATGAGCATCGCCGACCACTTCGCCCGCAACCCCAAGGATAATCCGCTACTGGTGACGGTGATGGCGTTGTACTCGCTCTTCCGCGATATGTTCATCATCAACTACCTGCGTTGGCTCGCAAAGCATAAGGGTACTCCAATGCCGAGCGAGATGGAGCTGATGCGCACGCTCAAGAAGAGCAACACCTATGCCGTGAAGGAGCTGTCGCAGCAGTCACTGCGCTGGCCCAACCGCAAGGTATTCAATATATTGGGATTACTGCGCGAGTACGACGGCAAGAGCAAGGGAATCGACACGGGCGGCCTGAGTGACGGCGAATTGCTGCGCGAGCTGCTGCTCAAAATATTTATGCAATAGGCGATGGCGGAGCAGACGAAATATATGATTGAGGATGGTCGGCTCACCACTCTCAGCCACCAACAGGGGCCCTACCTCTACCAGCAGATCCACACGCTCGACTACCGTGCCCGCAACGCTGCGGCACACGCGGGGGTGATGGCTCGCAAGGCGCAGGCGCTCTTTGGGGTGAGGTTCTCGCTCTCGGCCGAGAGGTTGGAAGGTGAGGTGGAGCAGTTGCTAACGGCATCACGACTCTCGCGTCGGGTATCGACCTGCGTAACGCTGAGATGCTACCCCACGGGGGAGTACACGCTTCACTACGACGAGCCCTCGATCTATGGCGGCTATGTGATGCGCAGCCTGCGTCCCGAGGCAGTGACGATGGAGCTGACAATGCCCCTGCCCCACTACCCCACCGATGCGGCACTCGCCACACGCCAACTGGCCGACACCATAGCCCGCACAAGAGGCTACCACACGGCAATCCTCGTCGATGGCGAGCAGGTCATCAGCGAGGAGTGCAACCCGACGGCCATCGTGCAGGGCACGACGCTAATGCTGCCGTCGCACGACTCTGTCGAGGCGGCTATGTTGGAGCGGGCGGCACGCAAGGCGGGGGTTAAGACCGAGCGGCGGGAGATAAGCCGCGAGATGCTGAGGCAGGCCGACGAGGTGATGACGATAAATTGGCAGGGCATAACGGCTATGCACCACGTCGATGGGCGTATATGCCTCTCGCTCACAGCCGAACGACTTGCCCGCGAGTTAGAAGAATTATAGAATTTACTATCGAAAAAAATGAAGACAGCACTCTTTCCAGGGTCGTTCGACCCCTTCACCCGAGGCCACGAGGCCATCGTCAGCGAGGCATTGCGCCTGTTCGACCGTGTGGTAATCGCAATCGGCGAGAACATCGGCAAACGCTCATTGCTCAGCCTCGAGGCCCGTCAGCGCCTGATCAACGACCTCTACCGCAACGACGAGCGGGTGGAGTGCATCACCTACCGCACGCTGACCGTCGATGTGGCACGCGAGGTGGGGGCGGTGGCTATGGTGCGAGGTGTGCGCAATGCGATCGACTTCGAGTACGAGCGCACGATGGCGCAGACCAATGCTCGCCTAAGCCCCGAGTTGCAGACGGTGCTGCTGCTCACCCCGCCCGAGCTGTACGACGTCTCCTCTTCGACGGTGAGGGAGCTGCTCGCCTTCGGACGCGACGTCAAGGAGATGATGCCCGAGAGGGTGCGGATAGAAAATTACATCGAGAAATAGCGAAAAAAAATCGTAGAAGTTGGCAGCTTCTGCGATTTTTTTATCTGTTTGGCGGCTTGGGCGTTGCGAAATCGCGTAAATGTTCATATATTTGTGGGTTATCTTCGATGAAGATAGTTGAAACCTTTAGAAAAACTACCGAAAAAATGGAATTTACAGCAGAAATGATTGCCGGCCTTTTAGGCGGCAGCATAGTGGGAGATAAGGATGCAAAGGTGAGCACCGTGTCGTCGATCGAGGGCGGCAAGAAGGGCGCACTGACCTACCTCTCAAACCTTAAATATGAGCAGTACCTCTACACCACCGAGGCCTCTATCGTATTGGTAAACAACGACTTCGAGCCGTCAGCTCCCGTCGCTGCCACACTCATCAAACTGCCCGACGTAGGCGCTGCTGTGGTTCAGCTGCTCGAGATGTACAACGCTATGAAGCCCCAGAAGAAGGGCATCAGCCGTCTGGCTTCGATCTCGGAGAAGGCCACTGTGGGCGAGGATTGCTACATCGGCGACTTTGCTGTGGTGGAGGCTGGCGCTGTGATCGGCGACGGAGCGAGAATCTACCCGCAGGTATATGTGGGCGACGGCGTGAAGGTTGGCGCTGGCACTACGCTCCACCCGGGAGTGAAGATCTACGAGGGTTGCTCGGTGGGTGCCAATTGTATCATCCACGCAGGTGCTGTGATCGGTGCCGATGGTTTCGGCTTCCTGCCCAAGCCAGATGGCACGTTCGACAAGATCCCGCAGTTGGGTAATGTGGTGATCGAGGATAATGTGGAGATCGGTGCCAACACCTGTATCGACCGCGCCAAGACCGACTCGACGATTATCCGCCGTGGCGTGAAGCTCGACAACCTGATCCAGATCGGTCACAATGTGGAGATTGGCGAGAACACCGTATCGTCGGCACAGATGGGTATCGCAGGCTCGTCGCGTGTTGGTCGTAACTGCTTCCTCGCAGGCCAGGTGGGTATTGCCGACCACGTCGTAATCGGCGACCGCGTTATGATCGGCTCACAGTCGGGTCTGGACAAGAATGTCCCCGATGGCGAGGTGCGTCTGGGTACGCCCGCACTGCCAGGTATGAACTTCCACCGTTCGTTTGCGGTGTTTAAGACCCTGCCCGAGCTGCAACGCCGAGTGGTTGCGCTGGAGAAATTGGCAAAGGAGAAGGAGTAAAAATTTATTAAAATATTAGACCTATGAAGAAAATTTTTGGAATCGTATTGGCTGCGGCTGCAATGGTCGGCTGCGGCAACAAGGCGGCATTCACCGTAACGGGTGAGTCGGATAAGTTTGCTGGCAAGTACGCCTACATTCAGGTTGAGGAGGGCAACGAGTTGCGCACCATCGACTCGGTGGCTGTTGCGGGCAACGCCTTCACACTTGAGGGTGTGGCCGAGGAGCCCTATGCTGCTTACTTAGTGGTTAAGGATGCTGGTGCCGATCGTCCCGAGTTATACGCCGAGATGTATGTCGAGCCCGGCCAGATCACCATCAGCGAGGTTGGAGGCGAGCGCCCCTCGTTCAAGGCTACGGGTAGCTACCTGAACGACATTATGGATCAGATCAACACCCACCTCAGCGGCATCGAGAGCGAGGAGGAGACCATTCAGGTGCTCTACTCGTCGATCGTTGGCAACAAGGGTAACCTGATCAGCCAGAACCTGTTGCGCAACAACTACTATATGTTCGAGCCCCAGCAGGTGATCGACGCCATCGCCATCATCCCCGCCGAGAAGCAGGAGACGTTTGCAAATATGAAGGCCTCGGCCGAGCAGGCTCTGAAGGTTATGCCTGGCAACCCCTACATCGACATCACTGAGGTAAGCACTGGCGACCAGCCACAGACCCTCACACCCGATGGCAAGGTGCTGACGCTGAAGAGCGTTATCGAGAACAAGAAGAATAAGTACGTTCTGATCGACTTCTGGGCATCGTGGTGCGGTCCCTGTATGCGCGAGGTTCCCTACCTTGTTGACGCCTACAAGAAGTACAGCAAGAAGGGCTTTGAGATCTACGGCGTGTCGTTCGACCGCGCTCGCGAGCCTTGGTTGAAGGCTATCGAGGAGAAGGATCTCGATTGGTTGCACGTTAGCGCCGTGAACTACTGGGATAACAAGGCTCGTCACGACTACGCCGTGAACTCTATCCCCGCCAACTTCCTCGTTGATTGCTCAACGGGCCAGATCATCGCCAAGGGCTTGCGCGGCGAGCAGGTTGTGGAGAAGATGGGCGAGCTGCTCGACTAATTCACACACATAAAAATAAAAAAGCTGCCCCGCAAGGCAGCTTTTTTTGTTTCAATGATATCTCCTACTTATTCATCTTTGCCCACGAATCCTTGAGGGTGACGGTGCGGTTGAAGACGAGGTGGTCGGGGGTTGAATCCTTAT
>CAZWHN010000025.1:9219-16280 GCA_964633635.1 uncultured Alistipes sp. | reverse complement strand
TACACGGCGCCGAAGTTCAGCAACACATCCTTGCCACTCCAAGCGGCGGGGATGGTGATCTCGCGCTGATACCAGATGCAGGGGATGAACTCCTTGTGCTCAACGCCTGAGAGCTTACTCTCGGGAGCAAACGGTACGATGATCTTATCGTCGAAGCCCTTGCTCTCCATCAGCTTACGCTCCCAACCCGTCTTCACCAGATCGAGCGAGTAGGTCCACTCGCCATTCAGATTTACCCAATCCGCACGCTCCAGCTGCGGACGAGGATACTCGGCACGAGGCACCTGAGCCATCGCACCCGCCCAGATCATCAGGGCCGTAATTGCTAAAATCAATTTTTTCATATTATTCTGTATTTTTAGTTTTATCTTGTTTTAAGCCTTTGACACTACTACTGCTCGTAACCCTTGGCCTCCATCTGGAAGATCTTGCGCACGCGCTCCATATCGTACTTCGACTCGCGGTTGAAGTAGTAAACGCCATTCTGCTCCTGCTCAACGTCCGTGAGCTGCGTGTAGCAGAAACCGCAGATCTTGTCGCTGTGGTCGGTGATAGCCTTCACCTGCGACTCCAGACGCTTGTAGAAGTCCTCCTTCGTCACGGCAGCGTTGCCATAACCCCAAGCATTATCCTTCGAGGGGTTAGCCTCGGCGCACTTGATACCGCCGAACTCGTCGATGATGTAGGGCACCTTGCCGTCGTAGTAGAGGAACGTCATAGCGCGGGGAGCCTTCTCGGCGGTGGGACCCTGCGGCTGGTAGAACTTCTCGCCATCGAAGAGCTGGGTATGCAGCTTAGCGCCATCCTGCTGATATGAGTGGGTGGTGCAGAAGTCAGAGGGTGCATACAATCCACCGCTAACGGTATTAACGGGACGTGAGGGGTCGATCTGGCGGGTGATGTTATAAACGTCTGTCAGGAAACGGCCCATCTGGTTGTCGGGCACGGCCCACTCCTCGTTGAAGGGGGTCCAGATGATGAGTGCGGGGTGGTTGCGGTCGCGCATCACGATGTTCACCCACTCAGGGATGAAGTTACGCGCAGCGGCCACCTTCGAAGAGTCCTTACCCCACGATGCCATCTCGCCCCAAACCAGATAACCGAGCTTGTCGGCCCAGTAGTGGAAGCGCTCCTCAAATACCTTCTGGTGCAGACGTGCGCCGTTGAAGCCAGCGGCCTTCGACATTACGATATCCTGCTTGAGAGCCTCATCCGTGGGTGCGGTCCATACGCCATCGGGGTAGAAACCCTGATCGAGTACCAGACGCTGGTAGTAGGGCTTGTTGTTGAGATATATCTTCGTGCCGTCGATGTGGATCTTACGCATACCAACGTAGGCATCAACCGTGTCGAGCACCTTGCCCGAAGCATCCTTCACCTCATACACCACATCGTAGAGGAAGGGCGACTCGGGGCTCCACAGCTTAGCCTTCTTAACGGGCACCGTGACGGGCAGACCCTGCACGGCACCTACCTCAACCTTCGATACGACCTTGTCGCCATCCTTAACCGAGATGGCCAGACGGTTGCCATTCTGCACGCCATAGAAGGTAGGCGTTACGACGATCTGGCTCTGGTCGATGTCGGTGAGCACCTGCACACGCTCCAGACCGAACTGATCGACAGCCTCCATCCATACGGTCTGCCAGATACCCGTTGTGCGGGTGTAGTAGCAACCGTAAGAGTTCAGGCGTGACGACTGCTTACCTGCGGGCTGCTCGCCACCACGAACATCGCTCACGGCGTGAACCACCAGATTGTGCTCCTTGCCATCGGCTACGAATGCCGTGATGTCGTATGCGAACGAGTCCGAACCACCGTAGTGGCGACCCACGAACTTGCCGTCGATATATACCTCCGACTCGTAATATACGGCGCCGAAGTTGAGCTTAATGCTCTTGCCACTCCACTCAGCAGGCACCTGAATCGTGCGCTGATACCACACGGCGTTGATGAACTCCTTGTGGCCGATGCCCGACAGGTCGCTCTCGGGTGCAAAGGGGACAAGGATCTTCTTCTCGAAGCCCTTGCTATTGTAGTAGTCGCGCTCGGCGCCCGTGTTGGCCAGATCAAGCGTAAAGCTCCACTCGCCATTGAGGTTTATCCACTGCGAACGCTCAAACTGCGGACGGGGATACTCCGCACGCGGTTGCTGCGCCATTGCTGCTACGCTCAACAGCAGCGCAAAAAGTGTCAAAAGCTTAAATTTCATAGTTTGATTTAATTAGTAGGTTATTATTCACACAAAAGTACGAATTTTCCCGTAAACGACAAAACAATTTTGCACTATCTAAAAGGCGACAAGGCTCACCCGACACTTCTGCCTCGGATGAGCCTATTCCAAATATCCCAAAAAAATTTTCTCTTTGAGAAAAAACTCTAAAATTTGATCGAGGTTGAGAGTTCGACCGTAAAGGGTCGGATGTATTGTCCCGACATCAGGTAGCCGTGCTTGTAGACCGCAACGTCGGTGAGCAGGTCAGCCGCAGCGATGCTGCCGCTGGCGCCCTTCTGATTGAGTATGTTGATCACGTTGAGCGAGAATTTAACCTTCTCGTTGAGTGCGAAGTCCACACCACCGAAGGTCTCCCAACGACCCTTGAAATAGAGCGAGTTGGTGCGGTTGATGTACTGCTTGCTCTGGTAGCGTAGGCTTAGCCAGAAGCGCCAGCGATCGACCTCGTACGAGGGATCCAGCTCGACGATCACCTTCGACATTCCGAGCACGTTCTTGTCGTTGAAGTCGTAACGCTCGCCAGCGCCGTCGCTAAATATGGGCTGGAAGGTAAAGTTCTTGTATCGAGGATCTTGATAGGTGAACAGACCGTGGAACGAAAAGCCACGGAAGGGTGTCAGCACCACGTCGGTGGTCCAGCCCATCGTGGCAACGTCATAGACGATGGGGAGGATCGTCGTCTCGCTCGCATCGTTGGGGTTGGTGAACTGGTCACGATACTTGAAGTTGGTCTGGCCGATGTAGGTGAATTGCGAGGTGAGTTCCATCCAGCTGTTGTTCCAGTAGATACCCGCACGCGCCATATTGACATTGATGGCATCCATCTTGGGCATAAACGGACCAGCGAAGTCCTGAAGGTTGGGACGCTGACGCACACCCACATACTCGCCCACCAATCCGAAGCCATCGACGATGGTGTAGCGCGCATTGAGCGTATATGAGGGGTTGAACCAGTCGTAAGCACCGAACTCGTTGATCTTGGCATCCTTGAGGCTGAATTTGTAGCCCCTGACATTGGCCGGCTCGATCAGCTGACCGTCGTCGGTGAAGGCCAGCGCAGCATCACCCTTCTGGTGCATCCACTCTAAACGCACGCCCAGCGAGAGCCACAGTCGCTCGCCAACGCTCCAGTCGTCCGAGGCGAAGAGCGCTAAACGGTTCTCGTTACCGTCGTAGTACTCGCCACCCTCGTTGTAGATCGAACCCGCCGAGCCATTGCTGAGCAGCTTGCGGGGGTTGGCCGCCCCTTCGTGGGGATTGATCCACGAGTTGGCATAGATTCGCGCACGGTTGAACCACAGATTTGCACCCAATCGCCAATCGTGACGACCGTCGTCGGTGCGACCCGTCAGCGTGGCCGTAGTCATCCAACTGCGCTCGGCACCCTCGAAGTATAGCAGATAGCGATCCTGCACCATACCCGCATAGGGAGTGCCATCCTCGAAGGTGAAGCCGTCGGCAGCCCCGACGTTATACAATCCGCCCAACTTGAAGAAGATGGTATTATCGACCGCATCCTTGAGTTTGCTGCTGATCTTGAAGCGATTGCCGTTGTCGAAGTTGTAATCCAAATTCAGCGTCAGCTGGTGGTTGTCCGACGTGGCGGCGTCGCGCAACGATCGGCGTGTCATCTCGCCTGTGCGGATGCTGAAGTACTCAATGTAGTCGTAGTTGGGCAGCAGCTGGTCGTGTCCCAGATCGAAGTCACCATACTGATCGACGCTGCCATCCTCGCCATTGAAGTAGAAGAGTCCCGTATTGTCGGAGATGGCTGTGCGGCGGGCATACTTATAATTCACGGCAAAGAGTCCTCGCCCCTCGGCAAAGTTCTTCGTCAGGTTGGCCTTGTAGATCTGCATACGATCCTGAATATCCAACGCATCGAGGCGGTTGCTACCCGGATCGAAGCCCTGATACGATCCCAACGAGAATCCCCAACCACGTCCCATCGGGGCCGAGATATTCACATCGAAGATCTGCTTGCCGTAGGTGTCGAGCGTATAGTTGGCCAGCCCCTGAAAGCTATCGCCCGCCTGCACGCTGGTCGAGGTGAGGACATACTTGCACTGACCATACTGCAAGGCACTCTCCGAGAGCGAGAGCAGCGACTGCGAAGCTGTGCTCACGCCACCACGCCACGAGTAGTAGGGGTAGTCGGGCCAAAAGAGGTACGACACGGGGGTACCATCCTCGAATATATCCACCGCCTCGCCCTCGGGCAATCCGATCGAGATCTGTCGGGGTTGGTTAGAGCTTGAGGCATTGAGCATTACGTTGCGATTCTTCTCCTCCTTCGACGTTGAGCCGTCGGTGGCGGTATCGGGCTCCTGAGCCGACGCTGTGAGCAGAGCCGAGCAGCAGAGGATCGAGGTTAATAATCTTCTCATAGGGTTGCAAATTTTGTGTTTTACAAATTTAGCAACGAAAACAACCTCGTGCATTGATATATATCAAAAAACGAGGGTGTCTAACAAGTTATGTTAGCACCCTCTTATTTTGAGAAATTGTATAACAAGAGCTATTTTTAAGATGGTCGAAGTCCGAAAAACCGCAGTTTACCGAGCGTAAATGAGGATTTTGAGGGCGAGCCAGATGACAAAAGAGCCTTGTTAGACAGCTTCTTATGACTGATATTTTCTTTCTAAATAAAGATGTATTTCAACACGAACAACACCGCCAGCACATACATCGTCGGGGTGATGCGGTTGAAATTACCACACAGCACATTCAGCGCAACGTAGGTGATCATACCGAGCAGGATACCGTCCGAGATAGAGTATGCCAACGGCATCATAATCACCGTAACGAACGCGGGAATAGACTCAGCGTAATCCTCAAACTTAATCTCCTTGATGGGGCTCAGCATAAACAAACCCACAATCACCAGCACGGGCGCAGTGGCCGCAGCGGGGATCGAGAGGAAGAGCGGCGAGAAGAACAGAGCAATCGTAAAGCAACAGGCCACCGAGAATGCGGTGAGTCCAGTGCGACCACCCTGCAATACACCCGAGGCGCTCTCGACGTAGATCGTCGTGGTAGAGGTACCCAAGCAAGCACCCACCGTAGTGGCGATCGAGTCGGCCATAAATGCCTGACGCACACGCGGGATGCGACCGCCGGGCTCCATCATATCGGCCTTGGTGCAGACGCCCACCATCGTGCCGATGGCATCGAACAGGTCGATGAAAAGGAACGTAAAGACCACCACAATCATATCAAGCGAGAAGATGTGATCCCACTCAAATTTGAAAGCGATATCCGAAATAGAGTGCGGCATCGACACCACGCCATTGAACGAGGTGATACCCATCGGAATACCGATCAGCGTGGTGAGCAGAATACCAATCAGCAGACCGCCACGCACATCCTTCACCACGAGCCAGCCCGTGATGAGCATACCGATCAGCGCCAGCAACGCATTACCCGACGTGATGTCGCCCAACGATACGAGCGTAGCGTCGTTGCGGATTATCACCTCGGCATTCTGCAAGCCGATGAAGGCGATGAAGAGTCCGATACCCGCACCGATAGCGCTCTTGAGTGAGGCGGGAATGGCGTTCACGATCGCCTCACGCAGATTCGAGAGCGTGAGCGCAATGAAGAGCAAGCCCTCGATGAATACCGCCGTCAGCGCAAACTGCCACGAGTAGCCCATACCCATACACACGGTATAGACGAAGAAGGCGTTGAGTCCCATACCCGGCGCAAGGCCGAAGGGGAGCTTACCCCACAGCGCCATAACCAGCGAGCCGACGATGGCTGCTAAAGCCGTAGCGGTGAAGACCGCACCAGCCGACATACCCTCCAACTGACTGAACATCGGGGGATTGACGGCCAGAATGTAGGACATCGTGAGGAATGTTGTCACACCAGCCAACAGCTCGGTGCGGATGGTCGATTTCTGAGGATCGAACCCGAAAAGTTTTTTCAACATAGGTTATCGTGTTTTAGATTTTATCAGAAGGTCCACTTGGCTGCTAAAGTCGGGACAACATAGAAGCCCTTGGCCACAAAGTTGTTCGACACCTCGACCTCGCTACCGATGCTGAGGTTGACGCCCTCCCAACCCTTTATCTTATTCATATTCACCCAGAACTGCGGCTCGGCCAGAAGGATGTGCGAGGTGTTCTGCCACGCACGATGCTCACGCCAGAAGTCGATAAATCCCGAGAAGGTACACCAGCCCTTGGCGAAGGTCAGGCCCCACACGCCCGTGATCTGGAAGTTGTGCTCTTCGCTACAGCCTGCGGCACTCACCGTGTTGGGGATATACTTATACATCATCGAGAGAGACCACGTCTTGCTGAAATCCTTCGAGTGGCCCGAGTAGGTGGCACCTGCCAGCCAGCTGTCGTTGAAAGAGCCTGCGGCACGGCTCATTCCGCCGTTGTACTCGAGGTGAGCCGAGAGCCAATCCATCTTGCTATCCTGCCAGAAACAGAGTTCGCGCGCGATCTCCCAATAGGCACCCTTCACACCCGACGAGTAGTCGAGGTCGATGAAGAAGAAGGTGCTACCGAACCCATCGGCACGGAACATCTCAACGGTTGTGGTGAGTGAGGGGCGGCCATACGAATCCGACGTCTTGTCGAGCTCATCGTAGAGGCTATGGCCGAGGTCGTAGTGCAGCTGCACGTTCTGCGCCGAGGCGACGGTGGCGGCTACGACAAAAAACAGAAGGGCAAAGAGTCTCTTCATCGAAAAAATAGGTTTAGTAGGGTGTTACAACGGCAAAATTAACACTTTACGCCCAACTAATAGCATATTCGGTCGTTTTTTAATCAACAAATATTCAAAAAACAGACGATTAAGAATAAAATCAGAG
>CAZWHN010000025.1:0-9119 GCA_964633635.1 uncultured Alistipes sp. | reverse complement strand
ATAAAATCAGAGCCCCTCCACCTACCAAAATCAGAGAGGGACCCCGCTAAGGATCCCTCTCCTCACTCAACTATTACAATTATCTTTATCGCTAAAGATTCTTTTTACGGATTGCCGCCAGCATATCGTCGGTCATCGACGAGAGATCCCACTGCGGCTTCCAACCCCACTCTTCTCGGGCGCACGAGTCGTCGAGGCTGTTGGGCCAACTCTCGGCAATACCCTGCTTCACGGGGTCGATACGGTACGTCATCCTAAACTCGGGGATGCGCTTGCGAATCTCATTATAAATAATATCGGGTGTAAAGCTCATCGACGCGATGTTGAAACTGTTGCGGTGGCGCAACTTGTTGGGGTCGGCCTCCATCAGCTCGACCATTGCTCGCAAAGCGTCGGGCATATACATCATATCCATATAGACGTCACGCACGGGACATACAAACCTCTCTCCCTTAGCGGCAGCGTAGTAGATCTCCACAGCGTAGTCCGTAGTACCACCACCCGGCAGGGTCACGTTCGAGATGATACCCGGGAAACGCACCGAACGGGTGTCCACGCCGTAGCGTGTGTAGTAGTAGTTCGACAGCAGCTCACCCGTCACCTTGCACACTCCGTACATCGTATCGGGCTGCATCACCACATCCTGCGGGGTGTTATCACGCGGGAAGTCGCCACCGAAAGCACCAATCGACGAAGGGGTAAAGACTGCGCAATTATACTCGCGCGCAACCTCCAACGAATTGTTCAACGCACCCATATTGATGTTCCACGCCAACTGGGGGTTCTTCTCGCCCGTAGCCGAGAGTAGTGCCACGAGGTTGAAGATGGTGTCGATGCCGTTCTTGTGGACGGTGTAGGCCATCTTGTCGCGGTCCAAAACATCCAACTGAACAAACGGACCGTCGCCCGCAAGTTCCTCATTGTGTCTGAGGTCGGCAGCAATGACATTCGAGCCACCATATATTCCACGCAAATAGCCCGTCAGCTCCGAGCCAATCTGGCCACCTGCACCTACAATAAGAATCTTTTTCATTCAGCAATGTTGTTTTCCTTGTGCAAATATAGCACTTTTTATTAAAAACCATAACTCATTGAGCCTTTTTTCTACATAAAAATGTACAAAATGCCGCATTATCGACAATTTTTCTTATCTTGCCGATGATTTCGGCGCCGAGCTTACAGTGTCGAACCTCAAAAAGATTTAATAACCCAAATAGGAAAGAATTATGAAATACGCAATCATCTCAACCGAGAAAGGCGATATGAAGGCCGAGCTCTTCACCGACGAGACCCCCATCACCGCCGAGAACTTCATCAAGCTGGCCGAGAGCCGCTTCTACGACGGACTCACGTTCCACCGCGTAATCCCCGACTTTGTGATTCAGGGTGGCTGCCCGATCGGCAACGGCGCCGGAGGTCCGGGCTACACCATCCCCTGCGAGACGTCGGCTCCGCGTCAGTACCACGATCGTGGCGTGATGTCGATGGCTCACCGCGGTAAGGATACGGGCGGCTCGCAGTTCTTCATCTGCCACAATCGCCACAACACGCAGCATTTGGACGGTGTTCACACCTGCTTCGGTCAGGTTGTCGAGGGTTTAGACGTTATCGACGACATCCGCCCGGGCGATCTGATTCTCTCGGTTACGATTGTCGAGGAGTAAATCGCACGGACTATGAGAAAGGCAATCTGCTCCTTCCTTTTACTGCTTCTGTACGCGGCGTCGGGCTATGCGCAGAACGACTCGCTTGCCATCGTACGAGCCTCGTGGAGAGTCAGCACCACAGCCGTAGGCATCACGCTGAAGCAGGCACGGGTCAAGAATCTGTACGGCAGCACGCAGTCGATCAGCCTCGTGGAGATCTCGCCCTCGGCCAAACGTCATATTGGCATTGCGGGCAACGCAGGAATGATCAAGACCAGCGAGCAGGCACAAAGCCACGACGCTGTGGCCGCCATCAATGGTTCGTTCTACAATATGAAGGAGGGTAACTCGGTATGTTTCTACAAGGTGGGACGCGAGGTGATCGACCCCACCTCGGAGAGTGAGTTCAAGACTCGCGTCACGGGTGCCGTACGCGAGCACAAGGGACGTATGGAGATCATCCCGTGGAGCCGTGACATTGAGCATAGCTACACCCGCAACCGAGGCACGGTGCTGGCATCGGGACCGCTGCTTATGGAGGATGGCGTGCAGAGCGACTGGAGCTCGTGCAGCCAGAGTTTTATCGACACCCGCCATCCGCGTAGTGCCATCTTCACCAAGGCCGACGGCACGGTGGTGATGGTCACGGTCGATGGACGTTCGGAGGGCAATGCCGACGGTATGAGTATCCCCGAGTTGGCCTATCTCGTAAGGGTTTTGGGTGCGGAGGATGCACTCAACCTCGACGGCGGAGGCTCAACCACACTCTGGATCAAGGGTGCCGCCGAGAATGGCGTTGTGAACTACCCGTGCGACAACAAACGCTTCGACCACGCAGGCGAGCGATCGGTGTCGAACATCGTCTATGTAAGATAACAAAAAAGGCTGCTCAACGCAGCCTTTTCTATTATTCGCATATCAGCAACGACGAATCGCCATAGGAGAGGAACCGAAAATCATTCTCCAACGCATAGTCGTATATCGAACGCCAGCGCTCCACCCCGACGTAGGCCGACACCAGCAGCAGCAGCGTCGATTTGGGCTGGTGGAAGTTGGTGATAATGCGGCTCACGATGCGGAAACGGAAGCCGAGCGGCGTGATCATAATCTGCGTCGAGGCCTTCAGTCGCTCCAGCCCCTTCTGACGCATATAACCAATCAGATCCTCCAACACCTCGCGTCCCGTATAGCTCTCGTGTAGGTCGTAGCTCTCCCACTGACCTATCGTGCGCTCCGTCTCGGGCTCACCCGTCTGACGAATACGCCAGCCAAGCACGGGCAGCGACTCCAACGTACGCACCGAGGTTGTGCCGACGGCCGTGATCTGGCCGTGGTGGGCAAGTAGATGCTCAAGGGTGGAGAGTCGCACCTCGAAGTGTTCGGTGTGCATCGGATGCTGCGTGGCGTCGTCGCTCTTCACGGGCAGGAACGTACCCGCACCGACGTGCAGAGTCACCTCCTCGAAGCTAAAGCCTCGCTCGCGCATCTGCGCAATCATCTCGTCGGTGAAGTGCAGGCCCGCCGTAGGAGCCGCCACCGACCCCTCGAACTTGGAATATACGGTCTGGTAGCGCGTGAGGTCTATCGCCTCGCTCTCGCGATTGAGGTATGGCGGGATGGGTATGCGACCCAGATGCTCGAGCAGCTGACCGAACGTGAGATCGACATCCCACTCGAATCGCACCGTATGCTCGCGTGTGCCACGCTCAACGATCGAGGCTCGCAACTGGCAGGCCGCGCCCTCGTAGTCGAAGTCGATATAGACGTATCCCTCCTTCCACTTCTTCAGATTGCCCACGATGCAGCTCCACTCGCACTCGCCCCGAACGGCAAAGGCACGTTCGTAATCGGCAGGTGACGACGGCTCAAGGCAGAAGACCTCGATGCGGGCACCCGACTCCTTGTGCATAATGACGCGGGCACGGATCACCTTCGTGTTGTTGAAGACAAGCAGCGAGCCCTCGGGCAGATGCTCCGCCAGCGAGCGGAAATGACTCTGGGCGATCGAACCGTTGCGATAGATCAGGAGTTTGGAGTCGCTGCGGCACTCGAGCGGGAATTTGGCAATGCGCTCGTCGGGCAGAGGGTAGTCGAAATTGTTGATGTCGATGTATCGTTCCATAGTGATTGTCGTTTCTGAGCGCAAAGGTAATAAATCGTCGCGGAATCGACAAGCCATGCTGCGAATAGATTATTTTGCGACAAATGTGGCGTATTAATAAAAAAATATGTATATTTGAGGTTGAAACAGAATACTAACCAAATAAATCTAAACAAACTATGGCATACAAAATTATCGACATCGAGGGCATAGGCGAGGCTTATGCTGCCAAATTGGAGGCTGCTGGTGTGAAGACTCCCGAGGATCTGCTCGCCGCTTGCGCTTCGGCTAAGGGCCGCAAGGAGATGGCCGAGAAGACCGAAATCAGCGAGAAACTGATCCTGCGTTGGACCAACCACGCCGACCTGTTCCGCATCAAGGGCGTAGGCCCCCAGTTCGCCGAGCTGTTGGAGGCTGCGGGCGTTGACACCGTCAAGGAGTTCCGCCACCGCGTAGCTGCCAACCTGCAGAAGAAGATGGAGGAGGTGAATGCCGAGAAGAATCTCGTCAACCGCGTTCCGAGCGAGTCGGAGTTGCAGAAGATGATCGATCAGGCAAAGGAGATGGAGGTTACGATGACCTACTAACCGCCCGACGTGGTCGTTTCGGACCCGCCGAAGGTCGAAAGTTACGAGGCTGCCGAACAACTTTTGTTCGCAGCCTCTTTTTATTGCGATAAAGTTGTATCTTTGTACGAAGTTTTTTACCACAGGATAGGATGTTACGAAAAATCATAACTCTTGCGCTGCTCTACCTCACGAGCCTCGTGCTGATGGCGTTGCAAAAGCCGATCTTTTTGGCGTGGTACGCCTCGCGTGCAGCCGACTGCTCGGCGGCGGAGCTGTGGGGCGTGGTATGCAGTGGTCTGCTGCTGGACTCAACGGTGGCGGGATACATCTGCGTGGTGCCGTGGCTGCTGCTACTCGTGACGGTGTGGGTGGCGATCCCCGAGCGAACGACGAGACGGCTGCTGCGTGGATATTTTGCCGTGATGGCGGTGCTGTGTGCGCTTTTGGTGGCGGTCGATATGGGGCTTTTCCGCCATTGGGATTTCCGCCTCGACAGCACCATCCTACCCTACCTGCGCACCCCGAAGGAGGCTGTCGCCAGCCTCGAGTGGGGCGATGTGTGGCCCACAACGCTGCTATTTGTGGCGTATGCTGCGTTGCTCTTTGCGGTGTGGCGATGGGGAGCAACAACATACCGCACAACGAAGGAGTCGCTCAAGCAGAAAACCCTCTCGACGGGCGTGATGCTTTTAGCAGGAGGATTGATCTTTTTAGCCATCCGTGGTGGCACTGACACCGCACCTGCCAACGTGAGCAAGGTCTATTTCAGCGACAATATGTTTCTGAATCAGGCTGCTACGAATCCCATCTTCTCGTTCCTCTCGTCGGCTGCACGCTCGGATCTTAAGGAGGGCGACTACCGCTACTTCTCCGACGAGGAGTGCGCCGCAATCTTCGCCTCAGCCACAGCCTCCGAGTCGCACTCGACAACCGAGCAACTGCTCCAGACGAAACGCCCCAACGTGGTGCTGGTGATGATGGAGAGTCTGGGCCGCACGGTGATGGACGAGGTTGTCGATGGCCGCGTCGTAGCGCCCAACCTGCAACGCATAAAGCAGCAGGGCGTATGGTTCGAGAATATGTTTGCCAACTCCTACCGCACCGACCGAGGCACGGTGGCCGTGATGAGTGGCTACCCCGCCCACCCCGTGGTGTCGGTGATGAAGTATCCGAAGAAGGCTCACACCCTGCCTGCCATCGCCCGCTCGCTTAAGGCAGAGGGCTACGCGACAAGCTTCGTGTATGGTGGCGACGCCAACTTCACCAACACCATCTCCTACCTCTACGGCACGGGCGTGGAGCAGATCAAGGATAAGGCACAGCTCGCCTTCGACGCCCCGACCAACGAGTGGGGCTATGCCGACGATGTGGTGTGCCAATTCTTCGGCGAGGAGGTTGTGCGACTCTCGCACGAGCAGAAACCCTTCTTCGCAACGCTGCTCACACAGAGCTCGCACGAGCCGTTCGACGTGGAGTACGACGCATTCGAGAATAAGATACTCAACTCGGTAGCCTTTGCCGACGAGCATATAGGCCGTATGATCGATCTCTGGCGAAAGAGCGAGGTGTGGGATAATCTGCTCGTCGTCCTCATTGCCGACCACGGTATGCCCTACCCCGAGCATCTGACCACAGGATCGCTCGAGCGTCAGCGTGTACCGATGATCTGGACGGGCGGAGCCATCGAGCAAGGGGGCATTACGATCGACACCTTCTGCTCGCAGTCCGACCTCTACGCCACGTTGCTTGCGCAGATGGGAGTAGCCCCTAAAGAAAACATCTTCAGCAAAGATATTTTCGACAGCACCGTACCCCACTACGCCTTCTGGTCGTACAACAACGCCTTCGGCGTGATCGACCACACGGGGTGGGCTGTGTATGATGCTACGCTCGACAGCGTGGTCAGCAGCGACGGCTCGGCCGATGCCGTCGAGGAGCTCGAACGCCGAGGCAAGGCGATAGTACAAACCCTGCATCAAGACATCCGCAACCGATAATGAGACAACGCAAAAGCATACTCTTTAGCACCTTAGCGGTGCTGATCGTGGCGCTCTTCGCCATCGATATGGTCGTCGGCTCGGTGGGTATTGCCCTCGGGGACGTGTGGGCGGCACTGACGGGTGGCGAGTGCGACCCCGTTCTGCGTAAGATCATACTCGACATTCGTCTGCTCAAGGCCGTGGTGGCCATTTTGGCGGGTGCGGCGCTCTCGGTGAGTGGCTTGCAGATGCAGACTCTCTTTCGCAATCCGTTGGCAGGCCCCTATGTTTTGGGCGTAAGCTCGGGTGCGAGTCTTGGTGTGGCGATCTTCATCTTGGGCACTCCGCTGCTCGGACTATCGAACACATCGGCACTCTCGTCGCTCGGCGTGGCGGGTGCTGCGTGGGTGGGTGCGGCAGCTATCTTAGCTGTGGTGGCGGCTGTGAGCCGACGCATCAAGGATATTATGGTGATACTGATTCTCGGTATGATGGTCAGCTCGGGCGTGAGCGCCATCGTGCAGATTCTCCAATACTTGAGCAACGAGGAGGCTCTCAAGAGCTTCGTCATCTGGACTATGGGATCGTTGGGCGACGTCACGTCGATGCAGCTCGCGCTGGTAGCCCCTGCCGTGGTGGCGGGATTGCTGCTCACGGTGGCTGTGATCAAGCCGATGAACCTACTGCTGCTGGGTGAGTCATACGCCCGCACGATGGGTGCCAACATCCCCCGCACACGAATGCTCATCTTGCTCTCGACAACGCTGCTGGCGGGTACAATCACCGCATTCTGCGGTCCGATTGGATTCATCGGCCTGGCCATACCCCACGTTGCCCGCATCCTATTCCGCGACGCCGACCATCGCACGTTAGTGCCCGCAACGGCTATGACGGGAGCGGTGGCGCTGCTCACCTGCGACATCATCTCGAAGATGCTGACGCTGCCCGTCAACACCATAACGGCACTGCTGGGTATCCCCATCGTCATCTGGGTGGTAATTCGTAACAAAAACATCGTGTAGGATATGATACGCTTTGAAAATCTCTCACTCGGCTACGGCAGCCGCATCCTGATCGAGAGCCTCACGGCCGAGATTGCGGCAGGGCAACTCACCGCACTTGTTGGTCGCAACGGTACGGGAAAGAGTACGCTGCTGCGAGCCATTGCGGGCTTGGGCGAGTGCCTTGCGGGTGAGATCAAGCTCGGTGGACGTGCGTTGCAGAGTCTGTCGCCTGCCGAGATGGCGACGACCGTGGCGCTGGTCACGACCGACAAGGTGCGCATCTCGAATCTCCGCTGCCGCGACGTGGTGGCGCTCGGACGTGCCCCCTACACCAATTGGATTGGCCGCATACAGCAGCAGGACGAGGCCATCGTTGAGCAGGCGCTCCGCTCGGTGGGAATGGAGGATTATGCCGACCGCACGATGGATCGGATGTCGGACGGTGAGTGTCAGCGCATTATGATCGCCCGCGCACTGGCGCAGCAGACCCCCGTAATCCTTTTGGACGAGCCAACCGCCTTCCTCGATATGCCCAACCGTTACGAGCTGTGCACACTCTTGCGACGCCTCGCGCACGAGGAGCAGAAGTGCATACTCTTCTCGACTCACGAGTTAGACATCGCGCTCGACCTCTGCGACTCGGTGGCTCTGATTGCGCCCCCGCGACTCCACGTCCTGCCGACCGACGAGATGGTACGCAGCGGACATATCGAGCGGTTGTTCACAACAGGGATTGTGAAGTTCGACCCCGCAACCCGATCGGTGAGTGTCAAGGAGGAGAAATAAAAAATCTCTCTAATAGTTTTTGTTAGAGAGATTTTTTGTGTATAAAGATGTTAATTAATCAGTATCAGATAGTAATTTCTACAAAGGTTGATTCCATTCATTTTCGCAGGGCAACTTCGTCTGTATCAGCCAGCAACTCGGTTGCGAAAATGTGGAATGACGTATTTTGAAAGAGGCCCTGCGTGCCTTTTCGCCTATTCACAATAGCCTACTTCTCACCGTATGCCAAATCGCCCGCATCGCCAATGCCCGGCACGATATACGAACGCGAGGTAAGCTCGGCGTCGATAGCCCCCACCCAGAGCGTGGTCGTACGCGAGGGGAGGTGGCGTGTGGCGTAATCGACACCCTGCTCGCTGGCGATCACCGATGCGATGTGGGTGTGCTGCGGCTCGCCGCCCTTGGCGATGAGAGCCTCGTAAGCCAGCACGAGCGAGGTGCCCGTGGCAAGCATAGGATCGACCAGAATCAGAGTCTTACCCTCGAGGTTGCAGGTCGAGACGTACTCCACCTTAACCTTGAACGAGCCATCCTTCGAGCTCTTGCGGTAGGCCGACACGAAGGCACTCTCGGCATCGTCGAAGTAATTCAGGAAACCCTGATGCAGAGGCAGTCCCGCACGCAGAATGGTTGCAACGACAATCTGATCGCTCACCATCTCCACCGCAGCCTCGCCAAGCGGGGTCTCCACCAATGTGGTCTTATAGTCGAGCGTGCGCGAGATCTCGTAGCTCATCACTTCGCCTATGCGCTCCAGGTTACGACGGAAACGCATCGAGTCGCGTTGCACCACGCGATCGCGGATCTGGGCCAGAAACTTGTTGAGAATCGTGTTCTCCTTGTTTAAGATTTGAATCATTGCAACTCAGTTTTTGAGGGTCTTAATATAGGAAATTGTTGAACGGGTAACGTCCAGCGTGTATCTCACGAACCATACCATAGAGGTCCTGGCGCAGCTTCTCGATGTTCAATCGCTCGACAGCCGAGATGAAGATGCAGGGGGTATTGGCCTTGGCAATCCAGCTCTTCTTCAG
>CAZWHN010000024.1:0-16518 GCA_964633635.1 uncultured Alistipes sp. | reverse complement strand
GAGAAGGTCATCTCGCTCCTGCCGGGCAACCATCGTCTGAGCCTCCACGCCAGCTATGCCGACTTCCGCGAGACAGGCCCCGCCGATCGCAACGAGTTGGAGCCTAAGCACTTCGAGAGCTGGATGCAGTGGGCTGCCGAGAAGGGTCTCAAGCTCGATTTCAACTCGACATCGTTCTCACACCCCAAGAGCGAGGATCTCACCCTTGCAAGCCCCAAGGAGGATATCCGTTCATTCTGGGTTGAGCACACCAAGCGCTGCCGCGCTATCGCCGACGAGATGGGCCGCCGTCAGGGCGATCCCGCTATGCTCAACATCTGGATTCACGACGGATCGAAGGATATCACCGTAAACCGTATGAAGTATCGTGCCATCCTGAAAAAATCGTTGGACGAGATTTTGGAGCAGAAGTACGAGTGGATGCGCGACTCGGTTGAGTCGAAGGTATTCGGTATCGGTCTGGAGAGCTACACCGTGGGTAGCAACGACTTCTACATCGGCTACGCAGCACAGAAGGGCATTATGGTAACGCTCGACACGGGTCACTTCCACCCCACCGAGTCTATTGCCGACAAGATGTCGTCGCTGTTGCTCTTTACGCCCGAGGTGATGCTCCACGTCAGCCGTCCCGTACGCTGGGATTCGGACCACGTTACCATCATCAACGACGAGACGCTGGATCTTACGAAGGAGATCGTTCGTTGCGACGCTCTGGGTCGTGTACACATCGGTCTGGACTATTTCGATGCCTCGATCAACCGCATCGGCGCCTACGTTATCGGCGCACGCGCTACGCAGAAGTGTCTGTTGCAGGCTCTGCTCGAGCCCCTCACCACTTTGCGTGAGTTTGAGGCCGAGGGTAAGGGCTTCGAGCGTTTGGCTCTGCTCGAGGAGTGCAAGTCGCTGCCGTGGAGTGCCGTATGGGATATGTTCTGCCTGAAGAATGGTGTTCCCGTGGGCGAGGAGTTCATCACCGAGGTGGAGAAGTATGAGGCCGAGGTGACCTCAAAGCGCTGTTAAATCTAATCCCGCGATAATATGGAAATCATTATAGGTCTATTAATCATCGCCATCGGCGCCTTCTGCCAGTCGAGCAGCTACGTCCCCATCAACAAGATCAAGAGTTGGAGCTGGGAGTCGTACTGGCTCGTGCAGGGCATATTTGCGTGGCTCATCTTCCCTATTGCGGGTGCTATGTTGGCTGTGCCCGAGGGTCACTCGCTGTGGGAGCTCTACGCCGCTCACCCCAAGGAGAGCGCCCTTACGGCTCTATTCGGAGTGCTGTGGGGTGTGGGAGGTTTGACCTTCGGACTGTCGATGCGATACTTGGGTGTTGCGCTCGGTCAATCCATTGCACTTGGCACCTGCGCTGGCTTGGGCACGGTGCTGACACCGCTGCTGCTCGGTCGCCCAGGCGATCTAACTGCATCGGTGTTGATTGGTGTTGTGGTGACACTCGCTGGCATTGCCATCATCGGAGTGGCTGGCAATATGAAGGCGCAGTCGCTCTCAGAGGAGGAGAAGCGTGCCGCCGTTAAGGATTTCAACTTCACGAAGGGTATTTCGGTGGCTCTGCTTGCTGGCTTTATGAGCGCCTGCTTCAACATCGGTCTCGGCTTCGGCGAGGGACTCAATTTTGGCGACCAGACAGCCGACATCTTTATGACGCTGCCCGCTACGGCTATGGTCACCTTCGGAGGTTTCCTCACCAATGCCGCCTACTGCCTCTATCAGAACTCACGCAACCGCACCTTCGGCGACTACGGCCAGACATCGCTCTGGACCAACAACCTGCTATTCTGCGCATTGGCTGGAGCGTTGTGGTACAGCCAGTTCTTCGGACTGAGCTTGGGGAAGGGCTTCCTTACCGACTCGCCGTCGCTACTCACATTCAGTTGGTGCATACTGATGGCGCTGAATGTGGTATTCTCAAACCTTTGGGGTATTATATTAAAGGAGTGGAAGGGCTGCTCGTCGCGCACGATTGCGGTTCTGGTGATCGGCATCGTGGTGCTGATGGTGAGTTCATTCCTGCCCGAAATATTGAAATAGGTTCCCGAAAAAACAACGTAACTTATGGACGAAAGTAAAGTTCAATTCCACTATCTGATTCCCAACAAAACCGACCAACAGTTTGGGTGTACAGTAAGCACCGTAGGCTCGCAGGCCATCTCGCCTCACGACACCTACCCCACCAGCGAACATCCGCAGGGGTATGCGTTCGATCCCGAGCGAGGACGTGTGTTGCGCGAGTACCAGCTACTCTACATCACCAAAGGACAGGGCGAGTTCGCCAACGAGGAGCAGAGTTATCAGGTCCCCAAGGGCTCGATCATACTGCTATACCCGGGGCGCTGGCACACCTACAAGCCGTCGGCTGAGACGGGTTGGAACGAATACTTCATCGGCTTCAGCGGCGACACTGCCGACCGTGTGGTGAAGCGATTGTTCCCCGATGGCGAGCAGATCTTCAACATCGGACTGAACCGCGAGCTGGCCGACCTGTATCAGCGTGCAGCGGAGGTGGCCTCGTCGGATCGCCCCGCAGCGCAGCAGTTGCTCGGAGGAATCGTGATGCATATGCTGGGAGTGGTTAACTTCACGGCGCGTAATCAGGCCATCTCGACCGACCGCCTGGATCAGGTTGTCGAGCAGGCGAAGATGATTATGCACGAACGTATGTTGCAGAATATCGACCTCGAGGCGCTGGCCGCACAGCTCAACGTGAGCTACTCGTGGTTCCGCAAGATCTTCCGCGACTACACGGGTTACCCACCTGCTAAGTATTTCACGCAGATCAAGTTGCGTCACGCACAACACCTGTTGGCCAACACGCACGACTCGATCAAGGAGATTGCCTTTGCGCTGAACTTCAAATCGACCGAACACTTCTACACAACCTTCAAACGTGTGACGGGTTACACGCCCAACGCCTATCGCAAGATGTCCACACCGTCGAAGTAATCGCAAACGAGGCTGCCTCCGATTGGGGCAGCCTCATTTTTTTACTCCTATTTTAGATTAAGATGATCGAGCAATCCCTCGCAGCCATCCTCCAGCAGATCGAGCACCAATTCAAAGCCCTCGTGCCCCTCGTAATAGGGATCGGGGACGTGGCTCCACTGCGGATGGTGACGGCAGAACTCCACAAAGCGGTATAATTTCTTGAGTGCCGCCCGTTCAGGAGCCAGACACGACACATCCTCGTAATTCATATCATCCATAACGATAATCATATCAAATCGCTCGTAATCCTCCTCACGAAAACGACGTGCCCGATGGCGAAGGTCGTAACCACGATTCGATGCTGCCACTCGCATACGTCTGTCGGGCAAATCACCTGCGTGACCGCCATACGTTCCAGCCGAGTCTATCTCGACCAAATGCCCCACACCTGCACGCTCGACCACAGCCTCCATCACGCCCTGCGCAGCCGGCGAGCGGCAGATATTACCCAGACACACAAAAAGAATACGCCCTATCTTCTTATTTTCCATAGACTTACAATTTTAACAATTCAACGGTTTACGGTGTGGTTTACAAGCCGTCGCAACCACCTTCGCCCATAACCCAAAACAAAGATACAAATTTATCCCGACTCTGCCTCGGGTTGGAATATTTTTTGGACTTCGGCGGGTATGAAAAATCACGACTCTCAACCACTCTGGCTATGTGGCCACCGCGCCATATTGTTCCTCAGAATCTTCATCAGCGGGATTATGCTCATCCACGTCGTTGGCAAGATGCAGACCTACGACAACCTTGTACTCACGTTCCCGCAGTTTTTAGGGATGAACCCTCCGACAACGCTGTCGATCTCGATCGCACTCGAGAGCCTGATGGCCGCAATGCTGCTGCTCGGCACGGGAACACGGATAGCAGCGGCGGTAATGGTCGTAATAACGGTTGTTACGCTCATTCAGGCAATTGCCTATGATGGAGCTTCGAGCTACGAAACGAAGATGCAACTGCTCTACTGCGGCATCTACCTCACGCTACTCATCGCGGGCGGAGGACGCTACGCCTACGAAGGGACGGATGAGATTACGAAAAATAGTCCAAAGTAAGAAATTATCGGTCAAAATGCGAAGAAGGGGTGCGCACGATGCATTTTTTTCATAAATTTACAACCTGAAACAAAATTCAAGCCTATGAAAAAGATTGTTTTTACAGCATTAGCACTGGTGTGTGGCCTCGCGGTTGCGCACGCTCAAGAGAGTGGTGATCTGGCCAAAGCGCTGCCCTACAAGGTCGAGAATATCGAACTGAAGGATTTGCAGAACAATGTGGCCAAGCTGCCCTATTTTGGTGAGAAGAATTTGGTTTTCTTCTACATAGACCCCGACAAACACAAGCAAAACGAGGCCTTCACCTACGAGATGGAGGAGCGCAAGACCGCCACAGGTCCCAACATCGAGGGCTTCGGTGTGCTGAACCTCAAGGATACGATGTTGCCCAACGGCATCATCCGCACGATGGCTCGCAAACGCACCGAGAAGAACAACGCAATCGTTCTGACCGATACCGACCGCACGCTATCGCAGGCGTGGGGATTGGGCGACTGCAACAATATGTTTGTGCTGATCGTAGTGAACAAGAAGGGCGAGCTGATCTACTGCAAGAAGGGCGAGCTCTCGAAGGCCGAGCAGGAGGAGTTTTTCCGCTTTATCGAGCCCTACCGCTAATCACGCAAACCATCGTCGAGGATGAAAAGTCTGCTCCTTACGCTGATTGTGGCCACCGCCACCATCTGCACCGCACGGGCACAAAGCCCAACGGTGCAGGATTCGTTGCGCACCACAAGGAGTCAGACCACCCGCACAATCTACGATCCGATCGACTACTCGGCCGTAGGGCGTGCTCTCGACCGCGCATCACGACCAACGCTTACGCAACGCATCGGCAGCTGGCTCACCCAGCCGCTATCGTCGAGCGATGAACTCTCGCTCACGGGACGACTCGGCGTGGCATACACACAGGAGACCAATGCAGCCCTTACGGCCTCAGCCACGGCACTTTATCGCACGGCAGAGGATTCACCTATGGCCGATGCAACAGTCGCGGCAATGGTTTCGATCAACGGCTTTTTCGATGTTCGAGCGTCGGGACACAACTACTTTGCGCAGGGGCGACACCAGCTCTCCTACGAGGTGGGTGGAGGATCGCTTCCGCGACGTTTCTGGGGCGTGGGCTACCAAACCGCCGACCACGCCGTGCGTAGCGAATATACGCTCCATCGGGTAAATGGCACGGCACGTTATATGTATCAGTTGGGCGGAGGATTGGCCGTTGGTGCAGGGTTGAATCTAAGTTTCGACAAGGCTGCCGACTTCGACCTCTTGGCCGAGGAGTACCTATTGACGGATGGCCACACACTGCATTCGCTCTACACCACGGGCATTGGTCTTTCGGTGAGTTACGACAGACGCGACAACGACCATACCACAACCCGTGGCGGCATAGTCTCGCTCTATGGCGAGCTACGACCCAAGATACTCGGCAACTACTCGCACACGCTCTGGCATCTCACGCTCGAGGCGAGTTACTTTCAGCCCGTATGGCAGGGGGGCGTGGTGGCGGCCGATCTCTATGGCGAGATGTGGTCGCAGCGCACTCCGTGGCTCTACTACCCCGCCGTGGGTGGCACGAGCCGTATGCGAGGCTATTACTACGGACGTTACATCGACCGCAATATGATCACGGCTCAGTTGGAACTACGCCAAACAATTTACGGGCCCTTCGGAGCCTGCGTATGGGGCGGTGCTGCAAATGTATTCCCGACGTGGGGTGCATTTTCGGGCAAGGAGATCCTCCCCAACGTAGGTGTGGGATTACGCCTATCGGATGGCGGGCGCACAGTGCTACGCATCGACTACGGATGGGGACGCCACTCCCACGGCCTTATAGTTAATGTAAACGAAGCATTCTGATGTTCAAGAAGATAATATACAATGCCCATTGGATGGCTTTGGCGCTGACGCTATCGCTAATGATCCCCGTCGTCGTATTGACCTTTACGGAGCACTACCCCTTCTGGGTGGCGCTCGCAGGCATACTGCTACCGTTGGGAGTGTATGCCATCACTGCAGCACTGAGCCGCCGCTCGGGACGTATGGTGTGGTGGAGTTTTCCCGTAATCTTTATCAGCGCATTCCAGATCGTGCTGTCGTATCTGTTCGGCAACTCGGTCATCGCAACCGATATGTTTCTCAACCTGAAGACCACCAATCCGAGCGAAGCGAACGAACTTCTGTGCAATATCTACCCCTCGATCATTGCCGTTTGTGTTATGTATCTGCCGCTATTGTGGTTTGCGACGAAGCATCTCAGTCGCCGTATCGAACTTCCGCAGAGCTCTCGACGAGGATTTTTCTTAAGCGGAGCGGCGTCGCTAATATTGGGTACGGTGGCACTCATCGTAGCGGGCCAGAGCCGCGATGTGAGGAGCATCCTGCGCAACGACATATTTCCACTCAATGCCATATATAATATGGGTATAGCCATTGACGAGGCTCGCAAGATCGACAACTACGCCACCTCGTCGCAAGGATTCACCTACCAAGCTCTGCGCGAAGTGTCGCCATCGGATCGGGAGATATATGTACTTGTGATTGGCGAGGCTGCCCGTGCTGCAAATTGGCAACTATTCGGCTACAACCGCACCACCAATCCTCGGCTTGCGGCACGCGACGATATAGCATTATTTAGCGAGGTTACAACCCAGAGCAACACCACACACAAGAGTGTGCCGATGATACTCTCGTCGATACACACCTCGCAGCACGACGAGCTGTATCGTCGGAAGGGACTACCTGCGCTCTTCAACGAGGTCGATTTCAAGACCTACTTCTTCTCAAATCAGGCACCTCAAGGGGCTATGGTGGACAATCTGGCTCACGATGCCGATGTAGTTGAGTATATGGATTTTCCGCATCACGACTATCAGTTGGTGGAGGCGGTAAAGCGGGCTCTCGAGAAGGATAACTCCGAGCGCATACTCTTTATCCTGCACACCTATGGCTCGCACTTTAGCTACCATCAGCGCTATCCGCGAGAGATGGCCAAGTTCCTCCCCGATGACGACGTAGCCATACACAAGCGCAACGCCGAGATGATCCGCAACGCTTACGACAACTCGATACTCTACACCGACTACGTCCTCTCGGAGCTGATCAATCTGCTCTCGGAGCAGGATGCCTGCACGGCAATGTACTACTGTGCCGACCACGGCGAGGATCTTTTCGACACCGAGCAGGGACGATTCCTCCACTCCTCGCCCACCACCACATACTACCAGCTGCACGTTGCATCGATAGCGTGGTTCTCGCCCCGATACTGCGAGCTGTTTGGTCGCAAGGTCGAGGCCGCAAAGGCCAACCGTCACGCCCCCGCCACCACCTACTCGGTCTTCCATACGATGGCCGACATAGCCTCGATACGCACGCCCTATCTCGACGAGCGTGCCTCGCTGGTGAACCCCTACTTCGACCACGCCGCCCGACGCTACTATCTCAACGACCACAACCGCGCCGTGCCACTCGACGAGCAGATCGGCATCGACGACGAGCAGAGGGAGCTATTCCGCCAGGCTGGGGTTAGGATCGAATAAAAAAAGAGGCTGTCAGCTAAACGCCGACAGCCTCGTCTCTTATAAAGTCAAGGGCAAAATTATTTCTTAGCCTCCTCAACTGATACCTTACGGAACTCCTTCAAGAGCTTGGTAAGCTCCAAAGCAGCCTTACGAGCGCGGGTACCCGCAGCCTTGTTGTTCTTCTCTACCTGAGCAGCCGCATTTGCAGAGAACACCTCGATCTGGGCATTGATCTGATCTACCAAATTTTTCATAACTCTAAATTTTATAGTTTATTATCGATAGCAAATATATGAATTTTTCCGATAATCAAATAATTTTCAATAAAAAATTACATTGAAAATCATCACATAACCTCAAAATAGGCAAAAAGGGCGCGTCGATGGCATATTTTTTGACCGATTGCTTTCAAAATCAAATCATTTCCTATGCGACGCACACTCTTTGCAACACTGCTTTTGATGACTCTCGCGGCCCCGTCGTGTCGCCATCGTCACGCCTCTACCGAGGCACCACGACTCAAGGTCGAGGTGGCTACGGCTGTGGCCGATTCGATGACGATGCGTTACGACTTTATCACCCATCTCAAGAGCGACTACGACGTCGTTGTTGAGCCCCGTGTGAGCGGCTACCTGCGCAGCAAACACTACGCCCCTGGGATGCCCGTTCGCAAGGGGCAGCTGCTGTTCCGTATCGAGAGCGATCTGCTCAACGCCACACTTCAGTCGGCACGGGCATCGCTTGCAGCTGCCGAGGCTGAGGTTGCCGAGGCTCGCAACAACTACGAACGGGCGTTGCCATTGGTCGAGCTGAGCGCCATTAGCCTTGCACAGATGGATCAATACCGAGCAGCCTACTCGTCGGCTCAGGCAGCCGTGGAGAGTGCCCGCCAACAGTTGCAGAATGCCCGCTTGCAGGCGAGTTATGCAGACATTCGCTCACCCATCGACGGCATAGCCGCTTGGAGTGCCGTCCACGAAGGCGACTATGTAGGGCCTGGGAGCGAGTTCACGACCCTCACAACAATCTCCAACACCGACACCCTCACGGCCGAGATAGCCATCCCCACGACGCTATATCTAAAGTATGCGGGGCGAGGAGCCTCGTATGCCAATCGTGACCTACTGAGCGAAGTCACGCTCCAGCTCGCCGACGACACCATCTACGAATATCGAGGTTCGTACGACTATACTCGTGGAGACATCTCGCCAACGAGTGGCACGATAACCCTTGTCGTGCGCTTTCCAAATCCCGACAAGCGACTCAAGGTGGGCGAATATGCCCGCATCGAGACAGGCGTCGGACCTCGGAGGCTACAGGTGACCATACCCCAGCAGGCTGTCAATCGCACGCAGGGCATCGAGTCGGTGTGGGTGATGCGTAGCGATAGCTCGGTCGAATATCGCCCCGTGCGCACGGGTCAGAGCATCGGCTCACGATGGGTGATCGACGAGGGGCTGACAGCAGGCGAGATAGTCATCGTAACGGGCAGCCAGAAGATGCGTAGTGGTGCAAAGGTAATCCCTCAAAATAGCGAGCAATGATAGGTACATACTTCATACGACGTCCCGTATTTGCGGTGGCGCTGGCCATTGCAATGACGCTGCTGGGTGGCGTGTCGCTCACGCGCCTTTCCATCGAGCAGTATCCCGACATCACGCCTCCCGTGGTGGAGGTATCGGCCACATACACGGGAGCTGATGCACAGACCGTGAACAACTCGGTAGCTGTGCCCGTGGCTCAGCAGGTAATGGGTGTGAGCGATATGCTCTATATGCAAGCCACGAGCGCCAACGACGGCACGATGAATCTGCAAGTGACCTTCGACATCGGCTCTTCGCCCGATATGGATGCCATCTTCACGCAGAACAACGTCTCCTCGGCCGTCGCCAATCTGCCCGAGGCGGTAAGCCAGCAGGGGCTCATCACCCGCAAGAGCAATATAGGTTTTCTGATGGTATATTCGCTAATGAGCGATGGCCGTTACGACGATGAGTTTTTGTCGAACTACGCCTACCTCAATCTCGAGAGTCGCATCGAGAAGATCAACGGCGTGGGCAAGGTATCTATTATGGGTGCGGGCGAGTATGCTATGCGCATCTGGATCCGACCGCAGAGCCTACACTACTATGGGCTTGAATTGCAGGAGGTGATCGACGCCATCCGCACCCAGAGCGCCATCTACCCCGTAGGCCGTTTCGGTGCCGAGCCAGCACCCGAGCAGACCGTATATACCTACACGGCCACCCTACCACCGCCCTACTCCACAGCCGAGGAGTTCAGCTCGATAATCCTCTCGCTCGACGAGGATGGCAATCAGGTGCGTCTCTCGGACGTGGCCTCGGTGGAGCTCGGCAGCCAGACCTACGACGTGCGTTCGTCGGTAGGAGGCAACCCCTCGACGATGATTGTGATCTATCAGGAGCCAGGCAGCAACGCCGTGGAGGTGGGGGCGAAGGTTAAGGAGCAGACTGCCCAGATCGAGGAGCGATTGCCCGACGGTGTTACGCTGCATACGGTGGTCGATTCCACCACAGCCATCGAGGCGGGTATTGACGACATTGTGCGGACGCTGCTGTTGGCTCTGCTATTGGTGATCGTGATCATATATCTCTTTCTGCAAGATTGGCGGGCTACGCTCATTCCGCTGGTGGCGATTCCTGTGTCGTTAGTGGGAGTGTTTGCGCTGTTTCCCCTGCTCGGCTTCTCGCTCAACATCATATCGCTGCTGGGCTTGGTCTTGTCCATCGGATTGGTGGTCGATGATGCCATTGTGGTGGTCGAGGCGGTGCAGGTCAATATCGAGCAGGGCAAACCACCCCACGAGGCCACGGCCGAAGCGATGCGTCGCGTCGCCTCACCCATCGTAGCTACGACCGTAGTGCTGTTGGCTGTGTTTGTTCCCGTATCGTTCACGTCGGGGATTACGGGGCTTCTGTTCCGTCAATTCTCCATCACGTTGGCGGCGGCCATCACCCTATCGGCATTCAACGCTCTGACGCTCTCGCCAGCTCTGTGTGCAATGCTACTGCGTCGGCGAGAAAAGCACAGGCGAGGATTATTTGCTCGCTTCAATGGTTGGGTTGGTCGTCTTACCGAGCGTTACGACGCACTCTCTTCGACACTAGTAAGGCATACGCTTCGAACGGCCATCTTCATTGGCGCTACGATGCTTGTCGCCATACCCCTCTGGCGAGCGCTGCCATCGGGATTTTTGCCCGAGGAGGATCAGGGTTATCTGATGGTGACGGTCACCACGCCCGAGGCTTCGTCATTGGGCGTAACCGAGCGAGCTATGCGCCACATTGAGCAGGTGGTGAGCGCCCGTAGCGAGGTGGCATTCACCTCGATGGCAACGGGATTCAATATGATGGCAAGCATCTCGTCGCCCTCGAGCGGAATCATCTTTGTCGTACTGAAGGATTACTCCGAGCGACGACTCTCGGCCTCGCAGATTGCCCAGGAACTGACCGAGGAGCTATACGTCGCCGTTCCCGAGGCCGAGGCGTACGCCTTTATCCCGCCCTCGATACCGGGTTTGGGCATCACATCGGGCGTAACACTTCAGGTGCAGGATCTCGAGGGACGCGGCACGGCATACCTCGACGAGCAGACGTCGCGGCTGATCGACTCGCTCCGTCGGGAGAGTTCGATCGCTTCGGTCAGCACACCCTTTAGCGCCAGCACGCCGCAGCAGATGATCTTCGTCGATCGCCACCACGCGATGAGTCAAGGGGTAAGTCTCGGCAGCATCTACTCGGCATTGGGGAGCTATTTGGGCGGCACCTATATCGGCAACTTCAACCGCTTCGGGCGGCTCTACCAGAGCTATCTGCAAGCCGCACCCGAGAGCCGAGCGAGTGCCCGTTCGATCGACAGCTACTTCGTCGAGAACAGCTCAGGCGAGAGTGTTCCCCTGTCGGCCTTTGTCAGCGTGCGCGACACGGTGGGTGTGGAGTATCTGACGCAGTTCAACCTCTACGAGTCGATCCCGCTGACCGTAACCCCTGCGGCCAAAGCCTCGACGGGCGATGTGATGCAGGCGATCGAACGTGTGGCCGAGGCGACACTCCCCGACGATGTGGGCTATGCGTGGAGCGGGATGTCGTATCAAGAGGCCAATGCCGCCAGCGGTGGTTGGGCGGTGTATGTGCTGGCGTTGGTGTTTGTATTTTTAGCATTGGCTGCGCTGTATGAGAGCTGGAGTCTGCCGCTGGCCATTTTGATGAGTGTACCCGTGGCTGTGGTGGGAGCTTTGGCGAGTGTCGAGTTGGCACACCTGTTCGATGCGCAGATCGTGAACAACATCTACACACAAATATCGCTGGTGATGCTCATCGGCTTGGCAGCCAAGAATGCCATCCTCGTGGTGGAGTATGCCCACACGCGCCTACTCTCGTCGAAAGAGATTACATTGCTCGAGGCCACCATCGGAGCCGCCCGCGAGCGTCTGCGTCCGATCTTGATGACGGCGTTAGCCTTTATATTAGGCGTGATGCCACTCGTCTTTGCCTCGGGCAACTTCTCCACGGCTCGTAATATTATGGGTGTGGCTCTGGTCGGAGGAATGGTAGTGGGCACCGTGGTTGGCATATTTGTCTATCCTGCGGCCTACTATTTAGTGGCACAGATAGGGCGTTTTGAACATCGTCGCAACGAAAAATTGAGTTAGTTATGAGAAAAACATTTACATCCATACTGTTGCTCTGGTCATTAGCCTCCTGCACGGTGCATCTACCCACGGCTGAGATCGCCATTCCGAGCGAATACATCTTCGTAGCCAACGACTCGGCAGCGTGGAGTAGCGACGATCGGTGGTGGCTGATCTTCGACGATGAGCGGCTTAATGGGTTGCAGGAGATGGCTCTCGAGCGCAATCGCAACCTTCAGGCTGCCGCAGCTCGGGTGGAAGCATCGCGTGAGGGGCTGCGAGGTGCTCGGGCGAGCTTTCTGCCTTCGTTGGGAACTGCCATCTCGGGGCAAGGCGAATACACCACCCCTTCGTCGCTCACGTCGGAATTCACCATTGGGCCGACAGTGGATTGGCAATTGTCGCTATTCGGGGCGCTGCGCAACACCCGAGCCGAGGCCGCTGCCGAACTTTTCGCCACGGAGTGGGCAATGCGGGGAGTACGACTCTCGCTCACCAATCAGGTGGCCGAGGCCTACTTTACGCTGCGCGAGTATGAGCGGTCGTTGGCGTTGGCTCATCGAAGCCGTGCGCTCAGAGCCGAGTCGGCAGCACTTATCGACTCGCTGCTACGCTATGGAATGACCACGGGGTTGGATCGTGATCAGGCGTTGAGCCTTGTCTATACGGCCGAGGCCGACATCGAGCAATACACACGTCTACGCGAGCAGGCACTCTTATCGTTGGCCACCATTGTGGGGCTTACGCCGACGGAGTTTTATGAGTGGTGGAAACGGCTGAGCAAGGCAGAGGAGAATTCGATCGAGCCATCGCTGCCCGCACCGATACCCGCAGGCATCCCGTCGGAGCTATTGAGCCGACGGCCCGACATAATCGAGGCGCAATACACGCTGCAAGCCGCAGCTGCCCGTGTGGGCGTGGCTCGGAGCAATCGCTTTCCGTCGATTCCGCTCACGGCAAATGGAGGCCTGTTCGGAAGCAACGTGCGCGACCTATTCAGCAAGGGGTATTGGAGCTGGAGCGCCACGGGCAATATCACCCAGCCGCTATTCTCACTGGGCAAATTGCGTAGTGCCGAGCGGCAGGCTGTGGCGGCCTACAACGAGTCGGTGGCCGATTACGAGCAGACCCTACTTACGGCTCTCTCGGAGGTGGAATCGGCTCTTGTGGCCATCACTGCCCTACGACGTCAGGCCGAGCGACAGCGACTCTACGTCGAGACTAATGGTCGCATAGCCGCTCTAACACGGGCGCTGTACGATGCTGGATTGGGAAACTATCTCGACGTAATCTCAACCGAGCAGACGTGGTACGAGTCGCAGATGACGCTGGTCGGCATCATCGCCCAACAGCAGATCAACTACGCCACTTTGGCGATGGCGCTGGGGCAAGGGTGGCAGGAGAATTGATTTTTCGACGAGGAGGAGGTTTTGATGTAGAATTTTTGTAACTTTGGCGTATGGATTGGCAGACTATTGTAGTATATCTCATTGGGGCGGCTGTGGTGGCGTGGTTGCTACGAGCCGTGGTGAGGGGTTATCGTGCCCGCAAGTACTCGAAGTGTTCGAGTTGCGAGGATGCGGCGTGTCCCTACCATAACAAGACAAAAAAATAAGCAACCTCGCGGGCTGCCTATTTCTCTATTATACAACTCTTATCGCACCATCAGTATCAGTATCTGCGCCGTAAGCACTCGCAGGAACATCACCACAGGATAGACCGTAGCATAACCCAGCGCAGGCATATCGTTACCCGAGGTGGCATTGGCATAGCCGAGTGCAGGAGGGTTGGTCGAGCTACCTGCCAAGAGTCCCATCAGCGTGTAGTAGTTCATCTTCAGTTTCAGACGAGCAAACAGACCTACAAGGAGCAGGGGCAGCACCGTGATGATGAATCCGTAGCCAATCCAGCGATAACCTCCATCGACAATAGCCTCGACAAATCCGTCGCCAGCGCCCAAGCCTACTCCCGCGAGGAACATAGCAAGACCCACCTCGCGCAACATCAGGTTAGCACTCATCGTGGTGTATGTAACAAGGTGGAAGTGCGGGCCAAAGCGACCAATCAGCAGCGCCACGATAAGCGGACCGCCCGCCAAACCGAGCTTCACGGGCTGGGGGATATTCATCAGAGGGATTGATCCGAACAACACACCCAAAGCAATACCGAGGAAGATGGTAAGCAACTGAGGTTCACGCAACTGCTTGAGCGAATTACCCAGCACCGATGCAACCTGCTCGACGGCAGTCTCCTCGCCCACAACCATCACCCTATCGCCTATCTGCAACTCCATACCCTGGTAGGGGATAAGGTCGATACCAGCACGGTTTACGCGTGTAATGTTGATACCATAGCGCGAACGCAGACGCAGATCCGAAAACTTCTTGCCGTTGATTTTGGGTTTGGTGATAACGATACGACGCGAGACGAGCTGCGTCTGAAGGTCGGTACCAGCACCCCACTCCTGCTTCGACATTTCGACACGCTGGCCCAAGAAAGCCACCACAGCCTCGCTATCCTCGGGGGCGCAGATCACACGCAGGCGCTCGCCCAACTTCAGCAGACTGGTGCCATCGGCAATGGTGATCGTGCCGTCGTCGTGCATAATACGCGAGATGACAAACGAGCGGTTGACCAGCTCACGCAGGTGGGCAATGCTGTGACCCTCGAGTGCGCCATTGGTGAACTCAACCGAGAAACGCTCAATATTGGTCTGTTCGGCACGCATAGCCTCTAAAGCCTCGTTCTCCTGCTTGAAATCGACACGGGTGAAGAAACGAATGGCCACCAACGTCAGGATAACACCCACAACACCAAGCGGGTAGGCCACGGCATAACCAAGCGCGATGGTGGGATCGGCGACGCCCGTCATATCGGTGTAGGCCTGCTGTGCAGCGCCCAATCCGGGGGTGTTGGTCACAGCGCCCGACATCACACCCACCATAGTGGTCATAGGTGTACCGGTCACAAGATGAATCACATAGGTCGTAGCAGCACCCAACGCCACAACAGCCGAGGCGCAACCGACCATACGCAGTCCGCCCTGCTTAAACGATGAGAAGAATCCCGGGCCGACCTGCAATCCGATTGAAAAGACGAAGAGGATGAGTCCGAACTCCTTGATGAAGTGCAACGTGTTGTGATCGACCCTCATACCGAAGTGCGAACAGGCAATGCCGACAAAGAGAATCCACGTCACACCGATCGAGATGCCTCCGACCTTGATCTTGCCGAGCAAAATACCCAGCGTGATGACGAGCGACAGCACCAGCATCGTGTGCGCAATGCCCTCGCCCAAGAAGAGTGATTGTAACCAATCCATAGCTATACTTTTTCTAAAAACCTAAATCTAACCACGTGCAAAGGTAGTATTATTAAATTAATTTAAAAAATAATTTCTCTCAAATCTTATCTCAAGGTCGAACAGCCGCAGCGCACCACAGACACCTCGACAGCCCGACTACAAACTGCAAAAAAGTACGGTGAGCCACACACTACACATACAAAAAAACTAAAACTCCGAACAAAAAGGTGCTCAGTCTCAAAGGCTCACCGTACAATAATCCTCCCCATCGGCACAAAATAAGTCTCAAAGGCTCACCGTACAATAATCCTCCCCATCGGCACAAAATAAGTACCAACAAGGCCACCGTAGAGGCGCTACAAACGCCCACGGCTGAAGATCAAAATAATAATAAATAAAGTGTAAAACCGACGACATCGAAAGCCTAACCCACGAGAGCCTTCAACCTCGAATCGACTTGGCAGGTCTTCTGACTCGCTCCTGTTTTGCTACCTTCCCGATCGGAATCAGTGGTATTAAGATTTGCAAAACAACTTCGGAGCTCACAGCTACGGGATAGTTTGGGACTCTCACCCAATTCCCTTTTCACTTGCACCCTTTGCGGTGGGGAACAAGCACCAAATCTGAAGACAAAGGTAGCGAAGAAAATCGGAAATGCAATGGCGAAGGAGAAATTTTGCGAGAAATTGGATTCTATAAATTATTTTCACTATTTTTGCTGCGTCAGAACGGGGGCGACCGGTTTTGACAGCTTGCAGAGTTTGCTGGTAAGCACGTCGAGCATTGTGTGGGGTCTCGTAAATCGCAACACTCAAACTACTCTATTCAAACGGAATTACCTATGTTGGAGAGTTTTCAAAAACAGACTTTGCAAGCAAACATGGAAAAGGAATTCTTGTCTATGATGACGGCTCAACATTAGACAGTTTTTGGGTCAACGATATGCCAAATGGCAATTTTCACCTTTATGCC
>CAZWHN010000023.1:0-16566 GCA_964633635.1 uncultured Alistipes sp. | reverse complement strand
GAATCCAAGTAGATTTGAGTCGTCGAGAGATCAGAATGTCCCAACGATTCCGAGATGATGGCAATATTCACTCCAGACCGTTTCAGCACCGTGGCGTATGTGTGACGGGCAACATAGGTGGTTAAAGGCGTTCGTAATCCGATCCGCTTGCTCCACTCTTTCAACTCACGGTTGATATGAATCAGCACCTTGTGCAGGCGGTTAAAAATCTGCAGATCGGAGTGATGTAGCGTTCGATCAAGAATCGGGAAAATATAATCATCCTCCATAGCGTTTTCTCGGCTGTACTTTTTGACAATCTCCTGCGCTTGTGGCATCAGTCGGCAATTCATCTCCTTGCCCGTCTTGTGGCGACGGTAGTATATTCGCCCATCAATCAGATCGGAGTAACGAAGCGTAGCTATGTCCTTATAGTTAATCCCTGCCGAAAAGTACGAAAAGATAAAAATATCCCGTGCCAACTCTGTGTACGGGGAGAACGAATCAGGCAACGGAGCATCCACCAACCTCTGCACATCCTCTTTGCGAATGGCACGTTTACGAGTCTTTGTCCAATGACTTCCGACCTTATAGGTTGCAAAAGGATTCTCCTTGCAGATAAAGACTTTTTCGGCCAGAGCCTTGTTATATACAGCTTTCAGAACGCTGAATTTTGTTGCAACTGAGTTTGGTTTGTTGCCTCGCTTAACCAAAAACAACTCAAAATCCCGCAGGAACATAGGGGTAATATCTTCAAACTGACAATCAGCCTTACCGCATTGTTTTATCAGCGAGTAAGCTGTATTGTATTTTGAGGCTGATCCATATTTACCAGCTTGCTCTAATGACCTGATAACTTGCGGAAAATACTCTCCAATACGAAATTTCCTCCCCCTTTCGGTACTTGCCAACAACGATTCAATCGTTACGGGAATATCCAAGGCCTCTAAGCGTCGTATCTTCTTTTCGTAAGCTCTGATCAGCTCATTTAGTTGGAACTGCAGTTCATCCCGATGTGGACAATCAGAGGTTGGTTGTTGCGTTGAATCATCCCAGAATTGGGGCTTTATAGCAACGCCTGTTGTGATCTTTTTCCTACGTCCTTCGTGATAAAATTGGAGATAAAGAGGCGCTTCGCCTTGCTTGTTTGTGGCGTCTGTTCTGCAAATAATCTTGTAACGCATTGTTTGTTAAGATTATGCGGTAGAATATTCTTGATCAGTCCCAGAAAAACTCTGGGTCAAACTCTGGGACAAAATGTGGGCCAAAATCCCCCTTTTGCCACCCATATCGCGCCGATTTCCAAACACAAAAAAAGACAGCTACTTTCGTAACTGTCTAATTTTCAGAGCGGAAAACGAGACTCGAACTCGCGACCCCAACCTTGGCAAGGTTGTGCTCTACCAACTGAGCTATTTCCGCATTATGTTTTGAACCTGCATCCTTTCTATCGGATTGCGAGTGCAAAGATAGGGCAAATTTTCATATCTCCAAAATTTTTTGAATAAATTTTTCAAAAAAAATGAAATTTTTTTGCTCACCCATTGGTCTAAAAGTGTTAAAGCGCTAAGTATCAGAAATATCAAGCCCGTCCCCGAAAATCCCAATTATTTCGCAATTGTACGCCCCAACCACACCATTCCGACGCCCGAGACCACGCTGAGCAACGTGTAAAGCCCCATCACGAGCCAATGTCGTCCCTGCACGAGAGTGAAAGTATCGTTTGCGAAGGAGGAAAAAGTGGTGTATCCGCCACAAAATCCCGTAATAAATAGCGCCGTCAGCAGGGGTGAGACGGCTCCGCTACGCTCGACCCAGCCATACAATAGGCCAATGAGAAAGCTACCCACAACATTCACGGCAAAGGTGGCCAGCGGGAAGATCCCCACCACTAACAGTTGGCACAATCGGGCAGTGAGATAGCGCAGGCAGGTGCCAATAAATCCGCCCACGCCCGCCACAAGCATCATCTTAATCATACGACAAAGTTTTATTCCACCTCCGTTGAGTTTCAAACCCCGTGCCACGAGGGTGGGGTGGCGTGACCGCGCGACGGTGGTCGAGAGTGATGCGTGGCACACAATTTGTCATCCTCCGAGGAGTAAACAAAAATCTTTTTACTATGCATTTAACACCACGAGAGATCGACAAACTGATGTTGCTGTCGCTGGGCTATGTGGCCGAGCGGCGATTGAAAAAGGGGCTCAAACTCAACCACCCCGAAGCCGTGGCCTACATCACCTCCGCAGCGTTGGAGGGGGCACGCGAGGGCAAGAGCGTCGAGGAGGTTATGCGCGATGCCGCCTCGCTGCTCCGTCGCGAGGATGTGATGGAGGGCGTGCCCGAGATGATCAAGTTGTTGCAGGTCGAGGCTGTCTTTACCGACGGCTCGCGCCTTGTGAGTATTCACCACCCTATAAAATAAGTAGCTTATGCGCAGACCATCCACCCAACCACACGCCTCGTCGCTCTATCCTGACGAGCGGGGCTTCCACCCTCGACACAAAGTGGCTGTCGGCGGGGTGCTATTCGCCACCGACGATGTCGAGTATAACGCCAATCGCCCAACACGCCGCCTTACGGTCCGCAATACGGGCGATCGCCCGATTCAGGTAGGCTCGCACTACCACTTCTTCGAGGTCAATCGCCACCTCTCGTTCGACCGTGCGGCAGCCTTCGGTCACCATCTCAACATCCCTGCCACCACCGCCATACGCTTCGAGCCGGGCGATAGCCGCGAAGTGGAGCTTGTGCCCTACGCAGGCAAGCAACGCATCACGGGCTTCAGTGCGCTTGTCGAGGGCTACGCAGGCTGCGAGAACGAGCCGAGCTTTTACCCCGTGCGCGAGAGGGCTATTTGTAGGGCTCGACGTATGGGATTTATCTCCGATGAGGCCGCTCAGCCCGTACCCTCAAAGAGTGCCGAGAGTCCCTCGACCGAACCTGCGGCCAAAGCCCCTCGCACGCGCCGCAAACAGACAGAGATAAACGAAACGGAAAAAGAGTAATACGATGGCAACAATTTCAAGAGCGGAGAATAACAATCTCTTCGGCCCCACGGTGGGCGATCGCATACGATTGGGCGATACGGATCTTTACATCGAGATCGAACGCGACCTGCGTCACTATGGCGACGAGGTGGTCTATGGCGGCGGCAAGACGCTGCGCGACGGTATGGCGCTGGCCAACACCCTCACCTCGCGTCAAGGCTCGCTCGATCTGGTTATCACCAACGTCACCATCATCGACCCCGTGCTGGGCGTGGTGAAGGCCGACGTGGGCATCAAGGATGGTCGCATAGCGGGCATCGGACAGTCAGGCAATCCCAACACTATGTCGGGTGTCGATCCTGCGCTGGTGACGGGCGCCTCGACCGACGCCATCTCGGGCGAACACCTCATCCTGACCGCTGGCGGCATCGACGGCCACGTCCACTTCATCTCGCCACAGCAGGCCGAAGCCTCGCTCAGCAACGGCATCACGACACTCGTCGGCGGAGGCTTCGGCCCTACGGATGGCGCCAACGGCACCACTATCACCTCGGGCGTGTGGGCCGTGGAGCGAATGTTGGAGGCTGTGGAGCAGATGCCCGTCAATGTGGCACTGCTGGGCAAGGGCAACTGCTCGCAACCCGAATCCATCGCCGAGCAGATCGAGGCGGGCGTATGTGGCCTAAAGGTCCACGAGGATTGGGGCTCGACACCTGCCGCCATCCGCACGGCTCTCGATGTTGCCGACCGCTACGATGTGCAGGTGGCCATCCATACCGACACTCTAAACGAGAGCGGCTACGTCGAGGATACCATCGCCGCCATCGACGGACGTACCATCCACACCTATCACACCGAGGGTGCTGGCGGTGGCCACGCCCCCGATCTGCTGAAGGTGGCCTCGCTGCCGTTCGTTCTCCCCTCATCGACCAACCCTACACTCCCCTTCGGCATTAACTCGCAGGCCGAGCTGTTCGATATGATTATGGTCTGCCACAACCTCAATCCGCAGATCCCCTCCGACGTAGCCTTTGCCGAGAGCCGTGTAAGGCCCGAGACGCAGGCCGCCGAGAACATCCTGCACGATCTGGGAGTGTTGTCAATGATCTCGTCCGACTCGCAGGCTATGGGGCGCGTGGGCGAGTCGTATCTGCGCACCTTCCAGATGGCCTCATATATGAAAAACGCCTGCGGTCGTCTGCACGAGGATAGCTCGGAGAACGATAACTTCCGCGTGCTGCGCTATCTGGCCAAGATCACTATCAACCCCGCCATCGCCTTCGGTCTCTCCGACTGCATCGGCTCCATCGAGCGGGGCAAGGTGGCCGATTTAGTGCTGTGGGAACCGCAATTCTTTGCCGCCAAGCCCAAGATGGTGATCAAGGGCGGCGTTATCAGCTGGGCCAATATGGGCGATCCCAACGCCTCACTTCCAACGCCGCAGCCCTGCCTCTATCGGCCTATGTTCGGCGCTATGGGACGTGCCCTGCCGCAGTCGTGCATCACCTTCGTCTCGCAGGCAGCCGCAGATCGCAACGTCAAGCGTCGGCTCGGACTTCAGCGTATGGTCTATCCCGTGAGCCGCACCCGCCAGATAACAAAGCAGATGATGCTCCATAACGACGCTATGCCCTCGATCGAGGTCAACTCCGAGACCTTCGACGTGGTGATCGACGGCGAGCGCATCGACATCCGCCCTGCAAAGAGCTTCTCGCTCGGACAACTCTATTGGTTCAGCTGATATGGTACACACTTCGATTCTTGGCAACATCTCCGAGCGTGAGTGGACTAATCGGGCCTCCCGCTGCGAGGTTGAGCATATCCTCCTCGATCAATGGACGGCGCAGAAGAGCCGCTTTACGGCTACGGGCGACCGTGGTGTGCGCTACGCTGTGGTGTTGGGGCGGGGGCAGCACCTGCACGATGGCGATGTGATAGCCTACGACTCCTCGGCACGTACGATGGCCGTTGTAAGACTCAACCTAAGTGATATTATGGTTGTCGATATGGGCGCGCTGGCGCGTATGGATCCCGCCGAGATCATCTCCACAGCGGTCGAGCTGGGCCACGCCATCGGCAACCAGCATTGGCCAGCGGTGGTGCAGGGCACGAAAGTATATGTGCCGCTGGCGGTCGATCGCCGTGTGATGCAGAGCGTGATGCAGACCCACCGCTTCGACCACATAGCCTACTCGTTCCAACCATCGGAGCAGATCACCCCCTATCTCTCGCCAAGCGAGGTGCGACGATTGCTGGGTGGCGAGGCTCACCACACTCACTGCGATGAGCGATAGAGCGAGTGTGCTGATGCAGATCCTGCAATTTGCAGACTCGGCACTGCCCGTGGGCGGCTTTTCGTTCTCCAACTCGTTGGAGAGCGCTGTCGAGTGTGGGGTTGTGAGTGATGCGGCGTCGCTTGAACGCTATGTGCTGGCGGCTCTGCACCAGATGGCCACAAGCGACGGCATAGCCGCCCTCGCTGCCCACCGAGCAGCCATAGCTGTGGACGTGGAGCGCCTTTGCGAGATCGACCGAATACTTCTGGCCCGCAAGCTCTCGACCGAGCAGCGTCTTATGAGCCGACGTATGGGGCGTAAGCTGGCCGAACTTGCGGCCGAGGTGACGGGCGACAGTCTGCTCCGCACGCTCTGCGATGCGATCCGTTCGGGCAAGGCCGTGGGGGCGATGGCGGTGGTGCAGGGGGCAGTGTATGCCACCGTGGGGGCTACTTCCGAGGAGCTGTTCACAGCGATGGCCTACTCCACCTGCACGATGATGCTCAACGCAGCACTTCGCCTAATGCGCATCACCCACCACCAGACGCAGAGCATCCTTCGCTCGCTGGCTCACAGCGTCGGAGAGTTCTACGACGAGGTGAGGACTCTGCCCGTCGATGCCATCCATACCTTCTCGCCGCAGATGGATCTGCTCGCGGCACAGCACGAAAAGAGCAACAGACGACTATTCATAAACTAACGTATGGAAAACACTTGCAGAATAGGAATTGGCGGACCCGTAGGCTCGGGCAAGACCGCCATCATCGAAGCCATCACGCCACGCCTTCTGGAGCGTGGCCATCGGGTGCTGATCATCACCAACGATGTGGTCACCACCGAGGATGCCGACCACGTTCGGCGTATGCTCACGGGTGTGCTGCACGGCGATCGCATCGTGGGAGTCGAGACGGGCGCCTGCCCCCACACAGCCGTGAGGGAGGATCCCTCGATGAATTTAGCCGCCGTCGAGGAGATGGAGGAGCGCTTCCCCGATGGCGATGTGGTGCTGATCGAGTCGGGCGGCGACAACCTGACGCTGACGTTCAGCCCTGCGCTGGTCGATTTCTTCATCTATGTGATCGACGTTGCGGCGGGCGACAAGATCCCCCGCAAGGATGGGCCAGGTATTTCGCACTCCGACATCCTCGTGATCAACAAGACCGATCTTGCCCCCTACGTTCGGGCCGATTTAGAGGTTATGCGACGCGACTCGGAGGCGATGCGTGGTGGGCGACCCTTCATCTTCACCAACTGCTTCACGGGCGAGGGTATCGAAACGCTGGTCGATATGATCTGCCGCGACGCACTATTCGACGAGTGATGGAACGCCACTACGATCCTATGGCACGCTATGCCGATCAGCCCCGTATGGGCGCTGGTTCGGTGGGCAAGTGCGGCTACCTGCGTCTGGGGTTTGAATGTGATGTTTCGGGACGCACCATCCTGCGCGAGTGGGAGCGGCGTGCCCCGACGGTGGTGCAGCAGGCGCTCTACTTCGACGAGGAGTGGGAGGAGCTGCCCTGCGTCTATATCCTCTCGTCGGGTGGCCCCAATGTCGATGGCGACCGCTATCGGCAGCACATCTCGCTCGGGTCCTCGGCCTCGGCCTACATCTCCACAGCCGCCGCCACGAAGGTGGCTCAGATGCGCCACAATTACAGCTCGCTCGATCTCGAGATCGAGCTCTCCGAGGGTGCTTACCTCGAATACCGGCCCGAGCCTGTGATCCCCTGCCGCCATTCGCGCTACGATAGCCACACCCACCTTACGATCCACCCCGAGGCTACGCTCCTCTATGCCGATATAGTGCTCTGCGGTCGCAAGCACCTCGGCGAGAACTTCGATTACGACATCTTTTGCGCCTCTTTTCGGGCTTTTCGTCCCTCGGGGGAGGAACTCTTCGCCGAGAGTCAAATTCACGAGCCTCGGCGCCTAAAATCCGCTTTGGAGGGTGTGATGGGGGACTTCGATGTTCGGGCAACGGCGTATTTGCTCACGCCAAGGCGTTTTTCGGATCAAATCTATGACCTCACTCCTAACCTCTGCGATGGCGAGGTGCGGGCGGCCATTACGCGCCTACCGAACGATTGCGGAGTGAAGTATATGGTGCTGGGGAGTGAGAGTGGCGCGGTGAAACGATGCCTACGGGAGTTCTGCTCCTCGGCTCGGCAGCTGATAAAGGGGCGACCGTTGCCCCGAGAGTTTGCGTGGCGATAAACAACCAAAAACAGACAAATATGAAAACAACATCTATGGCCAAGATCTTCGACTACGGGATCTTCGGCTTTCTGAAGATTCTAATGCGCGGAGCTGCGCAGGTGATGTTTCAGCGCAACACCCTCACGGGAGTGTTGTTCGTCGTTGGCATCTTCTGGGGTGCCTACGCCGAGGGCAATGGCGCTGTGGCGTGGGGAGCAATACTCGGCCTTATGGTGGCCACCTGCACGGGCTTTATCCTCGATCTGCCTCACGACGAGGGCGAGCAGGGGTTGTGGGGCTTCAACGGCATTTTGGTCGGCTGTGCCTTCCCGACGCTCTTTGCTCCGAGCGTGTGGATGTGGCCCGCGCTGGTGCTATGTGCCGCCCTTACGACGTGGGTACGCACTGCACTGAACAACGTGATGCAGCAGTGGCGCATCAACTCGCTCACCTTTCCCTTCGTGTTGTGCGTGTGGTTTTTTCTCTTTGCGGCGCACCAGATGGATGGGCTTGCGATGCACCACTCGGCAACAGTGATCTCCCACTCGACCTATCACCTCACCTTTGCTGAGGCGCTGGAGTGCTGGCTACGGGGTGTTGCGCAGGTCTTTCTGCTCGATTCGTGGCTCACGGGACTCATATTCCTTATTGCTCTGGCCATCAGCAACTGCCGTGCTGCCGTGTGGGCGGGTATAGGGTCGGCTCTGGCCTCGGCTACGGCTATGGTGGTGGGCGTAGCTACACACACCATCCAGCAGGGACTCTTTGGCTTCAGTGCTACGCTTGTGGCCATTGCGCTGGCAACCGTCTTCTACCGCCCGGGGTGGCGATCGGCGTTGTGGGCCGTGGTGGGAATCATCCTGACGGTCTTTGTTCAGGCGGCAACGAATGTGGTGCTCTCGCCCTATGGCGTGGCCTCGCTCACGGCACCCTTCTGCGTGGTGACGTGGCTGTTCCTGCTGCCGATGCTCAGGCTCGACGATCAGCATCCCGACCACTCGTCGTGGAGCGAGCGGCTGAAAGGTCATCTCAGCGAAGAGTAGAGAAGTGGCGCTACACATCGTGGCGCCACTCGCGTTTTCTGCCCTCCTCGGGCATCACCTCTCCTCCCAATACGGCCGTCACAAACGCCCCAAATAGCTGCACCGCAGCCGTCACCGCAAGTGCTAACTCAACCCCTCCCCAGCGCATCAGCAGCGGCATCAGAAAGACTCCCGCCACAGCTCCCGCCTTGCCCATCGAGGCGGCTATGCCCGAACCTTCGCCACGCTCGGCGATGGGGTAGATCTGCGGTGGTAGGATGAATGTAATCAGGTGTGGTCCTGCATTTATTGCTATCTCGAAGAGAACAAATCCCGCCACCATCAGCCACCTATCGAGGTGCAACCTATAAGCCACAACTATCAAAGCCAACCCCGCAACACTCGCCACAAATCCCCACACCTGCTGTCCGACGTGCCGCCAGCGCCGTAGCATCAGCAGCCCTAACGCAAATCCAGCCGCCACGAAGATGTTGATCCACCCCGATAGATAGACCGACGAGGCGACGTGCCCGACGCCCGTGCCCTTGTCACCTAACCCCACGGCCATAATCAACACAGGCAGGAACACCCCCACGCCATAGACTCCAAAACCCTCGCAGGCCCACGGCACACCGCTGAAGATGATGCGTCGCAGCCCCGCTCCGCTCCAGAGCGACTCCCGTCGTTCAGCCACTGAGCGGTGGTTTGTCGTGGCGGCTTCGGTGGCCAACTCGCCAAGCTCGACATCCGTCCCAAGCAGATAGCGCACGGCACGCTCGGCCCTCTCCCTCTTGCCGTGGGCAAGCAGGTAGCCCGGGCTCTCGGCAAAGCGTATGCTGCTGATTATCATTACAACAGCCAGTAGCGCCACCAACAGGAACAACCCACTCCAATGGTCCGTCGCGGTCCAATTCTTCAGGATGTGGTAGCAGGCAAATGCCATCACCACATTACCCACCGCCGAGGCCGCCTTCGCTACACCCACCATCGTGAGTCGCCACTGTCGGGGCATCAGCTCCGCGATGTAGTCCGAGTCGAGGCTGTAGCCACCGCCTACGCCCACACCCATCACAAAAAGCCCCACCATCAACCACGTCACGCCCGACGCCACGATAGCCACCACAGCCCCCACCAAAATTATGACGGGCGAGAGTCGGAAGTAACGCAGGTAGCCCTGTCGATCGCTCAGCGAGCCGATCACCGTCGAGCCGACCATAATTCCCACCAGACTCATCGAGGCCATAGTGCCCTGCATTGCGGGTGTGAGCGACGAGCTCTGCACGAGCTGCATCATCGGTAGCACCACACCCACCAACGTCGATAACGCTCCGCCCGTGAGCTGTCCGAGCGAGGCGACCATCACCGCCCGCAGATGGCCCCATCGAAGCGGCATAGTGTCCATATCGACGCTCCCGCCATCGACGTTAGCTCCCAAGTGCAGCAACCGCTGTCGCAGGGCGTTCCACCGTTCGATCGCCCAGCGCAAGGCTAATCCCACGCCCACACCCACAGCCGACTCGAAGAATCGGAGCGAGCAGTTGGTCAGCGGGTCGGTCGAGGGCGACATCTGCGACACCAACATAATGATTACGAGCGTGATGGTGGCGATGCGTCCGTTCTGGTAGATGTTCATAATCATACACATCATCTCCAGTACAAAAACCATCACCAACATCCCCACCACCGAGAAGGGCAGCAGCTTCAGATAGATGTAGGCGAGCAGCGCACCTAAAAAAGTCCCCACAACACGCATCACCCCTGGGCGTAACGATTCGCGGTATGTGGGCATCTGCATTATGGTGATGAGTGAGGTGCAGGAGAGCATAGCCCCCATCCACCGCGAGGCCGAGTGGAACGACCCCGTGGCGTAGATTCCCGTCAGGTAGGCGAGCCATATCCCCAAACACGAAACGAGCAGCACGAAGGGATGCACCCGTGCCACAGCACCGCTGAGCACGGAACGCAGGCGCGTGAGTAGTTGCGAAAGAATAGATTTTGTCTCCATAGTGAGCGATTTCTCACTACAAAAACAATAAGCGCGCCGAAACGAAATAAAAAAGGGCACTGACCAATCGGTCAGCACCCTCCTTTATCGAGTGATAAAACATTTTAAGCCTTCAGCGTGCGCGACTCATAGTCGGCCTTCGCCTGCTCGTAGAACTTGGCCTTCACCACCGCATAGTAGGGGTTGAGCCACAACAGACCAATGCCGAGCGTGAGCAAAAGGCTGAGCGTCGCCAGCGCCGCATAGCCCAACTTCAGAAGGAAGTAGCGCATCTTGTGACCATCCATAATGGCACGGCTACGCTCCAACGCCTCGCGGCAATCAATCGCGGGGTCGTCGGCAATGATGTACGAGGTCATCGCATACGAGATAGCCTTCACAATACCCGGCACGATGAGCAGCAGCGACCACAAAAAGACGAAGATCATCTTCAGCAGCGCCGTCAGCACCACCTTGCCATAGAGCTCGCGGTTGAAGGCCTCGAACAACGACTCGATGCGCAACTCGTCGTAGCCACGGCTACGCACAAAGCGCAACATAGCCACATCGAAACCGTAACGTGCAGGGTCGTGAACAAGGAAGATCAGCGCACCTGTACCGCCGCACAGCGCACCTAAACATTGCAGCAACAAAGTGGTGAGCACGGGCGTGCTCCATTTGTATCGTAGCAGCTCACGAGCCGTGCTACGAATTTGAGAATTTGTCATCATAATAGTTGAGTTTTATGGGTTAATATGTTACAAAAGTATTACAAAATTCTCCTTTATGCAACCCTTACAGCAGTTTTTTCACCAGCCCCCACAGCTTGTAGGGCATATAGCGGAACGGCAGATCCAACCACGTCGGCGTGATGACCACCGCACGTCGATGCGAGAAGGCGTCGAAGCTCAGGCGGCCGTGGTAGGCTCCCATACCCGAGTTGCCCACGCCGCCGAAGGGGAGATTCTCGTTGGCGATGTGCATAATCGTGTCGTTGATGCAGGCTCCGCCCGACGATGTGCGACGTATGATACGACGACCCTCGTCAGCATTGCCGAAGTAGTAGAACGCCAACGGCTTCTCGCGCTCGGTGATGTAGCGGATGACCTCCTCCCTGTTGTCGAAGGGTATCATCGGCAGCACGGGGCCGAAGATCTCCTCCTGCAAAACCTTGGCGTCGGGCTTAACGTCGCTGAGCAGTGTAGGCTCGATGTAACGCTCCTCACGAGCCGTGTTGCCGCCCGCCACGATGCGTCCCTCGTCCAGGTAGGACGCCACGCGGTCGAAGGCACGGTCGTTGACCAATCGCACGAAGTGCTCGCTCTGGCGCACATCCTCACCGTGCAAATGGCGGATGGCACGACGGAACTCGATGGTGAATGCCTCCACCTGCGAACGGTGGATGAGTAGGTAGTCGGGCGCGATGCAGGTCTGGCCTGCGTTGAGGGTCTTGCCCCACGCAATGCGCTTGGCGGCGATGGCCACGTTGGCCTCCTTATCGACAATGCAGGGGCTCTTGCCTCCGAGTTCCAGTACCACTGGTGTGAGGTGACGTGCCGCAGCACTCATCACCGTGCGACCCAATGTGGGGCTGCCCGTGAAGAAGATCACGTCGTAACGCTGCTCCAGCAGAGCCTGATTCACCTCGCGGTTGCCCTGCACGACAGCTATGTATTGCTCCTCAAAAGTCTCCGCGATCATCTGCTCGATTACCTGCGACACCGTGGGGACATAGGGCGAGGGCTTCAGCACCGCAGTACATCCCGCCGAGATAGCTCCCACCAGCGGGTTGAGCAGCAGCTGCACGGGGTAGTTCCACGGGGCGATGATGAGCGACGAACCTAACGGCTCGCTCACAATGCGCGAACGCGAAGGAGTCATCTTAAGCGGAGTCGAACGACGCTCGACCTTCATCCATCGGCCCAGATTGCGCAGATGGTTGCGGATCTCGCCCTCGACGATGCTCAACTCGGTCATCACTGCCTCCTGCTCCGACTTGTGCAGGTCGGCCCACAGCGCATCGCACAGCGGCTTGTGCCAGCGTTTCAGTGCCGCTTGCAGACGCTCAAGCTGCTCACGACGAAACTCCTTGCGGAGTGTAGCTTCAGAACGAAAATATGCTCTCTGTGCCTTGACAATGGCCTCGATGCGGGGTGTGGGGGTGTTTTGAATTGCCATAACAGACTATTTTTTGCGACCAGTGAAGTGGTCCATCGTTGAATATATACCGATCCAGTGGCCCATAATCGTATCAAACCACGAGGTGGGCAGCACGCCCTGCCAGAAACGGATGAAGTGCGAGCTCCACGGTAGACCTCGGAAGTCGGTGTTGCGCTCGATGGCACGCAGTATCTTGCGTGAGGTGCGCTCGGGGTCGAGGATGGGGAAGATGCGCGAACGCACACCGTCGAACATTCCCGTGTTGATGTAGTAGGGTGCTACGGTGGTGATCCTGATGTGGCTTCGACGCTCGCTAAGCTCGATGCGTACCGAGTCCGACCATCCGATCACAGCCCACTTGCTGGCGGCATAGACCGACATTCGGGGGTTGGAGATCATACCCGCAGCCGAGGCGATGTTACAGATGTGGCCGTGGTCGCGGGCGATCATATCGGGCAGCGCCTGCAACGCCACCACCATCGGAGCCACAGCATTGATGGCCATCGTGCGCTCGATGTCTGCGACGCTCTGCTCGTCGAAGGTCTTGTTGCCCGTCACGATACCGGCGCAGTTGATCAGAATATCCACATCGCCACACTCCTGCTTTATGCGGGCGTACGTCGCAGCCACCTCGTCATTGTTCGCGACATCGACACGATAGCCCTTCACCTCGCCCTTCGAACGGAGCGACTCGATTGTCGAGGCTATATTCTGCTCGTTAATATCCCAAATCACCAATTGACGTGCCCCCTGTTCCAGAGCCATACGTCCCATAATACGGCCAATGCCCGATCCTCCACCGGTGATCAGCACACAACTATTCTTGATTTTTGTCATACTCTATGTTTATAAAAGTCGGACGAGAGTGTCCGAACCTAATGATTATTTCAATCCCAGCAGCCGACGCAACTCGTCGGGCGTGTCGGCAATATGATCGGCACCAGCCTGCTCCAACTCCTCGCGCGAACGGAAACCCCAGCTCACACCCACCGAACGGATGGCGGCATTGCGAGCCGTCTGGACATCCACCGCCGAGTCTCCCACCATAGTGCAGTGCTCGCGCTCGACACCAGCCTTTGCGATGATCATATCCACGAGCGCCGTGTCGGGCTTCAGGGGCACACCCTCGCGGTTGCCGCAGATCTCAACCCACTCCACATCGGGGAAGAACTTGCGGATGAGTTTCTCGGTTCCCGCCTGAAACTTATTCGATGCCACGGACATCTTTGCCCCTGAGCGGCGCAGATCCTCCACAATCGAGCAGATGCCCGCATAGGGAACGGTGTGCTCGTCGATGTGGTCGATGTAGAAATCAACGAAGTCGCGACGTGCTGCCTCGACATACTCTTTCGTGCGCAGATGCTCGGGCAGGGCACGCTCGACAAGACGCATAATGCCATTGCCCACAAACGAGCAGTATTCGTCGTAGGTGTGTGTGGGAAGGTTGCGCAGACGCAGCATATGGTCACAGCCGACGGCCAGATCGCCGATGGTGTTGAGCAACGTGCCGTCGAGATCAAATATTATCAGTTGCTGGTTCATTGTCGGTGCGTTTATAAATCTTATAGCCGATGGCGGCCACGAGGATCGACATCAGCGGGCTTACGAGGTTGAAGATGCAGTAGGGCAGGTAGGTCAGCGTAGCCACACCCAGCACCGTCGATTGCGCCATACCGCACGAGTTCCACGGGATGAGCACCGAGGTCACCGTGGCCGAGTCCTCGACGCTTCGGCTCAGCAGACGACGCTCCAGCGAGCGGTCGTCGTAGAGCTTGCGGAAGAGGTTACCCGTCAGGATGATCGAGATGTACTGGTCGCCCGTGGTGAGGTTGAAGAAGATACCCGAACATACGGTCGAGCTCACCACACTCACCGTGCGACGTGCCATACGCACGAAGATCTGCGAGATGGCAGTGAGCATTCCACTGCCGTACATCACTCCGCCAAAGCACATTGCGCAAATGATGAGCCACACGGTGTTCATCATACCGCCCATACCGTTCGTTGCCACCAGATCGTTCAGCAGGGGGTTGCCCGTCTCCACCGAGGTTGAGGTGGTCGCAACGTCGATAATAGCCCGCATCGAGGCGAACGTGGGGGCACCACCCGTCACCGCCTCGACAATCTGCGGCTGGGCGATGATCATCGCCACGGCAGCCACGGCAGCCGATGCAAAGAGTGTGATGATGGCGGGCAGACGCTTGTAGATGAGCAGTCCCGTACACAAAGGCACCAACAACAGCCACGGCGAGAGGTTGAAGGTCGAGCTGAGTGCCTGCTCGATGGCAGCCGTGTCGGCAGCCGCCGTGTGAGTGCCCGACAGGCCCGCAATGGCAAATACCACGATCGAGATTATGAGCGAGGGGGTTGTGGTTACGATCAGATAGCGTATGTGCGTGAATACGGGCACCTCCGTGGTCGATGATGCCAGCACCGTGGTGTCGCTCATCAGCGAGATCTTGTCGCCGAAGTATGCTCCCGAGATGATAGCTCCCGCAATCCATCCGTCGTCGAAGCCGAGCGCACGACCGATACCCATCAGCGCCACACCAATCGTGGCGACGGTGGTCCACGACGAACCCGTCAGCAGCGATATGATCGAACAGATGACGCACGTCGCGGGCAGAAATATCGAGGGGTGGAGCAACTTCAATCCGTAGTAGATCAGCGTCGGAATCACACCGCTGGCCATCCACGTTCCCGCGATGGCTCCAATCAGCAACAGAATAATCAGCGCTGGCGTTGCGCTACGCATATTCTCCACCACGGCATCCTCCAACTCCTGCCACTTGCGACGATACAGGCCGATGGCCATTGCCGTGCAGACGGCCGAGGCTGCGAGCAGCGAGAGCTGGCTACCGCCCGCTATGGCGTCGCCACCGTATAACTTGATCGAGATGGCGAGAAATAGCACAAGCGTTGCCAACGGCACGAGTGACATCAGAGGTGTGGGTTGTTTTGCGGTTTGATTGTTGCTCATAATATCGGTTTTAAGTCCCGCAAAGATACGCAAAACATATCAAACACTGGCTAAATATGCGAAAAGATCGCATCGCGGGGTGCATAATATCGCCCGAAATTACTATATTTGCACTATAAGAGAGATTTTTTATGGTAAGACTTTCGCTTGTAATCGCCACCTTCAACCGCTCTGCGTCGCTGCTGACACTGCTCGAATCGGTTGTCGCACAGACCGCTCCACGCAGCGAGTGGGAGTGTGTGGTGGTCAATAACAACTCGACCGACGACACCGCCGCACGCTTTGCCGACTTTGCGGCTCGCCATCCAGAATACAACATCCGTATGGTCGAAGAGACCAATCAGGGCCTTTCCTATGCCCGCAACCGTGGTATCCGCGAGAGCGAGGGCGAGTATGTGGCCATCGTCGATGACGACGAGCGCATAGCTCCCGACTTCATTGCGGCCTACATACGTCTGTTTGACTCGAAGCCCGAGGCGCAGGCTGCGGGTGGTCCCATCGTGGCGGAGTATCCCACGGGGCGTCCCCGCTGGATGAGCCGATACACCGAGCGCCCGATAGCCAACACGATGCACTTTGGCGACGAGGTGTGCGAGTTCCCTCGAGGTCGTGTGCCAGGAGGTGGCAATATGGCCATCCGTCGCAGTGCTGTGCGTCGCTATGGAGTGTTTGACACCTCGCTCGGATATGTGGGCGAGTCGTTAGTTGGAGGCGAGGAGAGCGACCTGTTCGAGCGTCTGCAGATCGCCGAGGCGAAGTATTACTATGTCCCCGAGGCGGTTATGTACCACATCATCCCCGCCGAGAAGCTCACCATCGACTACCTGCGTCGCTTGAGTTACAACGTGGGTGTGAGCCAGTTGCGTCGTGCCCGTTACTACCATCGTAAGGGGCGTGTCCGCCTGAAGGAGTGCGCAAAGTGGGTGGCAACCGTCGCTCTCGCGGCGTGGTATGCCGTGACCCTGCAATGGAGCAA
>CAZWHN010000022.1:0-17068 GCA_964633635.1 uncultured Alistipes sp. | reverse complement strand
ACCCGAGGGACCGCTACCGATGACGGCCACCTTCTTGCCGTTGGGGGTGATCTCAACCTTTGTCTTGCCAGCATTGTCGAGGGTCCAATCGCCCACGAAACGCTCCAACTTACCGATAGCCACCGGCTCGCCCTTGATACCCAAGATGCACGAGCCCTCACACTGGGTCTCCTGCGGGCATACACGTCCGCAGATGCTCGGCAGCGAGCTATCCTCGGCGATGATGGCCGACGCTGAGGCGAAGTCGCCCTCGCTCAGAGAGTGGATGAATGCGGGAATGTTGATATTTACGGGACACGCCGCCACGCAGCGCGGATTCTTACAATTCAAACAACGCGAGGCCTCCAACAAAGCCTCCTCGAGGTTATAACCATAGCACACCTCTTCAAAATTGGTGGCACGCACCGCGGGATCTTGCTCGCGGACAGGCACACGGGGAATTTTATTTGCCATAGTCGTTAAAAACAGTTACATTGATTATTATGTTTATCGGCGGCCTCGCCCTCCTGACAGCGATACATCGACTGACGGCGCATAGCCTCGTCGAAATCGACCTTATGGCCATCGAACTCGGGTCCATCGACACAGGTGAAGAGTGTGCGTCCATCCACACTCACACGGCACGCACCGCACATACCCGTACCATCGACCATAAGGGCATTGAGCGACACGGTGGTCGGCAGCGAGTACTCTCGCATGGTGAGTGTCACGAACTTCATCATAATCATCGGGCCGATTGCCACACACTCGTCGTACGACTTACCCTCGACGTCGATCAGATCCTTGATCTTGGCGGTCACCATACCCTTGAATCCGCACGAACCGTCATCGGTGGCGATGTAAAGGTTGTCGCACACACGCTCCATCTGCTCGGTGTAGATAAGCATCGAGGCGCTCTTTGCTCCGATGATCACATCGACCTTAGCACCGTGTTCGTGCAGCCACTTCACCTGCGGATATACGGGAGCAGTGCCCACGCCACCTGCAACGAAGAGGAAGCGACGGCTACGCAGCTCCTCCTCTGAGAGGTGGATGAACTCCGAAGGGTTGCCCAGCGGGCCAGCGAAGTCGGCGATCGAGTCGCCCTCGCTGAGAGCACACAACTTGCGGGTCGAAACGCCAATAGTTTGAATTACGATTGTTACCGTGCCGTCGGTGGTGTCATAATCGGCAATGGTGAGAGGCACACGCTCGCCCTTGTCGTCCACACGGACGATGACGAACTGACCGGGCAAAGCACTCTGTGCTACACGCGGAGCCTCGATGCGCAGCTGATAGATGTTATCGGCAAGCGCTCTTTTCTCTACAATTTTGAACATAAGCAATTGAAGCCCCAAGGGCTCATTCTCTATTTCCTAACTTCTCCTAACTTTCTCTCATTGGAGCCTACTCCACCACGATTGCCGTGACGCGCAGGCTATGCATTGGGCGGGCGGGATCGTTGGTAATAATTTTTAAGCGATCGACCCACAAACCATAGTCACAAACCGAGCTATCGAGCGATAAACGGATGGCTACGCGGCCACCTGCTTTCACTCTATCACCCGCCTTAAGCGAGCAACTGAGCGCCTTATTCTGCCACTCTACCACCCTGATAATCAGATCCGTTCCGCCATCATTCACAAGCTCCACGGTGGCATCAACCACGGTTTCACCTCGTTTTGTGTCGCCAAATTTAATAAATTTTTTCGATAATTCACCACTTGGGATCATAATATCGTCGGGAGCGCTATCAAATTTATCCACCGCAACGGCACTCACGGTGAACAGATGACGTGCCACACGACCATTTACCACCACATCCAGCACATCGCTCAGCGTACCATATCGCGTGCTCGTATGTGCGATCGTGTAAGAGACATCGAACTCGCCCTTGGCACCCGCCTTCATCGTCTGCGGGGCATCTACCTTCAGAAGTCCGCTCGACTCCTTCGTTTGCACACGGAAGGTGGCATCACGCGAAGAGGTGTTGATCCACCCGATCGGCTCGGCCACCCGCTCGCCTCGACCAACGTAGGCGAAGGTGACAAAATTGGACGAAAGACGCACCCCGCCGCCCATATCGAAGGGGTAGAGCTCCTCGACACTCTTCTTGCGGGGGATGACATTGCCCTGCATCGAGAGGGTGATGGGCGACTGCGACGCCGAAGTGAGGATCGAGACTCCCTTGACGAACTTACCTGGGCGATTCATCGGGTCGAACGTCACCTTGATCTCGCCTTTGGCACCCGAAAGCACGGGCTGACGCGAGTAGCTGGGCGTGGTGCAGCCGCATCCCGTCACAACGTCGAGCACCACCACGGGCTTCGAGCCACGATTTGTGAAGGTGAAGGTGTGCTCCACCTTGCCGCCATCCTCGGCCACATCGCCAAAATTCCACTCCGGCTCCTCGAAGACAATCGTCTGCGCACCCGAGCCGCCACCCTGAGCCCTGAGCGAAGCTACGGGAGCAAGCACGAGGGCCAGAAAAACTATTATATAATATGGTATATTCCTCATAACAGGTGCAAAGTTACATTTTTTTAATTTTTTTTCGATTTTTCTTGCACAATAAAAAAAAGTGTCTTATATTTGCACTCACAAAACGGGAGCAACGAGTTCTTAACAAAATGCCTGAATAGCTCAGTTGGTTAGAGCACATGACTGTTAATCATGGGGTCCTAGGTTCAAGTCCTTGTTCAGGCGCAGAGGGAGTTTAGCTCAGCTGGTTCAGAGCATCTGCCTTACAAGCAGAGGGTCGGCGGTTCGAATCCGTCAACTCCCACAACAGAAAGCAGTCCAAAGGGCTGCTTTTTTTATTTCACCTCCTCGTACACCTCCAAGATCTTATCGCACATCGCACCCCACGAGAATCGCTTGCGCTCCTCCGCAAAGTTCGCCTTCAGTCGTTTCAAGGTCTCGCCCTCGTAGGCTCGTCGCAGAGCATCGGCGATAGAGTCAGACGTAGGCTCGCACACCAATCCCACCACATCGTCACGCACGATCTCGGGCAGACCACCCACCCGCGTTACGATCATCGGCAACGAGAAGTTATACGCAATCTGCGTCACGCCACTCTGCGTAGCGGTGCGATACGGCAACACCAGCAGATCGGCAGCCGAAAAGTAGTAGCGTACATCCTCGTCGGCAATGAACCTATCGTGCAGCACTACCCTATCGCTGAGTCCCAGCTCCTCGATCAGCCCCACATACTTCTCACGCGAAGCGTAGAACTCGCCAGCAATGAGCAATCGCCGTCCCTCGGGCATCCACTGCCGCCACGCCCGAAGAAGCAGATCCAGCCCCTTGTAGTCGCGTATAAGGCCGAAAAAGAGCGTATAATCGCACTCGGCGTCGATGCCTATGCGTCGGCACGCCTCGGCTCGATCGACAGCCTCACCGAAGTTCTCGAACATCGGATGTGGCGAGTAGAGCGACAGCGCCTGCGTATAGGCTCGCAGCTCGCTGTGCACCTGCTCCGACATATGCACAAATCCATCCACGGCCTTTAGGTAGTAGCTATTGCACGGGCGGTCGATGATGTGGCTCTCGTGCGGCTCGACGTTGTCGATCTGGCAGATGAACTTCGTATGGCCATTAGCGCGGGTGATGCGGGCGATGGTACCAAAGCAGGGAGCCATAAATGGAGTCCAATACTTCATCACCACCACGTCGGGTCGCTCGCGCTTAAGTCGAAGGCCAAGGCTGACCCAATTCAGCGGATTGACCGTACTCATCACCCGTTCGATGTGCAGATCCGCAGGCGCAGGCGACTCGACATACTGCGTCTTGCCCGGGAACAACAACTCGGGGTACTGCACCGTGAAGGTATAGATACGCACCTCGTGGCCACGGCGCTGATACTCGCGTGCCATAGTCTCGATAATCGAAGCCAAACCGCCACGATAGGGGTGTGCAGGGCCCAGAAGGGTGATTTTCATCGTTACGAAGGTTATTTCTTGATATTGCGTTTATTCAACTCCGACTGATATGCTCGCGCATTACGCAGATGCTCCGCGTAGGTCTTGGCGAAGTTATGGTAGCCATCGAAGGTAGGACGTGCACAGAAGAAGACATAGTCGTGCTTCTCGAAGTTCAGCACAGCGTCGATAGCCTCGATGCTCGGCATACATATCGGCGAGGGTGGCAGACCTCGATTCAGATAGGTGTTGTAGGGCGAGGGGGTCTTCAGATGGCGATTCAGGATGCGACGAAGGCCAAAGTCCTGCATCGCATACTTGATCGTCGGATCGGCCTGAAGAGGCATACCCGTGCGCAGACGATTCATATAGACACCCGCCACGCGAGGCATCTCGTCCACCTTGCGAGTCTCCTCATATACGATCGAGGCTAACGTCGCAGCCTCTACACGGTTGAGCCCCGTGCGCTTGAGCTTCTCGTCGCGTGCGCCTTCCCAGAATCGTTTATACTCCTTGTACATTCGATCGACAAAGTCGCGCGGCGAAACAGTCCAATAAAACTCGTAGGTATTGGGCAGAAAGATCGAGAACATCGTCAGCGGCGAATCGAAGCCCAACTCACGCGCCAGCTCCTTATCCGTTAATACCTTGACCAGTTCCACCGAGTCGGCCTCGAGTTGCGGAGCCAACTTGCCAGCCAGCTGGGCGGGGATCTTCACATTATTCATCGTCACATTGACGGGAGTCTGCAGACCCAGCTTTATCATTCGCACGATCTCGATGACGTTCATACCATCCTCCACAACGTAGTGGCCCACCTTGTACGACTCCTTCAGGTTAAGGCGCTCGGCATAGAGGTCGAAGGCGAGGTGGTGTTTGATTGAGGGCTTCAGCGAGTCCATCAACGCCTCGTAATCGGTGCTACGCGAGATATAAAGCTCCTTTTGCTGCACCACGGCGTTGCCCTTGAACGAAATTATGCCCCACGTTGCCACAGCACCGCCAATGGCCACCGCAGCGACAAATATCCATATCAGAATCTTTTTCATACACTTATTTGGTTATCGAATTACAAATATACTATTTACGCGCCAAACTGCAAAATGAAAAAAATCTCTTTTTTCGGCACGACTTTTTGTTTGTTATCAAAAATTTCCTACCTTTGTGCCCGGGTAAGTCTTATACGACCAGCTCCCCGAGAATCCCCCAGGTGTGGAAGCAAGCAAGGGTATTGGGTTGTAGCGGTGCGATATGAGTAGCTTACCCTTTTTTTGTTTATACGCTTTAAGTGCTGCTCGCAGCCCCCTCGGCACATATCTTTCCCACAAAAAATCACCACATATCATTGTATTCTCAATAATTATGTGTATCTTTGGTAGCAAGAGTTATCAACCTACATTAAAGAGTACTACTATGATTGGCAAAGTGAAGTGGTTCGACAGTAAGAAGGGCTACGGATTTATCCTTACGGAGGAGGGGCGCGAGGTCTTCGTCCACTACACGGGGATCGTGGCCGATGGTTTCAAGGCTCTGACCGAGGGTCAGCGTGTCGAGTTCGAGATTGGAAGTAACGAGAAGGGCCAGCAGGCAATGAACGTTACGGTGATTAAAAAATAGTTTTATGCATAAAAAGAGCCTGTCTTCGATATTAGACAGGCTCTTTTTTATATCATTCCACATTTTCGCACACGGGTCGCCGAGTGATACTGGTCTTGCATACCTGCGGAGATGAATGAAATCTACATTTGTTTTAAGTAACTCGCTGATACTAAAGGGGATGACGTATTTATTTCACCTTTCTCCACGCCACAAAATCCTCCCCATAAACTCCCCTACTTCTGGAACTGCATCGTGAAATTCCTAAGCCATCGCATCACGGGGCCGCTGACCAGCTGACAGATGGGAATAAAGAGCCTAAACCACCAATCGGGCACCTTGCATCGCTGCCCGCGGAACATCCCGCGTAGCGAACGTCGGGCACAGCTCTCGGGCGACATCAATATACCCGTCTTCAGGCCAAAACGCTGCAAGCGGGGCGAGAGACCATACAGATCGGTCGCAATACCCGCAGGGCAGATGGCCGTCACGGTCACGCCCTTCGCCTCTACCTCCTTCGAGAATGCCACCGAGAAACTCTTCAGATAGGCTTTGCTGGCGCTATACAGCGACAATCCCGGGTATGGCATCCAGATCGAGAATGAGGACATATTGAGAATACGACCTCCCCCACGCTCGATCATATCGGCAGCGTATAGGCGGCACATCAGCGTCGCTGTGATGTCGTGCAGGTAGATCATTCGCTGGATGCGCTCGACGGGGGTCGAGAGTATATCGCAGAAGGAGAAGATGCCCGCGTTGTTGATCAACACATCGACCTTGATACCCTCCCCCTCGGTCCACGCGAAGAGTTCCTCGGCAGCCGTCGGGGTGGCCATATCCTTGACGAGCGTACGCACCCACACCTTATCGTTCACTCGCCCAACCTCCTCGGCCGCAAGCAGTAGATCATCCTTGCCCGAAGCGATCATCAGCACGTTATAGCCCAAATCGGCCAGTTGCAAGGCATAGCAACGACCAATACCCTTCGAGGCACCCGTCACGAGTGCGGTACGTGAACCCGACAAAACCTCTCCCAGACGCATATTACAGGCCAAGCTCTTTGCGGATAACCTTGGGAAGATTATCGCAGTGGTGACAACACTTCATATCGACCGAGTACATTCGAGCGATGCAGTAATCCTTATGGTCACAGCCCGAACGAGTTGCGCCATCGCCCGCCTTCATCTTATTCACAAACGCAGGGTCGTTGATCAGCGCGCGCGCCATCTGCACCATCTCGAAGCCCTCGTCTAAGACTCGCTCCACGCCCTCGCGCGAAACCAATCCTCCGACATAGACCAGCGGCCCCTTCAACTCGGCACGGAACTTACGGGCATTCTCCAAAAAGAAGCACTCCTCGAAGTCGTACTGCTTGATCATCCACTGACCGAAGAGCGAAACGACGATCTTCTGCAGCCACTCGTTCCAACCCATATAATAACCCATCGTTTTGGTCGGGATGCGGCCACGCATCACCGCCATCGGGGCACGCGACACGAAGCCCGACGAGAGGACAATGCCGTGAACGCCGAAGCGCTCGATCTGCTTGGCAATCTCGATCGACTCGGGCACCTCGATACCACCCTTGAAGCCATCCTCCATATTGTGCTTCACCAGCACAGCCATATTGCAGCGTGCTGCCTCCGCCATCACCTCCTCCAGACACATATTCATAAATCGCATACGGTTCTCGAGCGAGCCGCCAAACTCGTCACGACGACGGTTGGTCCAGGGCGAGAGGAACTGCGAGATGAGATAGCCGTGGCCAGCGTGTACCTCCACACTGTCGAAGCCGGCATTGTGAGCCGTACGCACAGCACGACCAAAATCCTTCGCCATCTCGACCAACTCCTTCGGCTTAAGGCGACGATGGAACGTGGGCGAGTAGAGGTTAAAGCCGTTCGAAGCCGAGACGGGAAAGCATCCCGCCGTCTCCCAATGGGTCATATTTCCGCAATGGCCTATCTGTATGCCCACAGCAGCACCCTCGCGGTGTACGGCGTCGGTAATATCGCGCAGTGCGGGGACAATCTCGTCGCGCAACCAAAGCTGCGAATTGAACGAGATACCGCTGCGATTGACCGATGCGTAGGCCAATGTAGTCATACCCACACCTCCGCGTGCCACGCTGACGTGGTAATCCTTCAGTGCCTCAGTAGGACCGAAATCCTTACCCATCGACTCGAACGCTGCCGAACGGATGGTGCGGTTGCGCAGGGTGACGGGGCCCATCTGATAGGGCGTAAAGAGTTTTGAATCTTTTATATCTCTCATTGTAGGTAGTTTTTCTAATAAATAAAGGGAATTATTCGCTTACGCCCCAGCGCACAGAACTCCTCGCCGAACTCCTGCTCATAACGCTTATATAGCGATGCCGAGCGGGGTGCCAAATTGGCGAAGGTCCACAGCACAAAGACCGCTCCTGCCCACGACCACGACGCAATGGCGAAGCCCGTCCACTCGACCAATTCGCCAAAGTAGTTGGCCGACGAGACGTAGCGGAACATACCGCCACGGGGGATATAGTGGCGTGTGTCGCCCTCCTTGCGCAGATGGCGGATGATGTAATCGGCCTGCAAGTTGATCAGCATACCCGCAAAGAAAATGGCTGCGCCCACATAGATGAAGGGCTGCGAGAACCAATCGGCATAGTAATCCGACGGCGAGAGGTAGAAAATCCAACCGCCCTGCATCAGCGCGTTGAGCGTGTTGAAGATCATACCCATCAACACAATACCGAGTGGCATCTTCGAGCGGCCGCGCATCAGCATCGGGAAGATGAACGAGCGCTGGAAGTAGTGCAGCTGAAACATCGCGAACAGCACCAACGGCACCACATCCCACTGACGATCCGACAGCCACCACAGTACACACATCGCCACAAACACAGGCGACTCCATCAGCACCCAGCCCACTTTGTTAGGCACGGGAGGCCCGTAGCGACGATCGAAGAGGTAGCCGTAGCCCGCCTCAAAGAACTGCAGAGCCACAAATACCACCACCGCCACAGCGGCCATTACCCACAGGAATGTATTGTATGATGCAATAAGTTCCTCCATAAACACTCGATTTGTATCAACGAACGGATGCAAAGTTACTAAATTTTACGCATAATCCGACTCTTTCTCGCTGCGAATTTACCCCACTGATAACTTCAATGCCCAAATCAGACAAAAGAAAGAGGATGCCTAACAAAAAATGTCGGCACCCTCTTTTTGAGTAGAAGTTATATGCGGATATTTACTTAACAAAGGGTGCGGTGGCCACATAGTCGTAGCACGCCTTAAGGCCATTCCACAACTCACGCAGGTTGCGCTCGTTCTCGGCCTCATCCTCGCCAATGCGGAACGGGAGCTCGTACTCGACGTAGTAATCCTTGTAGCCATTGGCGTAGTAGGTCTTGAAGATGGTCTCGAAGTCGATCTGGCCACTACGACCCAGCTCGCGCTCATCCTTAACGTGGAGCAGGCGCACGCGATCGGCATACTTTTCTAAATAGTACATCGGATCATTGCCGCCCATATTATATACATCGAGCTGCAAGAGGAAGAGCTCGGGATCGGTGTTATCGAGCACATAGTCGAGCAGCAGCTCGCCCTCAACCTTCACAAAGTCGCCAGCGTGGTTATGGTAACCGAGCTTCAATCCATACTCCTTGGCCAAAGCGCCCACGCGGTTGCAGTAGTCGCAGCTCGCCTTCACCTCGGCAAGAGTCGAGCCGAACGAGTAGCCAGGCATAATGCAATACTTGGCACCCATCGTGCGCAAGCCGTCGAAGAGCTTATGCCAACGCTCCATCGTGGCGGCCTCATTGGCGGGGTCACGCTGAATGGCAGCGTGGGTAGAGGTGATAGTAAGTCCCACCCTATCGCACGCAGCCTTGAACTCGGCAGGGGTCATACCGAAGCAGTTGGGGTCGCCACCTCCGTTGAGAGTCTCGACCGTGGTGTAGCCGATCTGGGCCAGACGCTCGAGCGAGGCCTCGATCTGCTGCGAGTCCTGATGAATCGAATAGAGCTGGATGCCCACCTCGCGCTTTGTCGAACAAGCCGACAGCACCACAGCAGCTGCAAGCAGTGCAAAGGATAGAATCTTCTTCATATTTAGGCTGTTTTAGGGTTATTTTTACAGTATTAGGGTAAGCCGCACTTGACGCAACGGTTTTGTCCGTTAGCCTCTATTGCAACATCGCATCGGCCAGAGCCTCCAACGCCGAGAGATCGCTCTGCTTCATACGCGAGCGGATGGTGACCATCGGCTCGACGATCTCGATCTGCTTCATCTGCTCCAGCATACCACGCATCACTCGGCCAGCACAGGGTGCCCACGAACCATTCTCGATGATTCCGACACGACGCTTCTGGTAGGCCTTGATCTGCAAGTGGTGCAGGAAGTCGTGCATCACGGGGAATACACCGCCATCGTACGACGCAGCTGCCACAACCAGACGATCCATACGGAAGGCATCCTCGATGGCCTCGGCCATATCGTCACGGCTTAGGTCGGCCACCGACACCTTCGGAGCGCCCTTCTCGCGCAGAATCTCAGCCAACTTATGCGCCACGGCAGCCGTACCGCCGTGGATCGAGGCGTAGGCAATGAAAATACCCTCGGTCTCGACACCATAACTGCTCCAAGTGTCGTAAAGGCCTATGTAATAGCCCAAATTCTCGCTCAACACGGGGCCGTGCAGGGGGCAGATATGCTCGATGTCGAGCGTAGCGGCCTTCTTCAGAAGAGCCTGCACCTGTGCGCCATACTTTCCGCAGATGTTGAAGTAGTAACGGCGAGCCTCGCAAGCCCACTCCTCGTCGTTGCACAACGCACCGAACTTACCAAAGCCATCGGCAGAGAAGAGGATCTTATCCTTCTGATCGTAGGTCACCATCACCTCGGGCCAATGCACCATCGGCGCCATAAAGAACTGCAACGTGCGACCGCCCAAATCGAGCTTATCGCCCTCGCCCACGCTCAACGTGCGGCCCTCAAAGTCGGCATCCTCGAAGAACTGCGGCAACATCTGCACGGCACGCGCCGAAGCGACGATCGTAGCCTCGGGATAGCGCTCAACGAAAGCTGCGATGCTACCTGCGTGGTCGGGCTCCATATGCTGCACTACGAGGTAATCGGGCTTACGGCCCTCGAGCGCCTCGTCCAAGAGAGCAAACCACTGCTCATCCTTGCGGGTATCAACCGAATCCATCACGGCGACCTTCTGATCGAGGATAAGATACGAGTTATACGAAATGCCATTAGGGATAATATACTGGCTCTCGAAGAGATCCAGATCGGTGTCATCGACACCAATATATTTTACATTAGCGGTTATGTTTTTCATCTATTTATAAAAGTTATCTCCTCTGCAGCCGAGGCCGCAGAGGAATCGTGTTATCGTATTGCTACCATATTCAATATCGAACGCTCGGCCGCCTGACGCACCTGCTCGTCGAGCACAACCTCGGGCGACTCCGTCTCGAGACACTCGGCGATCTTCTCTAAGGTTACCATCTTCATATAGCGGCACTCGTTGCAACCACACGTCGAGTCGATGGGCGGTGCGGGGATGAAGTTCTTCTCGGGGTAGCGCTTGCGCATCTCGGCCAGAATTCCAGCCTCGGTCACCACGATGAACTCCGTAGCCTCACTTTTGCCGCAATACTCCAAAATGCCAGCCGTCGAGCCAACATAGTCGGCCACCTCGACGATATAGGCACGGCACTCGGGGTGTACCACCACCTTAGCCTCGGGATGCTCGGCCTTGAGTTGGAGGATCTTCTCCAATGAAAACTCCTCGTGAACGGTGCAAGCGCCATCCCACAGGATCATATTCTCGCGGCCCGTCAGCTTCTGGATGTATGCGCCAAGATTGCGGTCGGGAGCGAAGATGATGGGCTCATCGGCAGGGATACTGCTCACCACCTGCAAGGCATTCGACGAGGTACAGCATACATCGGTCAGCGCCTTCACGCCCACCGAGGTGTTGACATACGAAACGACCTTATGGTCGGGATACTTGGCCTTGAAGGCTGCAAAGTCGGCCGCATCGCACGATTCGGCAAGCGAGCAGCCAGCCTCGGGAACGGGCAGCAACACCTTCTTCTGCGGTGCCAGCACCTTAGCCGTTTCGGCCATAAAATTCACGCCAGCAAAGAGGATGATCGGGGCGTCGATGTCGCGTGCCTTGACCGACAGCGCCAACGAGTCGCCCAAAAAATCGGCTACGGCCTGCACCTCTGCGGTGGTGTAGTAGTGAGCCAGAATGACGGCACCCTTCTGCTTCTTCAGCTCGAGAATTCGCTGCGTGAGTGAACTATTTGTCATAATTCGTAAATTTACATTAACACTTCTCAACCTGGATATTCATACTGATATCCATAGCCTTAACCGTGTGGGTGAGCGCACCTACGCTGATGTAATCGACACCCGTAGCGGCCACCTCCTTCAGACGCGGGATGCTCATATTGCCCGACGCCTCGGTCTTGATGCCCTTCTGGGCGGCGTTGATGATCGACACAGCCTCGGTCATTGTGGCGTTGTCCATATTGTCGAGCATAATGATGTCGGCACCTGCGGCGATAGCCTCACGAACCTCGTCGAGAGTGGTGGTCTCAACCTCGATCTTGATCTCGGGAGCGATCTGGCCACGCACCTGCTCAACGGCCTTGGTGATGCCGCCCGCCATCTTGATGTGGTTGTCCTTGATCATAGCCATATCGTAGAGACCCATACGGTGGTTGGTGCCACCGCCATCCTTCACGGCCATCTTGTCCAGCACGCGCAGGCCCGGGGCGGTCTTGCGAGTGTCGAGCAGCTCGGTGTGCGTATCCTTCAACTCACACACATATCTTGCCGTTTCGGTTGCGATACCACACATACGCTGGAAGATGTTGAGCGAAAGACGCTCGCCACGCAGCAACGTGGAATAAGAGGCCTCGATCTTAAGGATTACGTCGCCCTTCTGCACCTTGTCGCCATTATTGAAATAAGGTGTGAAGACCACATCGCTCTGGAAACGATCATACACCATCTTCACGATCTCGATACCCGACACAACACCCTCCTGCTTGGCGGTCATTGTGGCCACGGCATTCATCGTGGCGGGGATGATTGATTCGGTGGTGATGTCACCCGTATTGATATCCTCCTCGATACCGAGGTCGATCAGTTTGTTGATCAGATTTTCGTACTGCATATCTCTATTGTTTTTGTTTATTCGCTAAAAATTGAAGAAGTCGCCATTCACCGCCGCCGTGGTGATCTGCTCGCCACGCTGCTGTACCGAGTGCAGAGCATACGACTCGTCCGTGCAGGGGTAATCCTCGCGGTAATGTCCGCCGCGGCTCTCACGACGCTGCAATGCGGGCGACATAATCAGGCGTGCCACGCACAACAGGCGACGCGACGCCTCGAGGTAGAACTCGCGGTCAGCATCACCTCGCTCGGCCTGACGCTGCTTGATCTGAAGGCCGAGAGCCTCCACCTTACGCAAACCTTCGGTGAGCCCCTCCTCGCTACGGACAATGCCGGCGTGGGTGTTAAGGATATTCGAGACGGCCTGCTTGAGCTCGATATAGCTCTCGCGGTTGGCAAGGTCCATACGATACTCCTTATCGAAATCGACGAAGGCCATCTGCTCGCCCACCTTAGCCGAATCCTCGACCGCACGGTTGGCAAAGACCAGACACTCGATAAGCGAATTCGAGGCCAGGCGGTTAGCACCCATAATACCCGTTGCAGCAATCTCGCCGCAGGCGTACAGACGCTTGATGTCGGTGCGACCGTCGTGGTTCGAGGCAACACCGCCCACCGTATAGTGAGCCGCAGGTGCTACGGGGATCTCGTGCGTGAGGTCGTAGCCCGCCTCGCGGCACTTGGCATTGATGGCAGGGAAGCGCTTAAGGATGGTCTCCGAGTCGAGATGGCTGAGCGACAGCGTGACGTAAGGCATCTGGTCCTTCTGCATCTGCTTATATATCGAGCGAGCGACAATATCGCGCGGAGCAAGCTCTGCCAGCTCGTGGATGGGCACCATAAATCGTTTGCCATTCTTACCCAGCAGGTGGGCACCCTCGCCTCGCACAGCCTCGCTGATGAGCGTTGCCTTGGGCGAATCCTTCAGGTAGAGGGCCGAAGGGTGGAACTGGATGAACTCCATATCGATGATGCGGCAACCCGCCTTGTAGGCAATGGCCAATCCGTCGCCGATGGTGGTTTCGGGGTTGGTCGTGCGGGCATAGGCCGCTGAAGCACCCCCCGAAGTGAGGAAGACGTGGCTGGCATAAATGAGCACCTCATCGCCCGCCAGCGAGCCATCGGCACCCTCGTCGCCGCCACCAGCCATAAGGCTCGGATTGCTGCTCCAGCATCTGACACCGTAGCAGGTGCCACCGCTTACGAGCAACTCCAGCAGAGTGGTATTTTCAAATATGGTGATATTGTCCCGTTGCAGGACCTTTGAGATTACAAACTCGGTGATCCACTTACCCGTCGAGTCACCACCTGCGTGCAGGATTCGACGTTTGTGGTGACCGCCCTCCAGTCCGAGCGAGAGGCTACCGCCCTCGCTGTCGAACCGCATACCCTCGGCTATGATCTCCGAGATACGATCGGGGCCTTCGTTGACCAGAATATCTACCGCGCTATCTTCGCACAAACCGCGACCTGCGATCAGGGTGTCGGATTTGTGAATCTGCGGATCGTCATCGCTGGCCGTCACGACCGCGATTCCGCCTTGGGCGTTGAACGAATTACTCTCTCGCAAGAACGACTTAGTGATCACTGCCACACTGCCTTTGAACGACGCCTTGTACGCCGCATACAACCCCGCAAGTCCGCTACCTACAATTATGTAATCAAATTTGCGCATTTTGTAATGAATAATAATCACGCAAATATACCAAAAAAAAGAGACCTACACAAAAAAAGAGGCGCAAAGATATGTTATCAAGTTTATTTTTATTATTTTTGTGGGAGTTTTCGAAACATTAACTTAATTAACAAAATAACACACAATGAAAGAGGCTATTGCTATTCTCACTGGTGGCGGCCCCGCGCCGGGTATGAACACCGTTGTTGGCAGCGTCGCTAAGACATTCCTTGCCAAAGGTTATCGCGTAATCGGTTTGCATTACGGTTATTCAGGTCTTTTCAACCCCAATCCCCGTTACGAGGATATGGATTTTGTGAAAGCTGACTTCATCTTCAATCAGGGTGGTTCGTATCTGACTATGAGCCGTTTCAAGCCCACCGACAAGGACTTCGAGGAGAACTTCAACCTCTCGTTCTTCCAGGACAACAACGTGAAGTTGCTCGTTACGGTAGGTGGCGATGACACCGCCTCTACGGCTAACCGTATTGCTAAGTTCCTCGAGGCTAAGCAGTACCCCATCGCCAACATCCACGTTCCCAAGACCATCGACAACGACCTCCCCTTGCCCGCAGGCTCGCCCACGTTCGGCTATCAGTCGGCTAAGGAGGGTGGTACCGTTATCGGTCGTGCCGTATATAACGACGCTCGCACCTCGGCCAACTGGTTTGTAGTTGCAGCTATGGGTCGTTCGGCTGGTCACCTCGCATTTGGTATCGGTTCGGCTTGCCACTACCCGATGATCGTAATCCCCGAAATGTTCAACAAGACCGAGATCACCATCGAGAAGATTGTGAACCTCGTCGTATCGTCAATCATCAAGCGTAAGATTATGGGTATCGAGTACGGTGTTGCTATGATTTCGGAGGGTGTATTCCACGCTCTGTCGGACGAGGAGATCCGCAACTCTGGCATCAACTTTACATACGACGACCACGGTCACCCCGAGCTGGGTAAGGTATCGAAAGCCAACATCTTCAACGAGCTGTTGGAGAACAAGCTCAAGGAGCTCAAGCTCAAGGTTAAGTCGCGTCCCGTTGAGATCGGTTACGAGGTACGTTGCCAGACTCCTATCGCTTACGACTTGGTTTACTGCTCGGAGCTGGGTATGGGCGTTTATAAGCTCTTCTCAGAGGGTAAGACTGGCTGTATGGTTTACATCTCACAGGATGGTTTCGTATCGCCTCTCTACCTGAAGGATCTGCAGGATCCCACCACAGGCAAGATTCCTCCCCGTCTCGTAAACATCAACTCGGACAAGATCCAGCAGGTTATCAACAACCTCCTGCACTACGTTACCCCCGAGGATTACGAGGCTGCAAAGGCTTACGTTGAGAATCCTGAGGCTTACGACTTCAAGAAGATTTTGGAGTGGTAATCACACGTTTAGATTAAATAGAGAGGGTGCTAACTTTTGGTTAGCGCCCTCTTTTTTTGAGAACCTGTATAACAAGAATGTTTTATTGAAAATCAATCTCAAGTTGCGGGTCGGGGAATAGATTTATCACCTCGAGATGCCGACGACGTGCCCGACGAATAGTGTAGGCCGTGCCGCCGTGCAACTCACCCTCCCACCACGCTACAAGCAGAGCGGCCTCGGCGACCAAAAAATCGTTGCGACGCATATACGTCGCCGCATCCTCCTCGCCAACCACTACCCTCTCGTCGGCAATGGCCAGCAGACGGTCATAAAGCTCAGCATCCTCGCCCCGAAAGCGGCTACGGAAATCGGCATACGGCTCAACGGCCACCAGCTCCACATCCTCGTATCGCTCCTTAAGCTCGGCCACCAAAGTCCCTGCCGACAGATCGAATCCCCACGCCATACCGCACAGAAAACGCCTCACACCACGGGCGTAGAGCAGCCGCAGCAGCTCGCGCAGCTCGTCGTCGGCCTCGCCACGATACGAACGACGCCCCGAGAAGGCCGCCGTACGGCTCTTAAGATATGGATCAAACTCCTCTTTCATATACAACGTGTTACGATACGCAGAGCGCAGCTGCGGATTTATCTGTGACAAATATAGTCGTTATGGCGCGGATTTTGCAACATTTCGGGTGAATTCTAAAAATTAATTTGTACTATGAAACACTCTTGTATCTGCAATTTGGCCTCATTTTTGGGAGGTATGCTCGTCGGCTCGGTCGTAACAATGCTCACAACACCGCAATCGGGCCCCGAGTTACGCACAAAGATTCGCGACTACGTTGATCACGAGGCAGAGAAGATTCGCTGCCACTGCAACGACGAAAAGTAACACCCTTCACGAACCGTACTATGGAGGATAGAAGGCCACAATCGCTCGGCATCATACGACCGCTGATCTTCTTCGCCGCCTCGGCGGCCATAGCGGCACTGATGCTCATCACGGCACTCATAGCGTGGCTTAGTCAGGTGCTGGGCACGATAGTTGGAGCAACGCTTATGGTGGGAGGTTTCTTCCTCATAGTGGCGTGGTTGATCTACCTGCTGGCGGTGCGTCGTTCGATCGATTACATCCGCGACCGCCTCGACACGGTTTACGAAGTGGCTTACTCTCTACGCAACTACTATACGGTAGCCTCGAAGGTTTTACGTTCGTTTTGGGATGAGATCAAGCGTAGATGATCGCGCCAAGGGCTGATCAGATGGGTTGGCCCTGTTTTTTGAAAAAGAGCCTGTCTAACAATTAAAAATGTTAGGCAGGTCTTTTCTTGTTTGAGC
>CAZWHN010000021.1:0-17322 GCA_964633635.1 uncultured Alistipes sp. | reverse complement strand
TTCTCGAGCTTCGACACCTCGAGGTTAGCCACATTCTCGATGGCGGTCTGGATGTCGCTCATAGGACGACCGATGCGCTCGATACCCTTCTCGATCATTCGTGCGATGGGGGTATTGGTCTTGCGGCAGAGATCGACCGCAGCACGGATCTTACCGTCAGAGATGTAGTCGCGGATGCGGTTCATAAAGTTCATATCGAGGCCCGACGCCTTGCGGATGGCCATATAGCGCTCGACGAAGATAAATACGGTAATGCCGCCCAGAATCAAGAGCGGCCACATCAGCCAACCACCCTTCAAAAAGAGCTCCCAAAGACCCATACGGGTCACATCAGTTGCCGCAGCAGCGGCCTCACCAGCAATGACTGCACCCTCGGCAGCCTGAAAAAGTTCCATCATAATCAATTGTTTTTCTTTAGTTTATTTAAGTTTTTCATTGTTTGCACACTTTTTTCGTTTGTCCGCCCTTATCGCTCATCCTCGGGCACTGGCTGTATAGGCTCCTGCGGTGGAGCCGTCGAAGCGTCTTGCTGCGCAGCGGGCACTGTGACGGTGGAGTCGCGTTGCGGCACAGACTCCGTGGCTGTGGCCAGCGAATCACGCCTCAGGGCAGCAAGGCTGTCGGCACGTTCGGCCTCGGCCTCCAATGCGGCACGGCGCCGCTTGCCCATAAATCGCTCGCGGATGCGACGCCTCAGATCCGACCAAGTGTCGAAATCCTCACGATAGTAAATTCCAACGCCCGTCTCCTGCAGACCCTGGTTCTCGTCGAAGCGGTCGATGGTCTGCGTGAAGCCACGCAGTTTGAGGTTGCCCGCACGGTCGATAAGCCACGTTATGTAGGCCTCACCCATAAAGTTGGACATATTGCTACTCTGCGCCATACGGTTATCAACCAAGTAATTACCCTCAACCTCAACAAGCAGGCGATCGTTCACCAGACTCTTCGAGAAGCCGAAGTCGATCTCGTCGCTCGTGAGTTCCGAGCGAGGACGGTAGCGCAGAATGATGTTATAGTCGTCGCTCGAGAGCCAGTTGCTCAGCTGGTTCGACAGCAGCTCAAAACCCGTCGTGGCCGAGGCCGTAGCACCGATGCTCGACGAGGTCGAGGAGTCGGAGTAGAACGAGCCACTCACCAGCAGGTACATAAATTGTGTGGCGATCGACTGCTGATTATTGAGCAGGTTGGCCACCGCGTTCTGAATCTCCGAGTCGGCGTTGGGCACCTTGATGTCGAACGTAACGGTCGGTGCTGTGAGTCGCTCCGTGAGGTTGATGATGCACTCCACAGGCACGGCACGGGTCACATTGTCGAGCGTTGTGGACGAGAGCAGCGGCTGCAACGAGGCACGGAGCTTATACACCGCGTCGATATTCAGTCGAGCATCCAACGGATCACCCGTCCACTGTATGGTCGATCCACTATTAATAACGAATCGCTTGTTGATAATATTTTGCAGCGTAAAGAGATAGCTACCCTCGGTGATGGTGTAGTCGCCGTACATATCGAACACGTTGGCACTCGGCACGATACGCATATTGAGTGTTCCGTTACCGCGACCGCGGATGATGTCGCCCACCGTGGGGTCGATCACCAGCTGCACCTCCGTATCGGGTGTGGCCGTAACATCCACGTTGATGGTCATATTGCTATCCGAGGTCGAGGCCAATCGACGCGAACGACGTTCAAAGGCCATCTTCTTACGCAACAGGTAGTTCGTAGTGTCGATCTCCATACCGGGCTGCTCGAAGACCACAAAGTCGGCCGACGAGACGTCGCTCTTGCTCGAGAGAGGCATAAAGAACTGCGAGTTGCCCTCGGTCGTACCCACTATGTCGAGCACCGTACCACTCTTATCACCCTTGATGGTGGCCACACCCGAGGCATAGACCTTGCCGTAGAAGAGGTCGTTGTCCTGCGCAGTGGTGTTCAGCGCAATCATAGCTCGCGGTACCACACGCATATCGTAAGCGATGTTCGAGAGGTGGTCGAGGCTGAGATCCATCGTCAGCGTACCGCTATTCTGCTCGGCATCAAACACCCGCACGTTGGAGGCTACGAAGTGGTTGTTCTCGACCTTCACCGTGGCCTTGGGTACGCTGTATCGCACGCGCGTAAAGTCGATCATCGTCGAGAGGTCCGTAACCTCGACCGAGCCGTTGAGTTTGGCCATACGTCCCTCGCCCTGAATCTCGAGCTTGGCATCGGCACGTCCCTCGGTCGATGATACGACACTCACCAACAGCGGGTCGAGCATAGCCATCGGCAGGTTGGCAAAGACACCCTCGGCGTAGTAGCGGTTCGACGTGGGGGCATAATATCCTCGCACGATGTTCGAGCCGTTGAGCCCGTTGTTCATCTCCACGCCCACACGCTGACGCTCCAGATCCCAACGCGAGACAATACGCAGGGGTGCCACCGCCGTCTCGTTCACACGCATAGAGTCGATGGCTATGTCGGCCGTGATCTCGCCACGATTCATCGCCGCCTTGATGGCCGCCGAGCCGTTGCCTCGGCCACTCACCGTGTAGCCCATACGCTGGGCAAAACCCATAAAGGGGTTGAGTTCAAAGTCGCGCATACGCATCGTGAGCGAATCCTCGCTATTGCGCGAGGCCACACCGTCGAGCTGCAACATCTGCTGGCCACTACGCACCACAAAGTCGTTCACCTCGATGCGAGCCGTGTCCAGACGGATGGTGTCGGAGGTGATATTCCAGTCGCGGCCATTGGCTCGGATTGTGGCGGGCAGCACCGTCACATCGACACGCGGTGCTTTGTTGGGCCCGACACGTTGCAGATGGGCTCTTAGGGCCACCACACCCGACAGCGAGTCGGCCATATCGTCAAAACCTGCCGAGAGCGACACTCGGTTGTGCTTAGCACCACCCATCACCGAGAGGTGAGGCAGATGCAGGATGCCCGAGTAGAGATCCTCCGAATTGAGGTACATTGCCAGCGAGTCGCCCTGATTGGTGACGTTGATATTGAGTTTGGTTGCAAGCAGCTTACCTCGCTCCAGATAGTCCGACTCGGCACGCAACATAATGTGGTTCGAGGCGGGGTTCATCACAAAGTTGAGCTGCGAGCCCTGTGCCAGCTGCAAACCGTCGGAGATGGCATCGAGCAGGGGGTCGATATTCTTGACCTTGACCGAGAGGGCCGAGTAGCCCACATCGTCGGCACCGATGTACTCCTCCTTAGCGCTCAGGCCGGGCAGATACTTGGCCATCGCCGCACGCAGATAGCGCGACAGCTCGGCATAGCTCGTCGGGCCTGTGAAGGTAGCGTCGGCAAAGTCGGATGTGAGTGCCAACGAACGCTGGTCGGTACTGCGGGCCGTCAGGCGGATAGGGCCCGACTGCAAGGTATCGGCATTATAGCGATAGCGGGCTGCGTCAATCGAGAGCGAGCCGTTCACATCGTCGAGCGTTCGGCCCACGGCATAGAGCTCGGCACGGAAGTCGAGCAGCGAGAGCGAATCACGCTGATTGAGATTCATAGCGTGCAAGTCAGCCTGCTTGACATCGAGATTAAGGTCGTAGATCGGGCGTACAGAGTTCATATCGGCCAATCCGCTGAGGGTGAATTGCAGCGGCGAGTGATTGCTCTTGACACTTCCCGAGAAGCTCTTATTGACTACAAGGCCGTTGAACTCGACGTCGCTATATGTCGCATCGTTGAACTCCAACTGCGCAGCCTCACCCCTCACGCGACCGTGAATGGAGTTGGAGGTGGTGTAGCCGTCGAAGGTGGCTGTGGCGGTTATGTTGCCCAATGCAGGGGCTTGCAGGATGTGTCCCAACTGCATATGACGCAGATCGGCCGAGGCGGTGAGCGACGAGCGTTGTGCCTCGCCCTCAACACGCTCCAACGGACGACGTGCGGCCTGAAGTGTGGCGTTACCCGACTGCGTTGTGAGCAGCAGCTCGGCATCGAATGTATTGAAGCCGCCGTCGAATCGGCCTGCGCCAATTATCTCGCCCGCAGCATTGGCCATCGAGAGTACCCGATCGGGCAGATGGCGGCCCGTGATACCAGCCAACATACGGGCAGCATCATCCTCGTTGGTGGTAAGGCGTTTCAGATCGAGGTTCATCGTCGAGCGTCGCACGTCGGGCAATCCACGCAGACGCACATCACCTCGCAGCGAGCTGCTCTGGCCAAACGAAGCATTATCCACACGAACCATCATATCGGCCACCGTACCCTCGACCGTGGCACTCACATCGCGCACCATCACACCCCAATCCTCCATAGCGGGTGCAAAGTGAGCCACGTCGGACGAAGATACCGTACTGTGATAGACCTCGCCTTCGATACGCACGTTGTGGATGAAATCCTTATAATCGGCCCACCCGTCGCCGATGAGTCGGAACGAGGGCAGACGCACATCCGAATGTTCGGCCATAACCTCGAAATCGCGCAGGTCGATCACACCCTTATCCACCGTAAAGTGGCCCGTGAAGTTCTGCACCATAAATCCGCAATGTTCGATAGCCGAGAAGTTGCGCACATAACCGCCAACGCTGCTTCCATCGAGGATGAAGTTATCGACAAAGGCCGAGATGTGTTCGATGTGCATATCGCCGTAGTCGATACCGTACGAGGGGTGACGATGTTCGTGCTGTTCGATGATGAGGTTGATATTCTCCAATCGTACATCCTCCACACTGAGGACGAAGTTGCCCTTCGGCTCACGCTCGCGACGTGAGAGGGGTGCAACGACCTGCTTGATGTTCATATCGCCCTCGGGCGTTTCGCGGATATTAAGGTGGGCATTGGCGATCGAGCCATTACGCAGCCTGAGGCCGCGGCCACCGTCGAAGCTCGAGAGATAGACCTTCAAGCGGCCGACGTAGAGGAGAGTATCTTGCTGGTGATCCTCGATATATAAATCGTCCAGACGTAGGCTGCCGAGTGCGCCCAAGCGGATGTGACCGATCTCTACACGGGTATCGAGATACTTCGACACGAGGGTAGTGGCGCGGTCGATGAGAAAGTTCTGCACCGAGGGCAGATCGACGATCAAAGTGAGCGCAATAGGACAAAATATCAGAAACAATAGCGTGACTGATAGTGCCTTTAACAATATTTTCGTAACTTTGCGCATCCAACAATGGTCATTAAACCTACAAATGTAAATATTTTTCTATTAAAAATAGAAAAAAAACGCCTAAAAGCACTCTTATGGAGATAACTATTCTCGGCATAGAGTCGTCGTGTGACGACACATCGGCCGCCGTCATTCGCAATACGACGCTGCTGTCGAACGTGATAGCCTCGCAGGCCGTGCACGTCAAGTATGGCGGCGTGATACCCGAATTGGCATCGCGAGCCCATCAGCAAAACATCATCCCCGTGGTCGATACCGCTCTGAAGGAGGCTGGAATCAGGGCCGACAAGATCGATGCCATAGCCTTCACCCGTGGTCCGGGCCTGCTGGGATCGCTGTTGGTCGGAACCTCATTCGCCAAGGGATTGTCGATTGCAAATAACATTCCGATGGTGGAGGTGAACCACTTGCAGGGGCACATCCTCTCGCACTTCATCGACCTGCCCGACCGCGAAATGCCCCACCCCTCGTTCCCCTTCCTCTGCCTATTGGTGAGTGGCGGGCATACGCAGATCGTGAAGGTGTCGTCGCCGCTCGAGATGGAGATCATCGGCACCACGATCGACGACGCCGCAGGCGAGGCCTTCGACAAGTGCGCCAAGGTGATGGGACTCCCCTACCCGGGTGGCCCCGTGATTGACCGTCTGGCAAAGGAGGGCGACGCCACGGCATTCACCTTCTCGAAGCCGCACGTCAAGGGCGAGTTCGACTACTCGTTCTCGGGACTGAAGACCTCGTTCCTCTATACGCTGCGTGACCGCGTAGCCGAGGATGCAGACTTTGTCGAGAAGCACAAGGCCGATTTGTGTGCATCGTTGCAGAAGACCATCATCGACATCCTGCTCGACAAGTTGATCAAGGCAACCAAAGCACTCGGTATCAAGGACGTAGCCATTGCGGGTGGTGTGTCGGCAAACTCGGGTCTGCGTGAGGCTGTGGCCGAGGCAGGACGTCGTCGCGGATGGCGCACATTCATCCCCGAGTTGAAGTTCACGACCGACAACGCAGCAATGATTGCCATCTCGGGTTACTACCGCTACCAGCAGGGTATGATCTCCGACTTGGACGTATCGCCCGTAGCCCGATTGGAGGAGATTTTATAGGATTTTTCGGGGAGGTCAGGAGTGTCACAGGACCTCGTCCCGAACGAAGATTCGCATAGAAAGAGCCTGCCTAACATTCGAGTTGGCAGGCTTTTTTATTTCCAAAAATAGATAAAATAAAACATTTTATTTCCGTTTTTGAATATTGTTAGAAATATTTGATTACTTTTGTCATCGTCAAACCCGCGCATCGGCGGGAGGCACATATTCAGAAACAGAAAGAAATGAAGACATTGAAAATCGGAGACCTCTTGGCGAAAGTACCCATCGTTCAAGGAGGTATGGGCGTAGGCATCTCACTCTCGGGATTGGCCTCTGCCGTAGCCAATGCTGGTGGTGTGGGAGTGATCTCATCGGCTGGCTTGGGCGTAATTTATAACGAATATTCCAAGGATTTCAAAGAGGCAAGCATCTACGGTCTGAAGCAGGAGCTGCGCAAGGCTCGCGAGGCCACGAAGGGCATTGTGGGCGTGAACATTATGGTTGCGCTGACCAACTTTGCCGATATGGTACGCACCTCGATCGAGGAGAAGGCCGACATCATCTTTTCGGGTGCAGGTCTGCCGCTGAACCTCCCCTCGTTCCTCAAGGAGGACTCGACCACGAAGCTCGCCCCGATCGTATCGTCGGCACGTGCGCTGAAGGTTATCTGCCGTCGTTGGATCGGCGAGTACGGCTATGTGCCCGACGCTGTGGTGGTCGAGGGACCGAAGGCTGGTGGCCACTTGGGCTACTCGCACGAGCAGATCAGCGACCCCGACTACTCGCTCGAGACCATAGTTCCCGAGGTGGTTGCTGCGGCACGCGAAATCGGCGAGCAGAATGGCCGTTACATCCCCGTGATTGCTGGTGGCGGCATCTACACGGGCGAGGATATTCACAACATTATGGCTCTCGGAGCTGACGCAGTGCAGATGGGTACGCGCTTCGTCACCACCGAGGAGTGCGACGCATCGGAGATCTTCAAGCAGAGCTATCTCAATGCGAAACAGGAGGATATCGAGATCATTCAGAGCCCCGTGGGTATGCCTGGACGTGCTATCCACAACAACTTCTTGCAGAAGGTCAAGGAGGGCTTGAAACAACCCAAAAGCTGCCCGTTCGACTGCATCAAGACGTGCGACGTGACGCACTCGCCCTATTGCATTATGCTGGCGCTCTACAACGCCTTCAAGGGCAAGATGGAGAACGGCTATGCCTTTGCGGGATCGAACGCTTGGAGAACGGATAAGATAGTAAGCGTCAAGGAGTTGATCGCAACTCTAAAGGAGGAGCTCGACGCTAAGATCGCCTCGCTCAAGAGTGAGTAAAACACCCGATCTCCTTAAAATAGAAGAACCTGCCTAACCGCAAGTTAGGCAGGTTTTATATTGTAACGCAACCCCAAATTTACACCTCATTTGCCATTACAAAAACTTCATTCGCCAACGCTTCTGATGGCAAGCCTCGGGCTGCTCGACCTCGACAATTCCCGTCACCACATCGGCGGCATCGTGCCAACGGTTGGAGCGGAACTCGCGGCGATAGGTCGTAAGATGGGTGTAGAGTTCAGGCCACCGCTGGGCCCAACCGCGTGGGAAACGGATGATGTGCATCGCCGTGGCCGAGTGCGACAGGATGCGCGCCTCCTTGTTGCCGCTCTGGTGAAACCACTCCACCTTGACACGGGGCGCAAGGCGCTGCACCGAACGGGCAAAACCACGACCGCCATTGTTGCTCTCGATACGGGCCGAGCGGGTGTCGGAATCGACGAGCATCGAGGCCACCAGCTGCTCGGTAACCTCCATAGGCTCACGCGAATAGACCACATCGAGAACATACACCACACCGTCGGTATCGACCCCATAGCTGATCTAGCAGAGGTAGTCGTCGCCCGTGTCGGCCGTGTCGGTGTAGTTGGTGCGACGCACGATGTCGTTCGGCAACGTGTCGTACTCGGCAAAGCCGTCGCCGTAGAGCAGGACGCCACGCGACGAGGGACGCCCCTGATACATCGCCTCAAATCGCACGGGATCAAGACGACGTTTCATCTCGAGCAGTTCGACACTCTGATGCTCGGGCCACAGCGCCTCACCCACCTCACGAGGATCTATCTCGCAGCTCTCGCCCGTCTTGATCGCTTCGAGATTAAGGCACAGCCACGCCCCCTCGGGCGCACGCTCGACATCCGCCCAGCATCGCACCTCGACATACGGCTCGATCTGGCGCAGCACACCGATCAGATCCTCCTCGTGCCAGCGCGTGAAGACAATCAGCTCGCTCGAACTATTGTGCATACGGGTGCGCACCACCGAGGTGTACCACTCCCAGCAGTTCTCGCGGATGAGGGGCGAATTGGCCTCTAACGCATCTTTGTAGAGGTCGTCCAGAATGAAGCAATCGACACGGTTGCCTGTGAGCGAGCCCTCGCGTCCGACCGAGATCAGGGCACCCGTGTGATCGACCACCTCCACCTCGTCGGAGGTGCGCACATATTGGGGCGGACGGCCACCCGATTTAATGCGCGTTTGAGGAAACATTTGCCCGTATTCGGAACTCTCAATAATTCGCTGCACACGACGATTAAAACGGCTCGCCAACGAAGCCGAGTAGGAGGCAATGGCAACTCGCAAATCGGGATTGAGTCCCAATATATAAGCAGGTAACAACGTGCTGGCGCCCACGCTCTTACCGTGTTGCGGCGGCATCGAGACCATCAGCTTGCGGATACGTCCCTCGGCAAAGGCCTGCAACAAGCGATAATAATGCAAATGGAAGCCCCGAAGATCCAAAAAGGGATAGACTGTTTTGGCGAAATTTGTAAAAGTCGGTTTCTCGTTCATAGTGCGCTAATTTCGTAAATAACCCCTTACCTCGCCAAACGAAAAGTCGTTCAGCACCTCAACGCCATTAATAAATGTATGGAACTCCCACCACACGGGCACCACATCGGCGATACGCTCCACCGTGCGTCCCTCGGGTAGCTGCACACGCTCGCGATAGATGACCGCCGAGAGACACAGATGGCACTCCGCCTCCCGATGCTCAAGCTCGATCGAGCCCGAGAAGTAACCCTCGTCGCCAAAACGGACGGCGAGCTGCTGGGCCACCTCAAGATAAAGTTCGGATGAAATCTCGTACATAACTGAAAATTTGTTTTTAACTTGAAATTGTTTGTCGATTAAAATAAATTGCTTAACTTTGCGATGTAAATATATGTTCAATTATTGAATTTTAACACGCCTAAGCGTAAAAATTTGATATAAAATTTTCTAATAGTATGACCAACGAAAGCAGGATAAAGCTGATACGCAAAGCCCTCAAGATGACTCAAGAGCAGCTCGCTCAGCGACTTGGCATCGGCAAAGCAGCCCTCTCGATGATCGAAACAGGCAAGTGCGGACTCTCGTCACGCAACAAAAATATATTAGTTCAAGATTTGAACGTCAATCCCGATTGGTTGGACTCTGGCGAGGGCGAGATGTTCAACGCCGAGCCCGAGTACACCTCGTTCCATCTGCGAACGGACAACTCGCTGCCGATGCAGAGCGTGCCACTCTACTCGATCGAGGGCACGGCTGGACTTGTGCCGCTATTTAACGACCGCACCAACAACAAGCCCATCAACTACATCCACATCCCCAACCTGCCCAAGTGCGACGGTGCGATCTACGTCTCGGGCGACTCGATGTACCCGCTGCTGAAGAGTGGCGACATCGTGCTGTACAAGCAGCTACACAACATCGACGACATCTTCTGGGGCGATATGTATCTGCTCTCGATCGACCTCGAGGGCGAGGAGTACATCGTGGTGAAGTATATCCAGAAATCGGATCGCGCGGGCTACGTCCGTCTGGTGAGCCAGAATCCCCATCACGCCGATAAAGAGATCGAAATCAGCCGCATACGCGCCATCGCACTGGTCAAAGCGAGCATCCGTATGAACTCCATTCGATAGCGACGATGAGACACCAGACGATCTATCACTTGGCGGCAATCTTCACCTCTGTGGTGTGGGGTTCAACCTTCATCTCGTCGAAGATTCTGCTCGAGTATGGGCTCTCGCCCGCAACGATTATGGCCATCCGTTTCCTCATTGCCTACATCTGTATGTTGCCCTTCTGGCGTGGCGGTCTCTTTGCCAAGAGCGTGAAGGACGAACTACTGATGGTAGTGCTGGGCATCACGGGCGGCTCGATGTACTTCCTGCTGGAAAACTCGGCCCTGATGTTCACGCAGGCATCTAACGTGGCGATCATCATCGCCGCTACGCCCCTGCTAACCACCCTTGCCGTGCATTTCATCAGCCGTCAGGAGCGGGCAAATAGGCGATTATACCTCTGCTCACTGATCTCGATGGCAGGAGTTGCGCTGGTGGTTTTCAACGGCGAGTTTATCCTGAAACTCAACCCGATGGGCGACATCCTAACGCTTGGGGCATCCATTATGTGGGTGATTTACAGCATTGTGGTGCTAAAGGTAGGCAGCCGCTACCACCCGCTGATGGTCACGCGCAAGGTCTTCTTCTACGGCGTGCTGACGCTATTGCCCTACTTCCTGTGGGAGCCGCCGACGCTGGCCGTGGAGGTGCTAACGCAATCCGTCGTGGCGTGGAATCTGATCTTCTTGGGCATCTTGGCTTCGCTCATCTGCTATTGGCTGTGGAATGTAGTGCTCGAGAAGTTGGGTGCCATACACGCCACGAACTACCTATATCTTAACCCCATAGTGGCTATGGTGGCCTCGTATTTTATCCTCGACGAACGCATCACACTGCTGGCTGTGGTGGGTACGGCGCTGATTTTGGTGGGTGTATATCTGGCCGAGAGCAAAAAAAGTCATACTTAGGAGGATAACGAAACGATTTATGGCATATCTTTGCCGTGATTTATCGCACAGCTTTAAGCGTGAAACGAAACTAAACCAAATAAATAGATTTTAAGTAATGGAGAATCTTAATGCGAAAGAGGTTCGTGACATCGTAATCCGTTTCTCGGGCGACTCGGGCGACGGTATGCAGCTCACGGGAACACTCTTCTCGAACACGTCGGCACTGGAAGGTAACGGCATCTCGACCTTCCCCGATTATCCGGCCGAGATTCGTGCACCGCAGGGTACGGTGGCAGGAGTATCGGGCTTTCAGGTACACATCGGTGCTGGCAAGGTGACCAACCCGGGCGACTTCTGCGACGCGTTGGTTGCAATGAATCCCGCCGCACTGAAGGCCAACCGCAAGTGGCTCAAGCATGATGCAACGGTAATTATCGACGGTGACACCATCACCGAGGAGAATCTCAAGAAGGCGGGCTTCGCAACGCTCGACCCCATTGCCGAACTGGGCTTGGAGGGTTACAACATCGTCGTGCCCGACATCACCACAATGACCAAGGCTGCACTGGCCGATATGGGACTGGACAACAAGTCGGTCGTGAAGTGCAAGAATATGTTTGCGCTGGGTATCTGTTTCTACATCTACAACCAGCCCGAGGATTACGCCAAGCGTTACATCGACTCGAAGTTTGCCAAGAAGAACCCTGCCGTAGCCGAGGCCAACAAGCGCGCCATCGACGCAGGTTACAACTACGCAGCAAACACCCATCAGTTTGCAAATACATATAAGGTGGCGGCCGCACCGCTTAAGAAAGGTTCCTACCGCTCGATCAACGGTAATGTGGCCACTGCGTGGGGCTTCATCGCTGCGAGCGAGAAGTCGGGCCTGCCCCTCTTCTGCGGCTCATACCCCATCACCCCCGCAACGGTGATTCTGGAGGAGTTGGCAAAGCACAAGAATTTAGGCGTCAAGACCGTACAGGCCGAGGACGAGATCGCTGGTATCTGCACCTCGATCGGTGCTGCCTATGCGGGTAACTTTGCCGTGACGACCACTTCGGGTCCTGGTCTCTCGCTCAAGAGTGAGGCTATGGGTCTGGCCGTGATGGCCGAGCTGCCGCTCGTCATCGTCGATGTTCAGCGTGGCGGCCCCTCAACGGGACTTCCCACCAAGACCGAGCAGAGCGACCTGATGCAGGCTCTCTATGGCCGCAATGGCGAGTGCCCCGTGGTTGTTGTGGCGGCTTCGTCGCCGAGCGACTGCTTCCACTACGCATTTATGGCATCGAAGATCGCAATGGAGCATATGACTCCCGTGATCCTGCTCACCGACGGCTTCATCGCCAACGGTTCGGAGCCGTGGCATATCCCCTCGATGGCCGACTACCCCGCGATCTGTCCCCCGATCGTAGATCAGGTGGCCGAGGGTGAGGAGTTCAAGCCCTATGCCCGTGGCGAGAACTTGGCTCGTGGCTGGGCATTCCCTGGCAAGAAGGGTCTGGAGCACCGCATCGGTGGCCTGGAGAAGGATCACCTGCGTGGCACAATCTCGTACGATCCCGCCAACCATCAGGAGATGACCCGCACCCGCGCTGCGAAGGTGGCAAAGGTGGCCGACATACTGCCTACGCCCGAGGTTATGGGCGACAAGGATGCCGACCTGCTCGTTATCGGCTGGGGTGGCACGAAGGGTCACTTGGAGGCTGCCGTGCGCGATCTGCAGGAGGAGGGCAAGAGCATTGCTCACCTGCACCTGAACTACCTCAATCCCCTGCCTCACGGCGTGGAAGAGTTGCTGAAGGGTCACAAGCGTCTGCTCGTGTGCGAGCTCAACGAGGGACAGTGCGCATCGTACCTGCGTCAGAACTTCCAGCACTTCACGTTCGAGCAGTACAACAAGACCGAGGGTCAACCCTTCACGTTGGTTGAGCTGAAGGATAAGTTTTATTCACTCTTATAAGCGGATTTAGTTATGGCAGATTACAAATATACTCCAGCTGATTTCAAGAGCGACCAGATGGTCAAGTGGTGCCCGGGTTGTGGCGACCACGCCATCCTGAACGCCGTACAGCGTGCTATGCCCGAGGTGGCAGATGCGCTGGATATTCCGCACAACAAGTTCACGTTCGTGTCGGGTATCGGTTGCTCATCGCGTTTTATCTACTATATGAAGACCTTTGGTTTCCACACCATCCACGGTCGTGCCAACGCCATCGCAACTGGTATCAAGGTTGCCAACCCCGACCTCTCGGTATGGGTATGCTCGGGCGACGGCGACTCGCTGGCCATTGGTGGTAACCACTTCATCCACGCCATTCGTCGTAACATCGACCTGAATATGATCCTCTTCAACAACGAGATCTACGGTCTGACGAAGGGACAGTACTCGCCCACCACCAAGTTGGGCAAGATCACCAAGACCTCACCCTACGGCACCATCGAGAAGCCCTTCACCCCGGGCGAGTTGGTGATCGGAGCAAAGGGCACCTTCTTTGCCCGCACGATCGACGCCGAGGTAATGCTCACGAAGGATTGTCTGGTGGCAGCCGCCAAGCATCGCGGTATGGCCGTTGTGGAGGCGCTGGTTAATTGCGTGATCTTCAACAACAAGACCCACGCAGCCTTTGCAGCCGACAAGGCTACCCGCGCGGAGAACACCATCACTCTGCGTCACGGCGAGAAGATGCTCTTCGGCAAGGATAATCAGAAGGGATTGGTATTCGAGAATATGCGCCTGAAGGTGGTGACCATCGGCGAGGATGGCTACACCGCCGACGACGTGCTGACGCACGATGCTCACTCGGAGGATACCACGCTGCACTCGATGCTGGCCGCAATGAAGTGGCCCGAGTATCCCGTGGCTGTTGGTGTGATTCGTGACGTGCAGGATGAGAACATCTACGACCGCAAGGTGGAGGAGCAGATCGAGGCTGTGAAGGCTTCTTCGAAGATCTCGTGCGTGGACGAGCTGTTGCGCTCGGGCGAGACGTGGGAGATCGAGTAAAACTCCGACGATATAGAAAACGAAAAATGGGCTACCCCGAGGGGCGGCCCATTTTTTATCTCACAGAACACGCAAAGCCGATCGTACAAAACACTAAAAAACAGTTCTGCTTGGCGCATCCTATCGAAGTGGCATAATATCCTTGATGCCGAGCGTGTTATACATCTCCTGCAACTCATTCTCGTCACGATCCGACACCAGCAGCAGACGGTCGCCCACAGCCAATTCGGTATTACCGCGCGGCACGAAGTTATCGCCCGCACGCGAGATCATAACGACCAACGTATTGTCGGGAATGTGAATATCACGCAACGTACATCCGTGCTTGAGCATCGAATCCGTAACCTCAAACTCTGTGAAGTTGCTCTTGATCGAATCGGGAATACCCACCTTGAACATCGGCTCCTTCTCCTCAAATGCGAGTCCCAGCCAGTTGGCCATAGCGCTGACGGTCGTGCCCTGCACGATGAGCGATATGAGCGTACCGAGGAAGACCACATTGAAGATTAATCGGCCATCGCCCACACCCTCGACAATGGGGTATGTGGCGAAGATGATCGGCACCGCACCACGCAGTCCCACCCACGAGATGTAGAATCGCGCCTTGGTGGTAAAGCGTCTGAACGGCAGCAGCGAGAGGAACACCGACACTGGGCGTGCCACGATGATCATAAAGGCACCGACAGCACCTCCCAGCAACAGCACCTCGGGCTGAAGCAGCTCGCGTGTATTGACCAAAAGACCAATCACGAGGAACATAATGATCTGAGCCAACCAAGTGAAACCGTCGAAGAAGGTTACGAGGTTGCCTCGATGGGCGATCTTGTGATTACCCACCACAAGACCCGTGATATAGACCGCGAGATAGCCGTTACCCCAGACGAGAGTGGTGAACGAGAACGAGAAGAAGACGAAAGCCAACAGCAACACCGAGTAGAGCGACGCATTGCCCTTGATATTGATGCGGTTGATGGTAAAGACCGCCAGACGGCCAATGCCGTAACCCAAAGCACAACCCACCAACATCTGGACAAAGAACTGCATCACGCTATGGCCCAAGCTAACGCCTTTGCCCGACGACATCACCACGCTAACCATCACGATGGTAAGCATATACGCCATCGGGTCGTTACTACCGCTCTCCAACTCCAACAACGGACGAAGGTTCTGTCGAAGTCCCTGCTTTTTGGTTCGCAGGATCGAGAAAACCGACGCCGAGTCGGTTGAGGCCATCGTCGAGGCCAATAAAAGAGCTACGGGGAACGAGAGTGCCAGGCCCACCCACCCCGAGAAAAAGTAGATGAACGTACCGCACAGCAGAGCCGTCAGCGCAACCCCCACCGTGGCGAGTACAACACCTGGCCCGAGAATAGGGCGGATCTCCGAGAATTTGGTATCCATACCTCCCGAAAAGAGGATGATACACAACGCCAACATACCAATAAATTGGGTAATTTCGAACGACTCGAAATTGATAATATTCAATCCAAAGAGCATTCCCACACCCAAAAACAGTAGCAGCGCCGGAGCTCCCAAGCGATACGCCAACTTACCAGCCACTACGGCCACAAAGAGGAGCATCGCCCAAACCAACAATATATTCTCACTCATAAATAATTATAACCTGACCTTATTTTTAACCTAAAAATTGCATCCCACCGTAGCTCTCGATCAATTAGCCTTTGATGATCTTAAGATCACTCACAGGCTGCAACTCCATTTCGATGTACTCGAACACTTGCACAGCACAGAAGCCACTTCGAGGCGAGGTGTAGAGTACGGCCGTCACGGCCGACACACCATCCTCGGTGAGAGTGCGTAAGGTAGTAATTTCTCCTCGATTTACCAAATCTCGGATGTGATGACTCTTCTCTTTGGTAAATTTCAGCTCTTTTTTCTGCAAAAAACAACCATCTGTTGTGTGGTAAGGAGCTCGATCGCTACCCATCGCACGATAGACTACGAGCGCCACTCCAATCGCTGCAAGCACCGCTCCCAACAACACGATAGCCGACTTGAGATTCATCATACCAGACGTAGCGGGCACAACCCCATTTACGACCAGCAGTGCCACACCCGCCACAAGGGTTAGGATGGGCATCAGTAGCGACTTGCTACGCAGCTCAACCGCGCCACCCGACGAGGCACACAAAGCCTCGCACATATCGTATTTTGTCATAATTTTTTCTTTTATTTAGCGAATAGACTTTTTTCGGGGCTACGGCCCCACGGGGAGTCGATGGACAGGGCAATACCCCACCACAACTCTCCGCCGCAAGACCACCTATGGCAGCCTCACGCGGATACGAGTAGCGACCTCGCCTTAACTTTCGCCATTGGGCGAGGTCACGACGTCGTATCAATTCCCAAATTTACATACACTCACCCACGCGATAGTCGTCCGACCACCGTGGAGTGAGATTTTCTTAATATTTGGGATTCGCTAAATACGAAGTCGGCACAGGGCGTAGAGGTAATACCCCACGCGAAGTGACGACCTACAAAGATCAAAATCAAAGATATGTGTAACGTGCCCTGCTCGCGACTCCACATTTGTGGGCAGGGAGATTCTGCTTGAGAAGTTGGTTCGATAGCGCAGCTTGGTCTGGAGCGGATTCGAGCTCGACACCGCACTCTCCGAACGCTGCGTGCGCCACATATCGTTATTACACTCCAATGCGCTGATCAGCTGCTCACGCCCTATGTTGGTGGCCACATCGGCCATCGGCAGGCTCTGCTGTGCATTCTGCGCTATAACCATAGCACTCTCCGCACCCAACGATACGGGCACACCGCCCTCGCCCTTCATCGGAGAGAGCAGGGTGTAGAGTACACCAATGATTATGAGGCGAAGCATCTGTCGCATTGCTATTGAGGTATAAATGTGTATATTATGGTTCCGCTATGGCGTGCGGGAGCCGTATTATCAATATTAAACAACGACGCACGGGCAGCCTTCAAAGCCTCCTCGCGCATACGTTCGTCACCACCTGAGGTGACACGGGCCGAGATCACCTCGCCACCCTGATTCACCACCACAGCCACGGTGACCTGACCTCCCGTCTCGCACTTATATGCAGGCACGACCAGATCACGGCGCGTACGCACAGGATCCTTGAACGAGAAGCGCACCGTGACGCCACCCGTATATTTCACATCCTGCGACTCGCGTGACTGCTCCTGCGACGACGAGCGATCGGTGTCGAGTATCGACTGTGCCTCACGCAGACCAGCCTCGTAGGCGGCACGATTGGCAGCCATACCTGCCGCAATATCGCGGGCCGACTCGT
>CAZWHN010000020.1:0-17550 GCA_964633635.1 uncultured Alistipes sp. | reverse complement strand
TTCTTAATGGTTTGATACTCAAAGAATCTTAATCAAACTACATCAAATATACGAATAATTAAGCATTTTTATAGTCATAATAGCGTATAATGCGCCCTGAATATTGGTATAAAAGAGAAAAAAGATTAATTTTGTTTTCGGAATTGCAAATTTCTTTTGAGCTATGAAACGATTTATTGTTACGATGGTGGCCCTTGTGGTCGCATTTGGTGCTTCGGCGCAGGATTTGCGCTGGGGTGCTACGGGCGCACTCAACTTCTCGTGGGTGCACACCACACAGAAGAACTCGTCAGACTCTTACATAGGTTTCCACGCTGGAGTGAAGGCCGAGATGGACTTTTCGCACATCATCACCGATGGCTTCTATCTCGATGGCCGCTTCATCTACACACTCAAGGGTGGTGCTTGGTCGGGCTTCCACCAGAATTTGGGTTATCTTGAGATTCCTGTGACGTTGGGCTATCGCCTGCCCGTGTCGGGCGATGTGTCGCTCATCGGAGGTCTGGGCCCATACTTTGGTCTGGGTGTGATTGGCAAGAATGTGGTCTCGGTGGGCGACACCAAGACCAAAACCGATCTGTTCGGCAATGCCTACAAGCGTTTCGACTTTGGTCTTAACTACCAGTTGGGAGTCGAAGTGTGGAACCAGTGGCAGTTTTTCCTCGGCTTCGAGCATAGCCTGCTCAACATCGCCAAGAGCGACTACGACGGCGATAGCGAAGGCGCAGAGAAGATACGCCCGCTGAATTTCTACATCGGCACGGCCTTTATGTTCTAACGACCTTTTCGAGTGTTAAAAAATATGCGAGTACTACGGTTCTCGCATATTTTTTGTATCGGCATTTGTGTAGGTTATAAAACACAAATGCTATGAAAAAATTTTTATCACTATTATCATTTGCTCTGTTGTCGTACGCTGCGGCGTCGGCACAGGAGTTTCGGTTGGGTGTGACGGGCGCTATGAACCTGAGCAACTATGCGATGGAGTTTGGTGGTGTGTCGTTCAATCCCGATTCGCGCGTTGGATTCAAAGCGGGCTTGCGTATGGAGCTTGAGGCCCCCTTCATCTACGACGGATTCTACTTCGACGGCGAGGTGCTGCTCAGCTCGAAGGGCGCTAAGATCGACACCTCGATTGCCGATCAGGCGGTGAACTCCACCTCGCGTCCCTATTATCTCGAGGTACCTATCCACATAGGCTACCGCTACACCTTCAACAACAGCAACTTCGGTATCTTCGGCTCGTTTGGACCGTATGTGGCGATGGGACTCTTCGGAACGGATAAAGTCACCTCGGGCGACGCTGTGACCAAGCCCGATAGCTTTAGCAAGGATGGCCTCCAGCGCTTCGACTTTGGTTTGGGCCTAAGGGCAGGTGTGGCGATGTTCGACCACTATCGCATCTTTGTGGGCTATGATTGGGGTCTGATCAACATTGCGCAGAATTCTGACAACAAGATCAATAATCGCAACTTCTACATCGGCGCTTCGTATATGTTCTAAAAACTCTTGACTCTGCCTTTTCGGGGGCGGGCTGATCGATGTGGTCGGCTCGCCCTTAACCTTTTTCGCGGTGGGGGTTGTGATTTGTTGCGAAAGTGACTATCTTTGTTAGTCACTAAAGCGAAAACCTATGGAGATTGCATATATAATCATATCGGTCGTGCTGGCCGTGGTGTGTGCCGTGCTGATCACTCTGCTTGTTGGGCGCGGACGCGAGCTCGAGGCGGCACGCGAGGAGCAGTCGCAGCTAAAACTCGACTTGCAGCAGAGCCAGCAACGCGTCGAGGCCGAGGCCGAGGCGCGCGAACAAGAGCGTCGTCAGCGCGAGCAGGAGCAGATGGCTCGCATCAAGGCCGAGAGCGATCTTGCTGCCGAGCGTCGTGCGATGGCCGATCGCCTGCTCTCGCAGCAGGAGATGGAACGTAACGTGAAGGAGCAGTTCCGTGCCTTGGCGGGCGATGTGCTGGGCGAGCAGAGTCGTCGCTTCAAGGAGGAGAATCGTGAGTCGATGGATGTGATTCTCAAGCCCTTCAAGGATAATATCACGGAGTTCCGCACCCGTGTTGAGAGCATCTTCTCGCACCAGAACGAGCAGACGGGAGTGCTGAAGAACGAGTTGCAGCGACTGATGGAACTGAACGTGCGCATCACCACCGAGACGACCAACCTCACACGCGCCTTGCGTGGCAACTCGAAGGTGCAGGGCGATTGGGGCGAGGTGATCCTGGAGACGATCCTCGAGAAGTCGAACCTCATTCGTGGCATACACTATAAGACGCAGCTCAACATCAAGGACGAGGCGGGGCACAACCTACGGCCCGATGTGGTGTTGTATATGCCTAATAATAAGAATATTATCATCGACTCGAAGGTGTCGCTCACGGCCTATGTCAATTATGTTGCGGCCGAGACCGAGGCCGAACGTCGTGCAGCAATGGCGGCTCACGTTGCCTCGGTGCGCCAGCACGTTAAGGAGTTGGGTGCCAAGAGCTATCAGCAGCTGATGCAGTCGCCCGACTTTGTGATTATGTTCGTTCCCAACGAGCCCGCTTTCCTCGATGCACTGAAGGAGGATAGCACCATCTGGCAGGATGCCTACGAGAAGAAAGTGGTCGTATCGTCACCCACCAACCTCTTTGCTCTGCTGAAGATTGTGGACGACCTGTGGCGACGCGAGGATCAGGATCGCAACCGCGAGAATATAGTCAAGTTGGGCGTCAAGCTCTACGATCAGCTGGTGGCCTTTAGCTCGTCTCTCGAGGGTGTGGGGGCTAGTCTTGCGCAGGCGCAGACGCGATATGACGATGCCTACAAGCGTCTGTGTTGCGGAAACGACAATATCGTGCGTGTGGGCGAGCGACTGCGCCGATTAGGGCTGCCGACCACCAAACGTCTTAATCAAAATCTTGTCGATCAGGCTGATTGCGAGGATGATATGTCAACGAGTGAAGAACCCTTAAAACTTACGGATGATGAGTCGAGATAGCGTTTTCTGGCAACGATTGGATGCTCTACTGGAGCGTCACCGCGTGGTGATCGACCGCCCGAAAGGGTCGGTGCATCCCCGTTTCACGGAGATTGTCTATGCGCTCGACTACGGCTACTTAGATGGCACTTCCTCGTCCGATGGAGAGGGGGTTGATGTGTGGTTAGGAAGCGATGCGCAGAGGCGGTTCGACGCTGTGATCTGCACCGTCGATTTAGATAAGGGCGACGCCGAGATGAAGTTGATGGTCGGCTGCACCGACGAGGAGAAACGCTACATCGAACGCTTCTACAACGAGTGGCCCGATATGGGGGCGAAAATAATAGAGAGGTAGGAATAATCAGGGGAAGATCCCCATCGCCTTGCTTTGCAAGTCGGGGAATGATGTATTTATGTTTTTTATAATATCTTCTGCATCAGCACCTCGTCTATCGCACCATCGGGTGTTAGTATCCACTCCCGACGATGACCGCACTCGGTGTAACCCGCCTTGGCGAACAGAGCGAGGCTCGCCTTGTTGTTGGCTCCGACGCTGCACCACAACTGATGCAGTCGCAATACCTCCACGGCATAACGCTCTAACGTCCGTAACGCATCGGCTGCCAAGCCTCGACGGCGGTAGGGTGGTGCAACGATGATCCCCACGCCTGCCCGCAGATTCTGCGGATCGAACTCGAAGAGATCTATAGCTCCAACGGCCTCACCGACAGTGCCTTGATCGGACACTATGAGACTATCCACCGTACCATTACTCTCTGCCCCCTTGCTCTCTATCACCAGCCGCAGTTGTCGTGTGGCGTAGATGTCGAAGCGCTGCTCGTCGATCAGCCGCGAAAGCGTGTGCCGCGAGAAGGGAGCCACGGTGCCACTCACGCGCCACACCTCTGTGTCGTTCTCCCAGCCGTACATCCGATCCAGATCCTCAGGCTCGAGCGCACGCAGGCGGCATATCGTTCCCTCAATGTTCATCCTTGCGAGGGGTTACAGACCGATTATCTTGTTGTGAATCAGCATCGCCACGCCCCACGCATTGGCATTCTCGGCCATCTTCGACTGGCGGAACTTGGTATCCTTATACACGAGGTTGAGCGAATATTTGTTGGTCGATGACTTGAGCGGTAGCATAATGTAATCGCCCGCCGCAGCTAAGTTTCCACCCACGATGACCGACTCGGGGTTGAAGGTGTTGATCAGGAAGGCCACGGCCTTACCCAACTTCTCGCCCACCTCCTCGATAAGCTCGATCGAGAGGTTGTCGTCGTTCTGTGCCGCTGCGATGATGTCGTTGATGTGGATCTGCTCGCCACGGTCGTACTTCTCGCGCAGGATGGTGTTCACACCGCTCTTGATGAGCTTGATGATCTTCTCCTCGATGGCGATACCCGACACCTCGGTCTCCAAGCAGCCCTTCTTACCGCAGGCGCAGATGGTCTCGTTGTCGAAGAAGGGGATGTGTCCGAACTCGCCCGCAAAGCCGTTCTTACCGTAGTAGAGCTTGCCGTCGATCACGATGCCGATCGCAACGCCTCGGCCGAGGTGGAGGTAGATCACGTCGCTCTCGTCCTTCGAGCGGCTGCAGTTGTACTCGGCATAACAGCGTGCGCGGGTGTCGTTCTCGAGCAGCACGCGGATGTTGACACGCTTCTCGATGATGTCGCGCAATGACTCCTCGTTCGAGGTGAAGTACATATAGCTGCGTCCCGTGTCGGGATTGACGCGTCCCACGATCGAAACACCCAGGCCGAGAATCTTGGCGCGGTCGATGCCGCAATCGTTGATGAAGTTCTCGATATTCGAGCAGATCTTCTCCAAGCATTGGGGACGATTCTGCAACTCGAACGAGGTGTCGATAACCTCCTTTATAATATTGTTCTGGAGGTCGGTGATGACGTAGGTCATATTGTCACGTCCCACATTCACACCCGCAAAGTAGATCGCCGAGTTGGCCAAACCGAAGACGTTGGGACGGCGACCGCCCGGGGTCTCCACCTTGCCTAAATCATTGACGATGTTCTCCTCGATAAGCTCCTGCACGAGCTTGGTGATCGTCGGAACGCTGATGTGCAGCTCCTTGGTCAACTCCGAGAGCGTACATTCGCCATTGACGGCCATATATGCAATGATATTGCGCTTTATGATGTTGTTCTTGTGGGTGATACCCTTCAGATTCTCATTCGGCTGAATGTTAAAAAATTCTGTTAATGATGACATAGTCTTTGCGGTATGGTTAAAATTAACACGATTTACGCAAATATAGGGGTTTTTGGTAGGAGTTACAAATAATTTTTTAATTATTTTTCAAAAAAATATAAAAATAGCTACATATCGACTGTATATGTTTTGATCGGGTGGTTGTATGTAATACGAAAAAAAAGAGTGCCCCGCGGGACACTCCTTTCTATTGTTTGTATTCTGACAGCGTGTACTCGAAGCCAGGATACTAAAGATTTGCTTTCGACTCCACCTCGGCTGCGGCATCGACCTTCTTGATCAAGCCCTGAAGCACATTGCCCGGACCCAACTCGGTGAAGGCGGTGAGGCCATCGGCGATCATATTCTTTGCAATCTGTGTCCAGCGCACGGGAGCGGTGAGCTGAGCGATAAGGTTAGCCTTGATCTGCTCGGGATCGCTCTGCGGCTGCGCATCCACATTCTGGTAAATAGGGCATACGGGCGTGTGGAACTCCACCTCGGCGATAGCCTGCTCCAGCTCGGCACGAGCGGCCTCCATCAGAGGCGAGTGGAACGCACCACCCACGGGCAGACGCAATGCACGACGTGCACCAGCCTCCTTGAGTTTTGCGCAAGCGGCATCGACAGCCTCGTCGGCACCCGAGATGACCAGCTGGCCCGTGCAGTTGTAGTTGGCGGCAACCACTACACCATCCGTCTCGGCACATACCTGCTCAACTACGGCATCCTCCAAGCCGAGGATTGCGGCCATACCTCCAGGCTGCTGCTCGCAGCACTTCTGCATAGCCATAGCACGTTTTGCCACCAGACGCAGACCATCCTCGAACGAGAGTGCGCCTGCGGCAACCAATGCCGAGAACTCACCCAGCGAGTGACCTGCCACAGCATCGGGCTTGATCTCCAGCACGTTGGCCAGAATAACCGAGTGAAGGAATACGGCGGGCTGCGTTACCTTTGTCTGCTTGAGCTCGTCGGCAGTGCCCGAGAACATAATGTCGGTGATGTTGAAACCGAGAATCTCGTTGGCCTTGTCGAACAGAGCCTTAGCCTTGTCGTTGTTGTCGTAAAGATCCTTGCCCATACCAGAGAACTGAGCTCCCTGACCGGGAAAGACATAAGCGTGTTTCATAAAAAAAGTAAAAGTTTGTGAGCCCGCGACTGACTCGAGTTAAACGCTGGCAAAGGTATAGCCTATATCTCAATTTTCCAAACGCCACGGCCCAATAATCGTTGCCCAAAGGGTCATATTAGCTATGAAAAGTGCCTTTTTGCCTGCCGATTTGCAAAATATGATTTTATGTATTAACTTTGATTGAAAATTTTTTACCTTAAAACTACTTTGATTATGAAGAGACTATTTTTACTCGTTGCAGCCGTGTGTGTGACCTTCAGCGCTGCAGCACAGGAGGCTCTGGGTAGCCGTGCGCAGGTCGTATCGCCCCAGATCAACGAGAACAACAGCGTGACACTGCGTCTGGCCGCTCCCGAGGCTAAGAAGGTTACCGTTGCGGGCAACTTTCTCACCCCCGATGGCAACCCCGTCGAGAATACCGAGATGACGCGCAATGCCGACGGCGTGTGGGAGTACACCTCGCCCGTGTTGCGTTCGGAGCTTTACAACTACAACTTCATCGTTGATGGCGTTCGCATTTGCGACCCCTCTAACGTATTCATCTGCCGCGACGTGGCTTCGTCGTTCAACATCTTCATCATCGGCGGCGACCGTGGCGATATTTACAGCGTGAACGATGTTCCCCACGGTAGCGTAACCAAGACTTGGTACGACAGCCCCACGCTCCAGACCAAGCGCCGTATCACGGTTTACACCCCCGCAGGCTACGAGAAGAGCAACGCCGAGTACCCCGTACTCTACCTCTTGCACGGCGCTGGTGGTGACGAGGAGGCTTGGATGACTCTGGGTCGCACCTCGCAGATTTTGGATAACCTGATCGCACAGGGCAAGGCGAAGCCTATGTTGGTTGTGATGACCAACGGTAACGCTTGGCAGACTGCTGCCGTAGGTGAGGCTGCTGGCGGTATGGTTCAGCCCTCGATGCGTGGCAATGCCAATGTTCGTCCCGCCGCTTCGTTCGAGCAGTCGTTTGGCGACGTGATCAAGTTCGTTGAGGACAACTATCGCGTAATCAAGCAGAAGAGCGCTCGCGCTATCGCGGGTCTGTCGATGGGTGGCGGTCACTCTTACAACATCTCTCGCACCTATCCTAACACCTTCGACTACGTTGGTCTGTTCTCGGCGGCTGCTGGCAATCTGGACAACGAGGAGGTGCAGAACTCACTCAAGGCACAGCGCGACAATGGCTTCAAGCTCTATTGGATCGCTTGCGGTACCACCGACTTCCTCTATCAGCGCAACCTCGATATGATGAAGTATATGGATTCGATCAAGTTCCCCTACACCTATCGTGAGAGTGGTGAGGGCCACATCTGGCGTAACTGGCGAATCTATCTGTCGGAGTTTGCTCCTATGTTGTTCAAGTAATAACGAGGATAGACGTTTTGCTACAATGGCGCTCGGCTTTTAGGTCGGGCGCTATTTTTTTTGTGTACTTTGGGTTGGGGGAGGCTTTATGCAAATAAAAATGCAAAAAATAGTTGCACGGATGATATTTTTGTATTAAATTTGCACTAAGTATCGGATAGATACTTGCTTTTTATTAGATGGCATTTAGGGCTATTGGTTTGCAACAGAAACGACCAATTTTTATAGCAAACACACCAATAGGCACGATATGTCCACGCACTATTGCGTGGGTTGTGCTTATGTGTTTTGCAGGTGCTTGGTCGTACCGTGTTGTTATAAGCCCCTCCCACGTTTTTCTTTATTGTTAAACGGTTGCCATTCTAAGGCAAACGGCCTCGGGCCGAGGGTTTAACATTAATCCCGCTGATAAACAAAATTTAAAAAAATTAAGGTAAATTGTTGTTGTCTTGCTCGCACCGCAAGTCAAATGGGTGCGACGTATGTTAATTTTTTGGGTAATCTATGTATGAATGATAAAGACGCTGTGATAGCGGTAATAAGACGCTGTGAAGCGGTAAATAGTAATTTGGTATTTTTAGTTAGCGGGGGTCCATCCCCCGCTAACGCTTTTTATATACCCATACGTTGCAAAAAAAGCTGCCCAACCCCGCGGTCGAGCAGCCTTTTTCTTAATGAATCGTTTTCTTAATAAATCGGCGAGCGCTACTCCTCCCTTGAGAATGAGTAGGGACGATCCTCCGCCTCGCGTCCACGCGTGGTGTTGGGCTCGGCACTCATATCAATGCTGAAGCGTCCGCCCGAGAGGATGTCGCCGTGCGTGAGGTAGTTATGCGTATATGCCTTGCCGTTGAGCGTAGCCGAGTCGATGTAGATATTCTCGCGGCTATTATTCGCAGCCTCGATCACAAAGTCGTTGCCGTTGGGCTGGTGGATCGTAGCACGCTTAAACAGAGGCGCTCCCATCACATACTGATCCGTACCTGGACATACGGGGTAGAATCCGAGTGCCGAGAAGATATACCACGCCGAGGTCTGACCATTGTCCTCGTCGCCGCAGTAGCCGTCGGCATCGGCCGAGTAGAAGCGATTCATCACCTCGCGCACCCACTGCTGTGCCTTCCACGGCTGTCCGGCGTAGTTGTACATATATATCATATGCTGAATGGGCTGGTTGCCGTGGGCGTAGTTGCCCGTGTTCATCACGGTCATCTCGCGGATCTCGTGGATGGGGAAGCCGTAGTAGCTGTCGTCATATACGGGCGGCACGGTGAATACCGAGTCGAGCATCTCGACAAAGCCCTCGTCGCCACCCATCAAATCGATCAATCCCTGCGGATCGTGGAACACCGACCAGGTGTAGTGCCAGCTGTTGCCCTCGGTGAAGGCGTCGCCCCACTTGAGCGGAGAGAAGGGCGATTGGAACGTGCCGTCGGCATTGCGACCACGCATAAGGCGTGTCTCCTTGTCGAAGAGGTTGCGATAGTTCATTGCGCGCTTGGCGTAGCGATCAATGACCTCCTGCGGCTTACCCAACTCCTTCGCCATACGATAGATACACCAATCGTTGTAGGCGTACTCGAGCGTGCGGGCGGCATTTTCGTTAATGCCCACGTTGTAGGGGACGTAGCCCAACGTGTTGTAGTACTCGTGTCCCAGTCGGCCCGTTGATGATACGGTCGGGTGAACATTCTCCGAGCCGTGAACGAGGCCCTCGAAGAGAGTCTCCACGTCCTCGACCTTAATGCCCTTCAGGTAGGCGTCGGCCAGCACCGAAGCCGAGTTGTTGCCGACCATACATCCGCGGTGTCCCGGGCTCGACCACTCGGGGAAGAAACCGCTCTCGCGATATACATTCACGAATCCCTCCTGCATCTTCAGATTCTCCTCGGGGTAGAGCAGATTCAGTAGCGGGAACAGCGATCGGAAGGTATCCCAGAAGCCAGTGCCTGTGTAGAAGTATCCCTTCTCGACCTTGCCGTTGTGGGGGCTGTAATGCACCACCTCGCCCGAAGCGTCGATCTCGTAGTGCTTCTGCGGGAAGAGCGTAGCACGATACAGACAAGAGTAGAATGTACGATACTGATCCAGATCGCCACCCTCGACCTCCACACGGCCCAACACATCGTTCCAAGCCTTACGGCCCTTCTCGGTGAGCTGCTCTAAGGTGTCATCGCCCAACTCGCCTAGGTTGATGGCAGCCTGCTCGTGGCTGATGAACGACGAGGCTACACGGGCGTGTACGGCCTCGCCCTTGCTGGTCTTGAAGCCGATGACGGCACCGACGTGGTTCGACTGCTGCTCAGTCTGATCGGTGAGCTTGCCGTCGGCAAAGGTGTGGATATATTCAAAGGGCTTGTCGAACTCCACAACGAAGTAGTTGCGGAAATTTTCGCCCACGCCACCGCTGTTGCGAGTCGAGTAGCCGATGATGCGGTTGTGCTCCTTATCGATGCGAACATACGAGCCGCTATCGAAGGCATCGACCACAACGTACGACTTATCCGACGAGGGGAAGGTGAAGCGGAACAGCGCAGCACGATCCGTCGGCGTGAACTCGGTCACCACGTCGTGCTCGGCCAGATAGACTTTATAATAGAATGCCTTGGCCTCCTCGCCCTTGTGCGAGAACCAGCTGGCACGCTTCTCCTCGTCGAACTCGGGCGAGCCTACCACTGGCATCAGCGAGAACTGGCCGTAGTCGTTGATCCACGGGCTGGGCTGGTGGGTCTGCTTGAAGCCACGGATCTTGTGGTCGGTATAGACATACATCCAACCGTTGCCCATCTTGCCCGTCTGCGGCGACCAGAAGTTCATACCCCACGGGCGTGCAATGGCGGGGTAGGTGTTACCCGTCGAGAGGGCAAACTCGGAGAGTGTTCCTACCAGCGGATTGACATAGTCGGCGGGCGAGGTGATGTGATCCCACTCTGCGGTAGAGTCCTCGGCGCACGAAAGTAGCGTGGTGGCCGTTAACGCCACGGCTGTCAATAGCGATAGTAATTTAGTCTTTTTCATATTGTTATGGTTTGAGTTGTTTCTGCCGTAAAGGTACTTATTTTATTCTTATTATTACGCTATCGCACGATCGTCCCTTGCCACGAGGCCACATTGCCGCACGAATCCTTCACCTCGATTCTTACGCTATGCTCCCTGCTGCCCGTGATTCCCTCGGCTGCGAGGTTGATCGTGGCACGCGAGCGGGCGTAGTCGATGGCTACCCACTCGTCGTCGATCCACGCCGTGTAGGAGCCGATGCCCGAGAAGTTGTCCGAGAGTCGGAAGGCAATGGTGCTGCGTGAGCGGCAATCCAGCCCATCGTCGAATTGTGGCGCAATCTTGGGCGGTGTCTGGTCACTAACGACGCAGAATGTGCCGAATGTAGAGGTGCGAGCCACGAAACGGTTGTTGCGGAACGATCCGCCGACGTACGACAGGCGTCCACTCCTATCCACCGCCGCCATTGCTGTGTGGGGATTAGGCTCCTCCTCGGCAGGCATCAGGAAGACCACTCCGATAGAGGTCTGCAACGGCACATTGTCGTGGTGGATGCGGTAGGCGGGGGTGAGTACACGGATGGTCGAGTCGGCCTTGATGGCGGTAGCCGAGGGGGCTAAGTCGAGCGCGATGGATTCGTAGAGCGCCCCTTTGGGGATTACGACGCTCAGCCGAGAGTCCAAGCTGCCCGCATAGTCGCGGTTGTACTCCACGATGGGCATCCCGTCGGCAATCTCGCCACGGAAACACTCCTCGTCGGGCTTGCCCTCGATCTTGAAGCGTAGGGTTGAGGTGTTGCCGCAGTCGTCGGTGATGGCGTACTCCACCGTTCGTTTCTCGCCAGCCGTGGTGCGCACCACACCTCGATCGACGAGCGTAGGGTAGAAGTACGACGTGCCACCTTGCAGCAGAGCCGTACGCATCGCTTCGTTACGCGATGAGCGCTGAATGGGGTAGTATGATACGGCGTTGCAGTAGCGCGAGAGATCGAACGGAAAGCCGTCGTTGCGGTACTCGAAGACCACCTTGCCGTCAACCATCTGCTTCAGATTATAGACGCCATAGGTGTTGGCCACATCGTTCTTGCGATCCGAGGTCTCCACCACAAAATAACCCTGGCGTCCCACCTTGATGGGCGACTGCTGTGCCGTGCGGTAGGTCGTGTTGTCGGCCTTATTGACGAGGTAGGTCGCGGGGCGACTGTTCAGAGGCACACCTCGCACGGTGTCCAGCTCGATGTAGTGCACCTTCATAATGTAGGGCGAGATCGTGTCCTTGGGCTTTACGACACCTTGCTGTATGATGTTGAGCGTCTTGCCCGAATTTATGTCGCGTATCTCGTAGTGCAGGTGGGGTCCTTGCGACGAGCCGGTATTGCCCGAGCGGGCTATCTCCTCGCCACGACGCACGACAAATTGGTTGGGCTGGCAGTAGAGATCGACACGGCTCTGCTTGAGGCGGTGGCGCTCGGCAAAGACGTAGTCGGCAATATCCTTGCGAAAGCGCGAGAGGTGGCCATAGACGGTCATCGTGCCGTTGGGATGGGTGACGTAGAGCGCAAGTCCGTAGCCAGTGGGCGACTGCATTATGCGCGAGACGTAGCCGTCGGCTGCCGCAATGATGGGCTTACCCTCCACACCGTCGGTCTTGAAGTCGGTGCCCGAGTGGAAGTGGTTGGGGCGCATCTCGCCGAAGTTGGCCGAGTAGTAGCCCGCCACATCACGCAACGGAAAGTCGTAGTAGTCGGGGTTGAGCCGCTGGGCCCGTGCGCCAACCGATATTGCAAGTAGTATTGTTAAAAGAAAAATTCTTCGCATTCTTCGTTCGATTTGATGTTTGCGGTGACCTGTTCGACCTGGCTTATTGCCTGATCCATAGTGTAACCCAACGAGAGAGCATAACGAATCAGTTTCGTGCGTAGTTCGTATGCCGATGAGTGTTTCGTTGTTCGCATCTTGCGAGTAAGTTTCTCGCGCAGACGCTCCTCGCTCTTCTCTTTGGGGAGTTGCTTGAGTGCTTCGTCGATGATGGTCTCGGCTATGCCCTTGCGACGCAGTGCTGTGCGTATCTTGTATTCGCCCCAAGCGCTCAGGTTGCTCTTCTCCCTAATGAATGCCTCGGCATAACGACCATCGTCGATAAAGCGATCGCTGATCAGGCGTTGCAAAACACCCTCACGCTCCGACTCCTTTACACACCACGTTGCCATCAGTCGTCGTGCATCGCCCGACGATCGTTCAGCACGGGCACATAGGTGCATAAGCGACGAGAGTGCCTCGGCAGCACTCTTCTCGCGTTTTATTTTCGGCTTTGGCGACAGCATATCATTCTGGGGTTTTGGCGTATGTCGTAACGCAGTTCAATGTCGGTGTAACCCTCCTTGCGTAGTAGCTCGACGGTCTGCGTGGATAGCGTCTGGTGAATCTCAAACATCAGGCGACCGTCGTCGCTGAGCAGACGGTGGGCCGCTCGGGCAATCTCGCGGTAGAAGATGAGCGGATCGTCGTCCTCGACAAAGAGCGCCATCTCGGGTTCGTAGGCCGTGACGTTGATATGCATCGCCTCACGCTCCCGACGGGGGATGTATGGCGGATTCGAGACGATGATGTCGAACTTGCCCTGAATGCTCTCAAGCCCCGTCAGTGCATTATCCTGTCTGAACGTAACCGCTGCACCCAGTCGCTCGGCGTTCTCATTTGCAATGGCGAGCGCATCATCCGATAGATCGATGGCCTCGACCGTGGAGTCGGCGAGTCGCTTCTTCAGCGCAATGGCTATGCAGCCGCTACCCGTACATATATCCAATATGCGAGGCGATGGGAAGTCATCGGCCTGCTCCAATGCCCACGCCACCAGCTCCTCGGTCTCGGGGCGGGGAATCAGCACCCCCTCACGCACCGCGAAGTCGTAGCCGCAAAACTCGGCACGTCCGATGACATATTGCACGGGTCGCCCCTCTGCAAGTGGGGCCGTGAGGCGTTCCAAATCAGCTATTTCGATTGTTTCGTTAGGCTCGGTGAGAAACTTCACTTCGCTCTGGCCACTCCACCCGGCAGCCACCATACGGGCGATGATGCGGCACTCCTCGGCGGAGTATAGACCGTCGATCTGGCCACAGATGTAGCTTATTATCTCACAACGACTAGCCTTCATTATGCTCGCAGTTTAATGTCGGCCAAGGCGATGGCCATTGCGGCCTCCACCACAACCGCAGCACGCAACGTGATGCATACATCGTGGCGACCCTTGATCACCAGCGGAGCCACCTCGCCCTGCTCGAAGTTGAAGGTCTGCTGCTCGCGCGAGATCGAGGCTGTTGGCTTCACGGCGGCACGCACCACAATTGCATTACCATTGGTGATGCCACCCACGATGCCACCTGCGTGGTTGGTCGAGGTGTGTCCCTCGGCGTCGATTATCGGGTCGTTGTTGTGCGATCCTCGGTGGCGGGCAACGTCGAATCCGTCGCCAAACTCCACACCCTTGACGGCTGGTACCGAGAAGAGAAGATGTGCCGCAAGGCTCTCGACCGAGTCGAAGAAGGGCTCTCCCAAGCCCGCCTCGATGCCCTCGACGCAGCACTCGACAACACCTCCCACCGAGTCCTGATCACGGCGAGCCTGCTCGATCACTTCGGCAAAGCGGTCGGGATTGCACTCGCCACCAATCTCGGTGATGCGGGTTGTGAAGCTGACGCTCTGGCCCAAAATCTTCTTCGCCACAACACCTGCGGCAACCAAGCCCAGCGTGATACGTCCCGAGAAGTGGCCTCCGCCACGGGGGTCGTTGTATCCTGCCCACTTGCGTTGCGCCACCCAGTCGGCGTGCGAAGGGCGGGGGTGGGTGACAAGATTCTTGTAGTCGCCCGAGCGGGTATTCTCATTCAGGAACTTAATGGTCAGCGGTGAGCCTGTGGTGTGGCCCTCGTAGAGTCCCGAGACGATGTGTGGCAGATCGCTCTCCTTGCGTGGCGTGGTGCCCGCAGCGCCTGCACGACGACGATCCAGATCGGGCGTGAAATCCTCCGCCGATAGGGCTATGCCTGCCGGTACACCGTCGATGCTAACACCCACCTCGGCGCCGTGTGACTCGCCCCAGATCGTCACTCGAAATATGTTTCCCCAAGAGTTCATTATCGCAATATTATTGATTCCAAATCCTCGAAGAAGGTGGGGTAGCTCTTCTCCACACACTCGGCCTGCTCGATTACCACCTCGCCCTTGCAACGCAGTGCCGATGTGGCGATTGACATCGCAATGCGGTGGTCGTTGTGGCTGAATGTGGTGGCAGGATGAATCTCACCTCCTCGGATTCGCATTATATTCTTTTCGCTGATATCGACCTCGATACCCAACTTCTCGTATTCGCGGCGGATGGTCTCGGCGCGGTCGCTCTCCTTGTGACGCAGACGATCCGTGCCGATGATTACGCTCTCACCCTCGGCCGCAGCAGCCAAAGCCGCCAAGGCGGGGAAGAGGTCGGGGGCATTGGTGGCATCGAACTCGAAGCCTCGCAGGTCACGACACGAGACGGTGATCGAATCCTGCTCGATGATAATGCCTGCGCCAGCACGCTCTAATGCGCGACAGATGGCCGTGTCGGCCTGCTTCGAGAGGGTTGAGATGTTCTTCACCGTAACCTCGCCCGCAATAGCTCCCGCAACCAACATCGAAGCAGCACCGCTCCAGTCGCCCTCGATCGAGAGGTCGGTGGGGGTGTAGTGCTGGCCACCCTCGATGAAGAATTGGGTGTAGTCGCCCTCGTTGTGCATAATCTCCACACCGAAACGGCGTGCCGTGTCGATGGTCATATCAATGTAAGGTGTCGAGACGGGCGAATCGACATACAGCGTGGTGTCCTCCTCGGCCAGCGGCAGGGCGAGCAGCAGTCCTGTGATGAACTGCGACGAGATGCTGCCATCGACACGCAACTCACCTCCGTGAATGGGGCCCTGCACCTCGATCGGGAGAAAGCCTCCGCCGTCGCGTACCGTGACGCCCAACTTGCGCAGCGGCTCGATCATCATCTCCATCGGACGGTAGAGCAGAGTGCCCTCGCCCTCGATGGTGATGGGGGTGCGGTTGAGCGATGCGACGGGGGTGAACAGTCGTGTCGCCAAGCCCGACTCGCCGACGTAGAGGGTATTTGATACGGGGTTGAGGCCGCCCTCGATGGCCAGTGTGCTATCGTCGAGCGTCTCCACTCGGGCTCCGAGAGCCTCGATGCACTTGAGTGCCGAGCGGGTGTCCTTACAAAATTCGATGTTGCGCAGTATGGTTCGGCCCTCGGCTAAAAGCGAGAGGGCGATGGCACGCTGTGCGTAACTCTTTGAACTCGGAGGAGTGATCACACCTTTGACACTCCCCAAGCTGATGGATTTGTCCATATAGGGTTTTAATTGGTTTCTGATATATTGTTTTTGGCCTCAGCCTCAGTATTGGTCTTGGTCGTGGCCTCGGCGTTGGTCTCGGCCTGCTCAAGCTCCTTTGCAGCCTCGGCGGCAGCAGCCTGCTCGGCCTCGATACGCTCCATTGTGGCGCTCTTGCGACGACGAAGCTCGAAGTTCTTGCCGAGATAGACCTTACGCACCATCTCGTCGTTGGCCAGATCCTCGGCAGTACCTGTCTTCAGGATCTTACCCTCGTAGAGCAGGTAGGTGCGGTCGGTGATCTCGAGCGTCTCATCGACGTTGTGGTCGGTGATGATCACGCCGATATTCTTATTCTTCAACGTGGCGACAATGCTCTGAATGTCCTCCACAGCGATGGGGTCCACACCCGCAAAGGGCTCGTCCAAAAGGATGAAGGCGGGGTTGATGGCCACCGCACGGGCGATCTCCGTACGACGACGCTCACCACCCGAGAGCTGAATACCCAGGCTCTTGCGCACCTTCTGCAAGCGGAACTCCTCGATGAGCGACTCGACACGCTCGCGCTGATACTCCTTGCTGTAAGAGGTCATCTCCAGCACGGCACGGATGTTGTCCTCGACACTCAGGCGACGGAACACCGACGCCTCCTGTGCCAGATAACCCACACCCATCTGCGCACGGCGATAGACGGGCATATCCGTAAGTTCGGTCACTAATCCCTCGTCGTTCTCGAGGAAGATCTGTCCCTCGTTGGGTTTGATCAGGCCCACTATCATATAAAAGGTAGTGGTTTTGCCGGCTCCGTTGGGACCCAACAGGCCCACGATCTCGCCCTGCTTGACGTCGATGGTGACGTGGTTTACGACGGTTCGTGACTTATATTTCTTGACAAGTTCGCTTGTGAATAGACGCATAATCAATTAAATTTTCCACAAAGTTATTATTTTTTCCAAAAAAAGTTTTATCTTTGAATGAGAAATTAATTTTTGCCCCATTTAGAACAACATCGCTTATATATTTTTTGACGATGGAACAGGACCAAAGTATATTGCACGACAAACTGAAAGAGTATTTCGGATTTACCTCATTCAAGGGTAATCAGGAGGCGGTTATTCGTAACTTGCTGTCGGGACGCGACACCTTTGTGTTGATGCCCACGGGCGGCGGAAAGTCGTTGTGCTACCAGTTGCCTGCGCTTATTATGGATGGTGTGGCAATCATCATTTCTCCGCTTATCGCTCTGATGAAGAATCAGGTCGATGCGATGCGCACGTTCTCTACCGAGTCGGGCATCGCCCACTTCCTGAATTCGTCGCTCAACAAGACGGCCATCAATCAGGTGCGTCAGGATGTGCTCGACGGCAAGACCAAGTTGCTCTACTTCGCACCCGAGTCGCTCACCAAAGAGGACAACGTCGCCTTCCTGCGTAAGATCAAGATCTCGTTCTACGCCATCGACGAGGCACACTGTATCTCGGAGTGGGGACACGATTTCCGTCC
>CAZWHN010000019.1:0-19368 GCA_964633635.1 uncultured Alistipes sp. | reverse complement strand
ACCTATTGATCATATATCTGGTCTGGCGTCGAGGTGGCTGGCGTGGCGTGCTGCTCTTTGTGGCGGCGGCTGCGGCGGCTGTGGCATTGGGTGATATGATCTCGGGCATCTTCAAACACTCGGGATTGCTCGAGGGGCTGTGGCCCTCGTTCCCCGTGCGACTGCGCCCGATGCACACCCCCGAGCTGGAGGGTTTGGTGAGCAACATCCTGCGTGAAAGCGGCCGCTACGGCACCGTCTCGGGACACGCCGCCACGATGACGGCTTTGGCTGTGATGGCCATTGCGGTGGTTCGCCGCCGATGGTTCTCGTGGCTGATGGTGGGGGTGGTGATGGTGATCTGCTACTCGCGCATCTATCTGGGCTACCACTTCCCCGTCGATATTGCGTTGGGTATCGTAACGGGCCTGCTGTCGGGCGGAGTGATGCTCTACCTCTATCGGCTCTGTTGTATCAAATGGGTTGGTTATACGAAAAGATAAACGAGCATAATGCTCACGAGGTTCAGTCTCAACGACGGGAGTGCCGAATTGTTCGGCACTCTTTTTTTCTGCTGAGGGTTTGTCTTTCTCGCAGGAATTTTGTAAATTTGAAATCCGAACGATTTACCGCCATTACAATGAACCAGAACAACCACCCCACGCCCCACATCGAGGCGCCCTTCATCCGCAACATCGAGCAACTGCGCGAGCGCGAGATTCCGCTCATTATGCGCGACAGGTTAGAGAGCCATCCCATCGGCTGCGTGAACTGGCCCGAGAGCTATCCCTATGCCCCGCGTGTGAGTTTCCGCATTGCTCACTCGGACGACGCGCTGGCCATAATGTTCGAGGTGGAGGAGGAGCACGTCCGTGCCGTGACGATGGACGCCAACGGCCCCGTGTGGGAGGATAGTTGTGTCGAGTTCTTCGTCGCCAACCCCGTGGGTGAGGGGTACTACAACTTCGAGATCAACTGCATCTCCACTCTGCTGGCGGCGTGGCGACAATCGCGCACCGAGGCCGTTCACTTCGAGCAGGAGCTGCTCTCTCGCGTGCGTCACTTCGGTTCATTACCCCGTGCCCGCATCGACTCGCGTGGCGAGGGTCAGCGCTGGTGGATGGTCGAGGTGATACCCTTCTCGCTGCTGGGACTGAGCCGTGCACCGCAGAGCCTCAGGTGCAATTTCTATAAGTGTGGCGACGGCTGCCGCCGACCTCACTTCCTGAGCTGGTCACCCGTCGTGGCCCCGCAGCCCGACTTCCACCGTCCCGAGTGTTTCGGGGTGATAGATTTGGTATAAAAACTTAACACGATATGAACCACGAGAAACTACTTCAGATTGCATCGCACTTCGCCCTCGAGGGCGAGGTAGCCCAGATCAAAGCCTTGGGCGAGGGTTTTATCAACGACACCTTCGTTGTCGAGACCGTCGGCGAGGCTCCCAATTACATCCTCCAGCGCAAGAACCACATCGTCTTCCCCGATGTGCCCGCGATGATGGATAACATTCTGGCCGTCACCGAGCATATCAAGGCCAAGGTCGAGGACCCGATGCGTGAGACGCTCACCGTCGTTCGCACCCTCGATGGCAAGCTCTACCATAAGGAGGAGGAGAACTTCTGGGCCGTATGCCTCTTCATCCCCAACACGGTGACCTACGACCGTGCCGACTCTGCAGCTTTGGCACGTCAGGGAGGTGTGGGCATAGGTCGCTTCCAGCGCCTGCTCGCCGACTTCGACCGTCCGCTGAGCGAGACGATCAAGGGATTTCATAATATCCGCTGGCGTTTCGAGCAGTGGGATGCTACCATCGCTGCCGACCCCGTGAGCCGAGTGAAGGACCTGGAGCAGGAGATCGCTTGGGTGGAGAGCCGCCGCGAGCAGATGCTATCGTTCTGGTCGAAGGTTGAGTCGGGCGAGATCCCCACGCACGTCACACACAACGACACCAAGATCAGCAACATCCTCTTCGACCGAGAGACGGGCAACGTGCTCTGCGCCATCGATCTCGACACGGTGATGAGCTCGACGTCGCTAAACGACTTCGGCGATGCGATACGCTCGTACACCAATACGGGTGCCGAGGACGATCGTGATCTGGAGCGCGTGGAGATGAGTCTGGAGATGTTTCGTGCCTATGCCGAGGGTTACCTCTCCGAGCAGCGCGAGTCGCTGTGCGAGGCTGAGAAGGAGTGGCTGGCGTTCTCGGCACGCTACATCACTTTCGAGCAGGTGTTGCGTTTTCTGATGGACTACATCGACGGCGACAAATACTACAAGACGGCCTACGCCGAACATAATCTGGTGCGCACCCACGCGCAGTACAAGCTGCTGCAGAGTATGGAGCGCCAGTACGACGCAATGTGTCAGATTATCAAGGAGTTGGTGTAGGGGCGTCGGCAAGGTTGTATAAAAATGTCATCGCGAGGCGCGGGCAAGGGAATATAAAAACGTCATTGCGAGGAGCGTAGTGGCGTAGGCAAGGTAAATGCAAAACGGGCGTTACGCCCGCGTCATTCCCCGACTTGCGTAGCAAGGCGATGGGAATCAACCTTGTATTTCGGAGCGTTAATAAAGTCAGTATCAGCAAGGTATATTGACAAAGGTAGATTCCAATCATTTTTACTTGGGAGCTAACTCTGTATCAGCAAAGCCCTAAAAAGTAAAAATGTGGAATGACGTATCTATTACTTTGTTGCCGCCCCCCCGCGCACGGAAATGTGGAATGACGCAGGCGTAACGCCTGTTTTGCATTTGCTTTATTGACAAAAGATTATCCCCGTGCGTCAGCCCATCCGCGGCCGATGAATTTTCGGAGCAAGGGCGACGCGCCGACGGAGGGTTAAAAAACGGAGACCTTTTGATTGCTTTCAAAAGTGCGTAGCATCCGTTTTACCGAGGGCGGGGCGTTGACCCCGAAAATTTATCACCGCGTGCCTTTTGGCTCCACCTTTTGGCAGCAAAAGGTGGAAAGAGATCTGTATCAGGCCGCGCCTCGGTTGCAGAAATGTGGAATGACGTATCTATAAATAAAAAAGAGATGAGCTGAACTCATCTCTTTTTTATTTTCTTTGTCTATCTCAACTGCTTAGCGCGTTTGCCTGTTGAGTCAAACTGATTGTAGATCACCGTCTCGCGGTCGCGGCGAACACTCATCGTCGGGAACCACATATCCTCAACCGTCAGGCCGCACTTCTCGACAGCCTCCAAGCTATACTCCAGACGACCGAAGTTGGCATCGACGTTGTTCGTACCGAAGGTGAACTTGATGCCGCGCTCCTTGGCCTTGCGAATAATGTCGAGGCTCGGAATCTTATAGCGGGCGCTGATCTCCAGTGCGATGTTGTTCTTCTGCAGCACGTCCAGCACCTTGTCCACACGCTCGTCGGTCCAATACTTCGCGTAGTCGGCGTTCATATCGTCGGGGATGTAGGTGGCGTTGGCGAAGATGTCGGCAGGCTCGTACGAGAGGATCTTAACCGTCTGATCAACAATCTGATCCATATACTGCTCCATCGTGATGCCGCCGTCGCGGATAACCTCCTCGGCACGGTAGATGCGCGAGTTACGTCCCTTGTGGTCGATGATGGTCATTGCGTCGGTGAAGAGGTAGTCGAAGATACCCAAAGCCTCCTTCGAGAAGGTCTGTGTCCACTTGCGACCCTCGCCCTGCACACCAAAGTGGAAGGGGTGGTTCTTCACCTCCTCGTAGTACTCTCTCACCTCGGCATCGTTGGCCAGCATACGGCCTACACCGCCCTCGCCAGCGTTGGGAGCCACGCCGTAGTTGATGCCGTAGTTCATCGACATTGCGTGTGCCTGCTCCTTCGTCAGACCACCCTTCAGGTGAACGTGCCAGTCGATGACGGGGAAGTCACGCTGCTGGAAGCGGATGACGTGGTCGGTCTGCTCGTCGATGGGGGGCAGCGTGTCGGCCTCGTTGCGGGCGTCGGCAGCCAGTGCCTCGACGCTCATATTGCGCAGCTTGACATCGCCCTTCACACCCTTCAGTGCCACCTTACCACTGCCAATGAGCTTCTTGGCGTGAGCAGCCTCGCGGTAGGGCTTCGCAGGCTCGGTGTAGCACACCACGTCCACACCATTCACCTTAACGGCCACATTCTTGCCACGCACGGCAACCTCCAGATCGAACCACTCGCCATCCTCGGCCAGCGAACGGTAGAGGTTACGCACGCTACGCAGACTACCCGTCTTGATCGAGCCATCCTGAGCGCCGTTGCGGATCGTCACCTCGTAACCCTCCTCGCCATCCGAGTGGAAGAGCAGCGCAGCCTCGCCATCGGCTGAGGTCTGAGCCTGGCCACGGAAGATGAAGTTTTCGTAGCTGGCCGAGGTGGCCACCGAGGTGCCCTCCGAGAGTGCCAGCTCCTTGTCGCTACCCATATAGCCCTCCAGACGGGGAGCACATCCCACCATCACGGCCACAGCTCCGAGAGCCACAGCACAGCGGGTCGATAGGTTGATAATAGTCTTTTTCATAGTATTTAAGTTTTAAGGATTTTTCGTTATAATTTGCTTGTTGGGCTTTCGCTACTTCATCAACATCAGGACATAGGCCACATAGACCGCGATATAGAATACTCCCTCGGGACGTGTGATGCGACGCTGACCCACCACCAATGCCGAGATGAAGAGCAGCGCAGCAGCACCCACAACCATCCACATATCGAGCGGCGTGATGCCTCCCATCGTCAGGGGCTTGATTATTCCGCAAGTGCCCAAGATGAGCAGGATGTTGGCCACGTTCGAGCCGACGATGTTACCCAACGCCAACGAGAGCTTACCACTCGCCACAGCCGAGATGCTCGACGCCAGCTCGGGCAGCGACGTACCAGCCGCCACGATGGTGATGGCTATGACAGCCTCGCTCACACCCCACGCACGGGCGATGGCGGTGGCCGACTCCAAGCAGAGGTTGCCGCCGAAGATCAATCCCGCCAGTCCGATGGCGATGAAGAGGATGACACGTCCCCAACCCATATAGGTCTGAGCCTGCGTTCCGTCGGTGGTGCCAGCCTCCGAGTCGGGCACATCCTGCTTGCCCGTTCGGATCGAGTAGTAGGTGACGGCGACGTAGAGCGCCAACATCAGGGCTCCCTCCCAGCGGCTGATGCCATTGGGTGAGCCGACATAGAGCGCCAGCACGAGCAGCAGCAGCGACGCGCCGATGCAGATCAATAGGTCGCGGCGTATGTTCTCGCGTGTGAAGACCATCGGGCGGATGACGGCGCAGATGCCGAGGATGATCAGTATATTAAAGATATTCGAGCCCGTGACATTGCCGATGGCCATATCGCTACTGCCCTGAAAGGCCGACATAGCGCTGACGGTGAACTCGGGCATCGAGGTGCCGACGGCCATAACCGTAAGGCCGATGACAAACTCGGGAACGTGGAAGCGGGCCGCCATACCCACGCAACCCTTGGTCAAGAGATTGGCACAGATAACCAGCAGCACCAATCCCACAATGAAAAGTAAGTAATCCATTCTCTTTGATTTTATTTCTCTCTACTCTCTCGCAACAGTTCGCCCAGCACGGCAATGCTCTCGGCCGTGAGGTCGGGCTTACGCGGTGCCTCGGCCACGATGTCGAGCGTGGTCTCGCCCGAGAGCACCAGCACACCCATAGCACCCGCATTGAAGGCCATCTGGATGTCGGTGTAGATGCGGTCGCCCACCATCGCCACCTCCTCGGCCTCGACGCCGTAGCGCGACTGCACACCCGTCAGCATATTGGGGTCGGGCTTGCCCAGCACGATGTCGGGCTGGCGTCCCGTGGCGTGCTCGATGCACTTGCAGATCGAGCCGCAATCGACCAGCACCGTGGGCTGATCGGTGGGGCATACGCGGTCGGGGTTGGTGGCCACATAGGGCAGTCCCTGCTGCACCCACCACGCAGCACGGCAGAGGCGCTCGTACGAAAGTGTCTTATCGAATGCCACAACAACAACGTCGGGACGGTCGTCGGCACTGTCGCCCACCGACTCGAAGCCTGCACGCTCGAACTCGCCGATCATCGAAGGGGTGCCGAGCAGGAACAGACGGCGTGCTGTGGGGTAGTGGCGACGTATGTAGTCGATGGTGGCAAGAGCCGTGGTGTACATCTCATCCTCGGTGGCCTCGATGCCCATACCCTTGAGCTTGAGCAGATAATCGGCAATCGAAGTGGAGGGGTTATTCGTCAAAAACGAATAGGTGATGCCCATCTCGCGGAGGCTCGCCAAGAAGGGGCGCGTGTAGTCGAAGAGCGACATACCCATATAAATCGTGCCGTCCATATCGAGTGCAACGTGCTTGATGCGACGCAGACGCTCCAGAAGCTGCTGTCGAGAGTAAATCGACTCAAATCGTTCAAATCCCATTTGCTTAAATATCTTTTTAATATTCTTCTTGTTTTATTGGCCTTATGGGGCGGGCGGGTACTCCGCCGACAATCATATTCGGCTCGACATCGCGCGTCACCACAGCGCCTGCCGCCACGATGGCATTCTCGCCGATTGTAACGCCCGGCAGTATCGAGGCTCCCGCACCGATCCACACATTGCGACCGATATGCACGGGCTTGACCACCAACGTGTGGCGCAACGCAGGCTCCTCGGGGTGTCCCTCGGTGAGGATCTTTACATCGGGGGCGATGAAGACCCCATCCTCGATGGTGATGCCGCCCTGATCGAGGAACGTACATCCGAAGTTGATGAAGACCCCTTGTCCCACCTTTGTCAGCTTGCCGAATGCGGTGTAGAAGGGCGGGAACATACGCACCCCACTTGCATCCTGCCCCCACAATTCGCTCAGCAGGGCGCAGATCTCGTCGGGCGTGTGGTACGAACCATTGAGCTCGGCCACCAGCGCACGGCTCTTCTCAAACTCCTGCCACAGCAGCGGATAATCGGCATCGTCGTGCGTGATTCGTTCGCCACGACGCATACGTTCTATTACGTTGCTCATACGCTACTCCTCGCTCTGCTCCTCGTCGGGGCGGATGATGAAATCCTCGATGTCCATCTCGCGGCTCTGGGCGATGGCCTTGGGGAAGACCGAGCGGAAGCGCATCATCTCGATGATGGCCTCCTCCTTCGTGAGGTAGGCTCCTGCCGAGACGTAGAACGAGGGGCTCTCGTAGTACATCTTAACCTCCGTCTCGGGGAAGTTCTCCTCGAATTTATCCTTCGCCTCCACGGCATTTTCGCGCGCACGCGACGAGTTGTCCGACAGGATCAGGATCGTGTATCCGTTCACCTTCGTGCGTTTGGGACGGCTCTCGACCGAGCGCACCGACTCCGTCACATCGCTCTGCTCGACAACAGTCACCTTGTTCTGGCCCTGCTGCAAGCGGCTCTTCTTGGCCGAGAGGTTCTGCGCCGAGAGGTCGGTGCCCGCGCAGGCAATGGCCAACACCGTGGCCAACAATATCTTAACTACGTTCTTCATATCTTTTTCCAATTAAATCTCTTTCAAAAATTCCATCAGCGCTTGGCGTTGCTCCGCGCTCAGCAGCTCGTCGATTACTCGCAGTGGCTCCTCCCTTTCGATGTAGGTCAAGCCCGATCTTAGGCGCAGCTGCCAATCGACCTGCAAACCCTCCGACTCGCCCCGACGGATCATCTCCCTCAGGCGCAGGCTCTGCGACGAGCGGGCCACGCTCACCCTCAGCGGCAGCAGCACCTCGCTCTGCCCTCGGCCTACTCGCACCCTCTGCTCAAGGGTCAGCACCACCGATCGTCGGCCCTCGATGCCTATGCGCAGTCGTCCTCCGAGTAGGCGGAACGCTCGTCCAGCATTATCCACCTCGATAGCCACCACCACCCTCTGCGGCCAATCACCCGAGGGGGGATAGTCGGCCTCGACCACGGCCATCGACTCCACGCGAGGCAGCTCCGCTCGGCAGCCCGTGAGCCCCACGGCAGCGACAAGCACCAGAAGCAGTAGCAGGCGACGCATCGGCTACGCTTTTTGGCCGATGTAGATCTGCGCAATGCCGAGGCTCTGCGAGCGACGACGGCACTTCTCGAAGCCCGTGCGCTCGAGCTTTGCGATGAACTCCTCGGGCGTGTCGAACTCCACTATCGAGTCGGGCAGGTAGTTATAGGCCTTGCGGTCGCACGAAACGAGGCCGCCGACGGGCTTCATAACGTGGTTCGAGTAGAACTGATAGAGCTTGCGCACAAGCAGGTTGCGCGGCGTAGAGAACTCCAACACCACGATGTGTCCACCCGGACGCAGCGCTCGCCAAATCTCCTGCAAGCCCTGCTCGATGTTGCCGAAGTTGCGCACACCGAAGGCCACCGTCACAACATCCACCACGCCATCCGCGAGGTCGAGATTCTCGGCGTCGCCCTGATAGAGTGCGATGTGGTCGTCCAAACCCTGACGGCGCACCTTCTCGGCCGCCACGGCGAGCATATTCTCCGACAGATCGACACCCATAATGCGGGCCTTGGGGATGCGCTTTGCCATCTTGATGGCCAGATCACCCGTGCCCGTGGCGAGATCCAAGATTCGCAGGGGCTTCATACGGCGCACCAGTCGCACCACGCGACGACGCCACACCTTGTCGATCGAGAGCGAGAATATGTGATTGAGTTTATCGTAGGTTGGGGCGATGTTGTCGAACATCGTCTGTACCTCCTCCTTCTTTGTCTGATGTGAGTTATATGGTTTCATATCTGCAATTTACAACTTATACCTGAGCGAGTGTTCGGGACGAATCGTAGCCACCACCATCGAGGGCAACACCATCACCGCCACCGCCGCCACAAAAGCCCCCACGTTGAGCCCCACCAACCACCAGCCGAGGCTGACGGGCAGCTCCGAGAGCATATATCCCGTGGGGTCGAGCTTCACCACGCCCCACAATCGTTGCACGGCCACCGCCACGAGTCCCACGGCATTGCCCCACACGGCACCTCGCACGAAGATCAGTGCCGAGCGGTAGAGGAAGATGCGACGTATGGCTGCCGTGCGCATACCCTGCGCCTTGAGCGTGCCGATCATAGCTATGCGGTCGAAGACCATAATGAGCATCGCCGCCGCCATATTGAAGAGCAGCACAGCCATCATAATGATCACCACCACGCGGGCAATGACCGTATGTGCCTTGAGCCAGTCGAAGACTATCGGGTAGCGCAGCTGCAACGTCGCAGGCAGGTACTCCGAGAGGTCATCCTCGCCCTGCCACTCAACCGCTATGCGGTCGATCTGATTGGCCACCTCGGTGGCCGCCTCCTCGCGGTGTAGCATCACGTCGTAGCCCGAGACCTCCTCGTTGCTCCATCCCAGCGCACTGCGCACATCGCGCACATCGGCAGGCACCACCATGCGATCCATCTCCTCGAGCCCCGTGTGATAGATTCCCACCACGCGGAAGCTGCTGCGTCGCGGACGGCCATCGGCCTCGACCGATAGCACCTCGATCTTGTCGCCCACGCCCGCCTGCAGAGCTGCGGCTGTTGAGCGCGATAGCACCACCTCGCGTCCGCGCTCGTCGGCTCTGATGTCGGGCATACGTCCCTCCACGATGCGGCTCTGCCACCACTCTGTGGGGTAGTCGCGGCTCAGCCCTTTGAGCGTGAGCCCCATCGAGTTATCGCCCGAGCGAGCCATCACCACCGCCTCGACGTATGGGGCGGCCCACTCCACCTCCTCCATCGCCCGCACCCGAGCGAGAAACTCCTCACTCATCGGCAGCGACTGCTGCTGCGGCGACTGCAACGAGGCTATGTGATAGACCTTCACATCGGCCGCAAAGCCGCGGAAGTCGGCATATAGCTCGCGGCGAAATCCACCCACCACAGCCATAGCCACAATCATCACCGCCAGCCCCAGCGCAACCGATAGGGTGGCCACTGCGACCATCACCGACGAGCGTGACGAGCGATCGACACGCGCCGTGCGTCGGGCAAGCATATACTCGATGTTGTTCATTTTGCTTAAAACTGTACAAAGTTACGGAAAAAATTCGTACTTTTGCATTATTAATGGTGCGCATCGTGCCTTTTGTGGTTATTTATTTGCACACAGCATACCAATTGCGAGGCTTTGTGCGTTGGCTAAGTAACCTATGTTTAACAAAATTGGAATAGAAAAATGTTAGAATTACTGCAAACAGCTCAAGATTATTACTCTTACTCATACGCCGATCCTTCGATGGGCTTCTCGTCGGGTGGCTCGATCCTGCTGATGGGTCTGATCGGTATCATCGGTTACATCGTGCAGGCTCGCCTGCAATCGGTTTTTTCGAAATATTCGCAAGTGCCGTTCCCCAACGGAATGACTGGCGCCGAGGTGGCCGAGAAGATGCTACGCGAGAATAACGTCCACAATGTGCGCATCACTCACGTTGCGGGCCAGCTCACCGACCACTTCAACCCCGCGACGATGACCGTCAACCTGAGCGACAGCGTCTATGCCTCTCGCTCGATTGCGGCAGCTGCCGTGGCCTGCCACGAGTGCGGTCACGCCATCCAGCACGCCCGCGGCTACGCCCCGCTGGTGATGCGTTCGGCGCTGGTACCCGTGGTGAATTTCTCGTCACGAATAGCAACGTGGGTAATCATCGGTGGTATTGCGCTGATGGCCGCAGGTAGCGGCACGACGGTCTGCTGGATCGGTATCGGCCTGATCGCTATGTCGGCCCTCTTCTCGATCGTCACGCTCCCCGTCGAGTACAACGCCTCGGCACGCGCTTTAGAGTGGCTTGAGTCGAGTCGATTGTTGCAGGGCGTGCAGCTGGGCTATGCCCGCGAGTCGCTTCGTTGGGCGGCACGCACCTATCTTGTAGCAGCGTTGAGTGCCATCGCTACGGTGCTCTACTACGTCTCGCTCATATCGCGCAGAAATGACTAATCCGAACGAAGACTTTACCTCGCGCGGCTGGTTGGTAGCCACCGCAACTCTGGCAGTGCTCATAGCCATCAGTTTCATCCCGCCCATCGATGCTGGCGGGGTGTCGCTGCGTCGTGCGAGTATCATATCCGACCTGATCGACCACAACGACCCCGCACCCGAGGCCTCCGAGGTGGAGGCTGCGCCCGAGATCAACGTCGAGGAGTTCGAGGTCGATCTCGAGCAGGTGGCAGCCGAGGTGGCTCGCACCACAGCCGCCGCATCGCCTCTGGGTGAGGCCACGTCGGCATCGTGGGAGGGCATCTTCGACGAGCAACCTACGGGTGGCGACCTTTTATTGGAAGAGGAAGCTGCTGCGATGGATGTTGTCGTAGAGAGCGAGCCCGAGTTGGAAGACCCTTCGCTCGAGCGACTGCTCTCGGCCGACTTCTCGCACCTGCTGCCCGCCGACTCGCTCATCACCAAGATCGAGGAGTTCCGTGGCGACGATTTCGACACCCCGATGGGCCGTCTGTACGAGAAGCTGCTGCGAGGCCAAGAGCCTGTGCGAGTGGCATTTATGGGCGACTCGTTTGTCGAGGGCGACATCCTTACAGCCGACCTTAGAGAGCTCCTGCAAGACTCCTTCAAGGGGGGTGGCGTGGGCTTCGTCCCCTTCGCATCGCCCTACACGGGATTCCGTCAGACCATCAAGACCACCTCGAAGGGGTGGACCCCCTATAACATTATGCAACGCAAATCGGTGCCCGAGCCCTACGTCGGCGACTTCTTCGTCTCGGGATGGGTGGCCAAGCCATCGGCGGGTGCCTCGACACGTTGGGAGGTGACCTCGCGCCGTCGTCATCTGGATGAGTGTTCGCGTGTGAGACTGATGTTCCTCAGCCGCGAGGATTCGCGCCTTGTGCTTAGGCTTAATGAGGGCGAGGAGCGGGAGTTCACGTTCGAGGGTGGCGATGCCGTGCGCCAGATTGTGGTGGAGGAGGCGGAGATCCGTTCGCTCGAGGTGACCGTTAAGGAGGGTGCCGAGGGCTTCACCGCCTTGGGTGCCGACTTCGACTCTACCGAGGGCGTTGCGGTGGACAACTTCTCGATCCGCAGCAACAACGGTCAGGCTATGTTCTGGACCAGCGCCGCCATCAATGCACAGGTGCACGCTATGCGACCCTACGACCTTGTGATTCTGCAATATGGACTCAACATTATGCAGCCCGACCGCCACAACTACTCGCTCTATGGCGAGCAGGTGGAGAAGATGGTGCGCTACGTCGAGAGCTGCTTCCCGGGTGCTGCCGTGGTGGTGATGGGCGTGAGCGACCGCTCGCAACGTGGCGAGCAGGGCTTCGTGCCGATGTCGTCGGCCACGGATCTGAGTGCCGCCCAGCGTGAGGCCGCTGAGCGTTGCCGCGTATCGTTCTGGAACACCTACGAGGTGATGCAGCGTGCAGGCGGTATGGCCGAGTTTGTGGCTCGCGGATGGGCGGGCAAGGACTACACCCACATCAACTACGCTGGTGGCCGCGAGATTGCGCGTGCGTTGTACCACGCTTTGTTGCAGGGTGCGCAGAACCATAGTCGCACGCTGCGCGAGCGTATGGAGATGACGCGCCCCGTGATCGAAAACCCGTTGCCGATGATCGCGCAGCCTATGCCGCCGACATTGCCTCCTGTGGATTCACTACTGATTAACACCGAACTGAGATGACGCCGACTTTCGTGGACGAAATATTGAGCCGAGCACGCGAGCTGCTCGCTTACGACGGCTCGGCTCCCCTGATCTTCAATAGCGGACTCTTCCTCTTCCTCTTTGTGGGATTTGCGGCGGGGTATCTGCTGTTGCGTCGTGCCACGTCGCTCAGAATCCTCTACGTCATCGCCTTCTCGCTCTACTTCTACTACAAAGCCAGCGGCACGTACTTCCTGCTGCTTGTGGTGGTCTCGATCTGCGACTACTGGATTGCCCACGCTCTGGCGGCCTCGCGCGACCGCACCACGCGACGACAGCTCGTGGCACTGAGTGCCGTGATCAATCTGGGAATGTTGGCCTACTTCAAGTACACCAACTTCTTCATCGAGATGGCCAACGGCCTTGTGGGTGAGGGATTTCTTCAGTTCCAGAACATCTTTCTGCCCGTCGGCATATCGTTCTTCGTCTTTCAGTCGATGAGCTACACCATCGACGTCTATCGTCGTGAGCTGCAGCCGCTTAATCGCTGGACGGACTACCTCTTCTACCTGAGCTTCTTCCCGCAGGTGGCGGCAGGACCCATCGTGCGTGCGCGCGACTTCATCCCGCAGATACGCCGTCCGCTGATGGTCACGCGCGAGATGTTTGGCCGCGGCATAGGATTCATCATCATCGGCCTTGTGAAGAAGGCCATCATCTCGGACTACATATCGCTCAACTTCGTCGATCGCATCTTCGACAACCCTGCCCTCTATTCGGGCTTCGAGTGTCTGATGGGTGTCTATGGCTATGCGTTGCAGATCTATTGCGACTTCTCGGGCTACTCGGATATGGCCATCGGATTGGCCCTGATATTGGGCTTCCGTTTCCCCAAAAACTTCGACGCACCCTACAAGTCGGCCACCATCACCGAGTTCTGGCGTCGATGGCATATCTCGCTCTCGTCGTGGCTGCGCGACTACCTCTACATCTCGCTCGGCGGTAATCGTCGTGGCAAGGTGCGCACCTATCTCAACCTGCTGCTGACGATGGTTTTGGGCGGATTGTGGCACGGTGCGGCGCTAAGGTTTATCCTCTGGGGTGCGTTGCACGGTGTGGCCTTAGCGCTGCATAAGATGTGGATGGCAGTGGTGCCGTGGGCGAAGGCTCGCGGCGAGCAGATGAACCCCGTGGTGAGGGTGCTGGGTGTGATCTTCACCTTCAATGTGGTCTGCCTCGGATGGCTGCTGTTCCGTGCCGAGGATATGCAGACGGTGCACGTCGTGCTGTATCAGATTGCCAACAGCTTCAACCCCGCGGTCATCCCGCAGGTGGTGCTGGCGTATAAGGAGGTCTTTGCGCTGATTGTGTTGGGATACTTTATGCACTTCATCCCCGAAAAGATCGACCTCGACCTGCAACGCAAGGTGGCCGATGCCTCGTTCTGGTGGCAGGTGGCGATGCTGGTGGCGGTGGTTTGGTGTGTGATGCAGATCAAGTCGAGCGATATACAGCCATTTATCTACTTCCAGTTCTAAGTTCCGAGAGCTGCCCCCCTGAAAATTTTTACGGTAGTCCTGTGCCGAGCAGTCCAAATGTAGCTCTCCCCGTTCCGAGAGTTACCCACTCCCCTTAAATTTTCTCTAATAGCCGCTTGATGGCGGGGATCTTCATCACGGGTAGGAGTGCCCACGACGGCAGTGCGGCACACACCGCAGCCTCCACCTTGGTCCAGAGACCGGGGAAGTGACGTCGGCGACGGCGTAGCATAGCCCGCACGGATGAGCGTGCCACATCCTCGGCCGAGAGCATCAACCCCACGCGGAGCAGATGGCGGCGCAGCTTCTCGTCCAAATTATATAGAGGTGTGTCGATGGCCGAGGGGAAGATGGTCGTGACACTCACGCCACTGCTGCGCAGCTCGTACCAGAGCGACTGCCCTAACGAGCGGAGGTAGGCCTTCGTGGCGGCATAGTGCGAGATGGTGGGGTAGGGAGTCCACGCCGTGATGGAGCTGACGATGAGGATGTGTCCTCGACCCCGTTGCTGCATCTGCTCAGCGAAGAGTCGGCAGAGCAACGTCGGCGTGGTGCAGTGCAGCCGCACCAGCCCCGCAATGGCATTGGCATCGGTGCGCACCAACGACTGAAAGAGCAGCGCACCCGCATTGCTGACGAGCACCTCCACCTCGATGCCCTGCTCGCAGAGGTAGTCGAATATCTCGCGGGCAGCCTCCTCGCGTCGTAGGTCGGCATATACGGCTATGGCCTCCACCCCGTAGCGCGAGCGGAGTTGCTCGGCCATTAGTTGGTTCTCCTGCTGGCGGTTACTCACCACCACGATCGAGTATCCAAGGCTGGCCAAGCGGTGTGCTGTGGCCGCTCCGAGGCCCGACGTCGAGCCTGTTACGAGTGCGTATTTCATTTTTTATTACTTTTTTACAAAAAAATTCACCCCCGATTTTTTCCTTTTCGGGGTAGGTTTTTTCGTCATTAGGCACGAAATTTGCGCGTTTATGCACAAAAACGACCAATACGAAAAAATGATGTAGATCAAGAAATTTGCATATTTCAGAAAATGTGCGTATCTTGCAACCACAAAAGTATGACAAAATTAACGTTTTAACTCTAAAATTAGATTGCCTATTGAAAAAATTCTACTCTTTGAACATTTATTAAAACAATAGAGTATGAACACACAAGTGTTAAGCGATCAAGCGTTGCTTAATAGCTATCTTGCAGGTGATCGAAGTGCCATTTCACAGCTCATCGACAGACACTCCGCCCGTGTCCGCGACTACATCTGTATGATGGTCAAGGACCGCGACGTGGCCGACGATATTCTTCAGGAGACACTCATCAAAGTGGTGCGTGTCATCGACGAGGGACGCTATGCCGACAGCGGTAAGTTCCTCTCGTGGGTGCTGCGTATTGCCCACAATCAGGTCATCGACTACTTCCGCTCGCAGCGTAACAACCGCACCGTGGGCGAGAGCGATTCGGGCTACAACGTGCTGGGTACGTTGCGCTTTGCCGACGGCACAGCCGAGGATCGTATGATCTCCGAGCAGATCGAGGCCGACGTGCGTCGCCTGATCGACTGCCTGCCCGACGAGCAGCGCGAGGTGGTGATGTTGCGCTATTACAGCGGTATGAGTTTTCAGGAGATCGCCGACCAGACCGAGGTGAGCATCAACACCGCGCTGGGTCGTATGCGCTATGCGCTGATCAACCTGCGCAAGATGATTAAGGAGAACAATATCATCCTCTCGTAAGGGTCAATAGAGCGATGTCGAGCCCTGCCGTTTAGGGCGGCTGGGCGGGCGAGCGAAGGAAAATAGAAAAAAGTATAAGAAAAAGGCAATAATCCCCACCGAGGGCACGTTATATAATCAAAAGTTGAGTGCCTATGGAGGATATTGACAGTAAAGCTACATTAGAAATGGTCTCTGAAGAGGACCGACTCTTTATGAGTCAGGTGATATGCGAGGAGGCGGATCTATTCTATATGGATTGTTATCTTCGTGAGTTGCTTCGTAAGAGAGATTAGGGTTAATTTTTTTGAATGTGAAGAGCCCGCCGACATCGGCGGGCTCTGTGTTTTTCTCCCCTAAAATTTCACCGTCTCGTCGGGAGCCGAGAATGACGAGAAGGTGGCCGTGGCATCCTTGAAGTAATATACCGCCGTGTTGCCGTCGTTCTCGTTGTACTGACCGCGCAGGTGGGGCAGAGCGTCGAGCACAGCCTTCTTCGTCTCTACGCGCTCGTCCTCGATGAGCGAGCAGGCGATGCGTACCCACTCGCGATCCTTCAGGCCGCAGATCTCGACCTTGGGGTTGGCCGCCAACTGCTGTGCCACACGCTTCTTGTGGCCCGTGATGACATACATCTTACCCTCGTGGATGTGCAGCGCACCGAAGGGACGCACGCGGGGCTGATCGCCATCCGCCGTGGCGAGGAAGAAGGTGCCCACCTCCTTCAAGTAGTCATATACGCGCTGCTGTGCGGCAGCGTCCGACGTAGCGTATGCAGCGTGGTCGATGGTCTGGGGTGCAGGTGCGGGCGCAGCCTCGGTCGAGGCGGTCTCGCTCTTGGGTGCGCAGGCGAACATTGCCGCAGCGCAGAGGATGGTAAAGAGTTTTTTCATAGTGTGAATTATTTGTGTTAGTTTTTTATTGGTTATCACGCCGATAGCCTTCTGTCGCCTCGCGCGACTGTTGGCTCGCTTCCCGTGGCCTTCGGCTCGTTACTCCATCACGATGTTGCAGACCACGGGCAGATGGTCCGAGGGGTAGTGTCCGTTCGAGCGTTTATCCTCGATCACCTCGTAGTCCACCACGCGAACACCCTCGCTCACAAAGAGATAGTCGATGCGTGCCTTCGCCGGGCCGAGGAAGTTGCCACCGCCCAAATCGGTCATCTCGCCGCCTCGGGGTGCGCTCTCGCTCAGGCGGTAGGCGTCACCGAGCAGCGTCAGGATATCCTTCACCTGCGGAGTCTGCTCGCGCGAGTTGTAGTCGCCTACGGCAATGACGGGGCTCTCGCCCGCAATCTCACGCACCTTGTCGATCAGCACCTTGCCAGAGTTGGCGCGCGCCTCCTCCAGTCGCCAGTAGAGGTGCGAATTCAGAAAGAAGAACTCGCGTCCCGACGCCTTGTCGAGGAACTTGCCCCAGTTGCAGAGGCGGTAGTCGGTGGCATCCCAGCCGTAGCTCTCCACGTCGGGCGTGGGGCTGTACCAGAATGTGCCCTGATCGAGCAGCTCGTATTTATCTCTCTTATAAAATGTTATGCAGTTGTGGAAGCCGTTGCCGCTACCGTAGGGGTGGTAGATGTAGTCGTACTCGGGCAGCAGAGCCGCCAGCTCGGGCATCTGCTCTTTGTTGGCCTCCTGCGTGCCTACGATGTCGAAGTCGTGGTCGAGGATCACCTTCGCCACGTCGCCCTTGCGCTCGGCCCACGAGTCACCCGTGGTGGCATCGGCTGCGGCGTCGTAGCGCACGTTGAATGTTGCGGCACGCACCTCGATGGGCTTGGGTGCGCACGAATGCAGCGAGAGCGTCATCAGCGCCGCGGCTGCAAGGAGTAAACTTTTCATATTAGGTTTCTTTTCGGGGATGTGGGAGCCTCTGCCGTTTGGGTCTGGCGCCGCTCACCTCCTGTTTTTCTTGCTTTCGAACGCTTGTCGGCTATTGGGCCTCTTCGTTAAAAACGGTGTGCAAGCGTGAGGATCACATAGTTGCGCTTGAGCGAGGTGTTATAAACGGGACTTGCCGTGTCGAACACACCCGTGTCGTCCAACGCGTAGTAGAGCATATAATCGGTCTGCTTGTTCTGCAAGTGCTGATAGCCCAAATCGAGCGTCGTGCGACCAAACGCCACACCCACACCTGCCGAGTAGCAGTCGGTGCGATAGTTGAGCGGGCGGTTGTAGTAGAGGCTACGATCGTTGCGCAACATACCGTCCGCCACGCCGTAACCAGCTCGCAGAGCCAACATCGGCAGAGGCTTCACCTCCGCACCTATGCGCAGCGTGTTCGATCCCTTGAAGTTATCCTTGAACTCCTCGCGATAGACCTGCTTCGAGATGTCGAATCCGTTGGGCGTGCCCTTCACGCGGATGCCGTTGTACCAGTCACGCTCGTAATCGACCGACAGCACGGCAAACGTACCCACCGAGTACGAAGCACCCACCATCAGTCGCGTGGGCGAGGTGAAGTCCCAGGTATTCTCGGCCACGTCGTCCAGCACGGGCGTGGTGTCGCCCGCGGGGTTGAAGTTGGTGCCCATATATGATTGGTAGCTGCGCTCGAGCGAGTAGTAGGTGGGCGTATGCACCGCTACACCTATACGCAACGAGGGGAAGGGACGATAGATAGCACCCACCTTCAGGTTGATGCCCGTGCCCTCGACCGTCACAGCCTGATTGTAATCCATCCATTGAGCCGCTGCCTCGAGCGGTGTGCCGTCGCTGTATGTGGGGGTAGAGGAGTAGAGGTAGTCCTCGCCGTAGAAGAGCTGGCGATCCCAATTCACCACTTGCAGGCCGAGCGTAGCTCCGATGTAGAGCTTGTTGTTGATGTTGGCGCCCATAGCGATGTCGTACTCGCCAATCGAGCCGCGGCTCTCCATACTCACCGTGTGATCCACGCCGGCATTCACACCCAGACGGTTGGCCGAGGTCCAGTAGGCACCTAAGTCGTCACTCTCCACATCGAGCAGAAAGCCGTTGTAGGCCAATATGCCGCCCCAGTAGTAGGCGTCGCCGTAGTCGTAGTTCAGCGCACCCGACGAGTCGGGGAATACGCCGCCCTGTCCCAGCTGACGCGAGAAGGCATCGACGATCGAGCGGTAGGGGTACGACGAGGGGGCACTCTCCGAGGCGTAGCCGTAGTTGTAGTTAAAGTCGGCCACGCGGTTATAGCCCAGACCGAGCGTCACGCTCACCAGCGAGCCCGAGCCTTCGTAGAGGTTGATGGCCGCACCGAGCGAGCCGATGGAGAATCGGCTGAGCGAGTTCTCGCCCCAGTCGGCGGCGCTGTTCGAAGCGTTGTTGAAGCCCATCATAGGCGAGATCGACACCTCGTTCGAACGATACATACCCAAGCCTGCGGGGTTGATGCCCATCGAGGCGAGGTCGCCACCGAGCGAGGCAAAGGCCCCCGCCATCGACATCGAACGTGCCGTGCCGAAGCCGAAGCCCACCTGCGAGAGGGTGTACATATCGTTTGACATCATACCGTCGCGGTCCATCATCAGACCACCGAAACGGAACTGCTGAGCCATAGCCGTGCCCGTAAGTGCAAGCACGGCGGCCAGTGTAAAGATTGTTTTCGAAAAATGTTTCATCGTTTGCAC
>CAZWHN010000018.1:0-19390 GCA_964633635.1 uncultured Alistipes sp. | reverse complement strand
GGACCCCAACATTAAGAGTGTCGTGCTCTACCAACTGAGCTAAAGAGGCAACTTTGCAATTTTGGGTCTCCCTCCGACCTTCGTTCCGCTTGCGCTTCCCTCGGCCTTGCGTTCCTCCCTGATTGCGAGTGCAAATATAGGGCACTTTTTTATTCTGTGCAAATTTTTTGCGAACTTTTTTTCAAAAAGTGCAAAATTTTCTAATCGCTATTCCACTCGCCAGCCGATTCGAGGTAGAGAACAGGGCGCTTATGCTCGAGGGCCTTCAGGCGTAAGTAACTCTCGTAGAGATTGATGCCATTCGACGACTCCTCGGCCATAATGTATCCTATCACGCAAGCGTTGTTGCGTGTGGTACGATAGACAGTTTCGACACGATCCAGAAAAGCATTCTTCCATTTGGGGTCGTTGCTCGGATTGCCACCCAAGCGACGCGAGATGCCACTCTTCGAGGTGTTGATCGGGATCTGCGTGATGACGTACATACCCAACGAGTCGCACATACGATAGACATTCTGCGGCACAGCTCCCGCCGTGAAATGCACAGCGTTGTACTGCAACACGCGCGCTGCGACGATATCCTTATCGGTCACCTTCTGCGGATCGAATTCGCGGTAGAGCAGCTCGGTCGGGATGCCATTGATCAAGAAATCGCCCTTCTCGTTGGTCTCGACGGTGCGGAAGCCGATCATATGCGACTGATACTCGCCGTAACGACCCTCGATCTGTGTCTTCAGGTTGAGGCGATAGCGCACGGGCATATCGGCACACCACGTCAGGACATAGGGAATCTGCGCCATCAGCTTGATGGTGTCCTCCTCGCGCATACCGAGTGTTATATCGCGGTGGCCGTGCGTCACGACCGTAGTGTCGGGAGCGATTAGTTCGTAGTGGATGCGGGCCTTCTTGGCATTGAGCGACTCGGTCTTGACGACAATGCCGATCTCGACCGTGGCTTTCTCGCTCTGCATATCTACACGGGTGTTATGTACCACATCGCGCACACGGATCGTGGGCTGCGACATAACATACACCTCGCCCACTCGCGGCTCGCGCTGCTCGACAAAATCCTCCATACGGTGGCTCCAATGATCCTTCAGAATGCGGATCTGGATGGTATTCATATCCTCCTTCGAGGCCTTCGTTACGTTGAACTCGGCGGGCGAGAAGGCATTGGCCGTGTAGCCCACCTTCTTGCCGTTGATGAGCACCTCATAGGCTCCCGACGCCTCATCGACGTAGAGGATAGCCAGACGGCTCAACCACGAGAAGGGGATTACATACTTCGATGTGAAGACCGTAGCATCGGCCTCCTCAGTGCGGGTCCACTCCACCACGGGGCGCATATATTGTGAGCGCACACGTCCGCCTCCCAATCGGAAAGCCTCATCGGCCGTGGGATAGGGAACAACTGCCGAACGGGCCGCCTCACGTCCTACGGAAGCAACCTCGGGCGAGGCATACTCCTGCGCCTGCGCAACCGCCAGCGACGCCAGCAAAAGCGTTATGATAGAAAAAATATGTTTCATATATCTTCGATAATTTGTATATTTGCGTTCAAAGTTACGAAAAATTTTATTCCCACGATGGATTCGCTGCCAAAACTGAATCTTCCGCCCATAAATTCACGCGCTATCCAAGAGGATGATCGTACACTCATCTTCGACGAGGTGCGTAGGGCGTATGTTATACTCACTCCCGAGGAGTGGGTGCGTCGGCACATCGTGGCACTGCTAACGCGGCACTGCGGAGCGCCATTGCAGTCGATCGTGGAGGAGTATCCGGTCAAGGTGAACTCTATGTCGCAACGTGCCGATGTGGTGGTGATAGGAGCCGAAGCCCGCCCCTTAGCATTGGTGGAGTGCAAGGCCCCTGATGTAAACTTCGACGAGCGTCGCACACTTGGCGAGGTGTTTGAGCAAGCCACACGCTACAACGCCGTGGTGGGGGCACGATATATGATCCTGAGCAACGGTCTGAAGCACTTCTGCTACGAACTCTCGGCCGAAGGCTACACCCCACTGAAGGCCTTTCCCCGACTCGGATAGCCCACTACCCCATTAGAGCATCTGCGCTGGATGCAACTTCTCGATATACTCGCGGAACGCATCGCGGTAGTTGATGCTGATGGGCACATACTCGTCGTTGTCGAGATAGACTCGCCCACGGGCATAGCCCGAGACGTGGTTCAGGTTGACTATGTAGGAGCGATGCACACGCATAAAACGATCCGAGGGCAGAGCAGTCTCCATATTCTTCAGGCGGAAGAGCGTCATAATGTTCTGCCCGCTGCTCAGGTGCAGACGCACATACTCGCCCACACTCTCCATATATATAATGTCGGCATAACGCACCAGCGAGACTTTGTAATCGGCCTTGATCGAGATGCAGTCGTTCTCGTCGCTACGCACCTCCGTGACGGCCTCGGGCACGGGGTCGGGATTGGCCGCCTCGCGCAGACGTTGCAACTCTACGAGTGAGGAGGCTTTATTCACCGCACGACGAAAATCCTCGAACGAATAGGGCTTGAGCAGATAATCCACCGCATCGAGACGGAAGCCGTCGATGGCATACTCCGAGTAGGCGGTCGAGAAGATCACCATAGGCGGCGACTCCAATCCTCGCACGAAGTCCACACCATTCATATCGGGCATATTTATATCCACAAATATCAAATCGACATCGTTGCGCTGCAGCTCTACCTCTGCTTCGCGGGCGCTACTGCACGCTGCAACCAACTTCAAGTCGTCGCAACGGCCAATGTAGGCCCCGATCTGTCGCAGAGCCAACGGCTCGTCATCAATAGTTATGCACTTTATCATAAGTCACGGGAATTGATAATCTTACTTTATATTCATCGGCGCGGCGCTCGTCGATCAGCAGCTGATAATCCTTGCCGAAGATCAGATCCAGACGCTTGCGCACATTCTCCAAACCTACACCACCCTTATTCTCGCTCGGCTTCGCGTGGCGCGAGTTGCACACCTCGCAGGTGACGTAGCCATTGCCACCACCGATGTCGATATGTACGAACGAAGGTTCGTTGTAGCTCACGCCGTGCTTGAAGGCATTCTCAACAAAGACGATAAACAGCAACGGCGGCACCTTCACCCCCTTGGGGATGGGACGGTGGATATCCATCCGCACATCGACGTTGGAGGTGTAACGTATGCGCATCAGCTTGATGTAGTTATCGACAAACTCCACCTCCTGCTCGAGATTGGTGTGCTCGTTCTCGGCCTCGTAGAGGACGTAGCGCATCATCTTCGAGAGCTCGATGACGGTCTCCTTGGCGGCATCGGGTTCGATGTCGATCAGGGCGTGGATGTTGTTGAGCGTATTCATAAAGAAGTGAGGATTAAACTGATACTTCAGATAATCCATCTCGGCCTGCAGGCTGTGACGCTTCATTTCGGCCAATTTGTTCTCGTCCTGAATCGACTTAAACACCGACTTGATACCGAAGTTGGCACCCATCATAAACAGACCCAGCAGCACGTTCCAATACCACGCCAGATCGGTGAACGAGGCACGGCCGTGGATCACATAGCTATCGCTTACGGTGTAGGGCAGGTGACGCAGCGAGTCCTCAAAATACTCCAACGGGTAGAATATCGCCACCAGCATCACGATCGACACCGCGACGTAAGCAATGGGATGATGTCGCTGCAGGAGTCGGGGGATCAGCAGCGAGTTGTTGATCACGAAGATGATGATGTAGGGCAACAGCTTGCTCCACACCACCGATATATCGACCAGATAGACGTGCTCCTCGGACATCATCTTCGAGTTGAGGATGGGCACCAGCAGCGCCATCGACCACACGAGGAAGTAGAGCAGATTCTCGCCTATAATCGGTTTGTTGGGGTTTGGTCTCATACCAACAAAGGTAGAAAAAAATCTATTACGACGAAAAAAAATTGTATATTTGTGGAGAAGTATAACCCCTAAAACACCAATTGATGAGAAATCTTTTCACTTTACTGCTTACCCTCATCCTATCGTTACCCGCCGCGGCACAGCGCCAAAGCGATCCCACGCTCTATGCCCACCGCGGCTGCTGGAGCAAGAACGACAAGGGCGAATTCATCGTTCCCGAGAACTCACTGCCAGCCGTTGCTATGGCCAAGCGTATGGACTACACGGGCATCGAGTGCGACGTACACTACACAAAGGATAATGTAATGGTGATCCTGCACGACGCCACGCTCAACCGCACGATGCGTCGTGCGTCGGATTACTCGAAACTCACCGAGCCCGTCAAACTGAGCGATCTCACGTTCGAGGAGCTGCGACGCGACTATGTTCTGGAATCGACCAACCCCGAGTGGCGCACCCCCATCCCAACGCTCGAGGAGCTGCTCACGGAGTGTAAGAAGCACGGCATTGTGCCGATGCTGCACTCGGCTCTGATGTCTTCGTATCACGTTGCACAGCAGATGTTTGGCAACGAGTGGGTATGCTTCACGGGAGGCGTCGAGCATATGCAGCAGGTGCGCACCTTCTCCGACTGCATCATCCTGCTGGCGATAAACGACGGCTCGGCCGAGGAGAACATCTCACGCCTCGCTCAGATCGGAGGTCGCTGCGGTATCTCGACAATGAAATATGAGCTCTACACCCCCGAGTTCTGCAAGGCTCTAACCGATCGCGGCTACATCGTGCAGGCATCTATCTTCCCCGCTCCGCACGAGGCCATAGGCCAGCGAAACGGTATCACATATCAGTTGACCGACTTCTCGATTATGCCACCTCACAAGCCCGTCGGCAAGGGTAAGGCGAAGCTCGTGGCCAACTCATCTGCCACCACTTGGGAGTGGAGCCACGACAGAGCGATGGAGTGCTGCGCCGTGACGCTCGACGTGGAGTTCGAGGGCGAGATCGAGGTTACGATCAACAACGACCGCAAATACACCCTCACACGCCAGACGATGGGACGCGACAAGATCGGAGGCCGTCTGTTCGACGCAGCTCCGAGTGTGAAGATCACCGCAAAGCAGGGCACCATAGTGAAGCGTGCCGAGGCAAAGGCGTACAAATATTAGCCGATGCACACCCTACAACAAAGAGGCTGTCAACCCAAACGGATTGACAGCCTCTTCCTTATTTATTATACACAAACGAAATTCTTATTTATCCTGATAGAGGAATCGCTTGATCGAGCGCTTGGGAGTCTTCTCGAACTCGCTCTCACGAATCTCGTAACGAGCAACCTTCTCGTACGCAGCGACCTGCTTATTGAGCGTTGCGATGTTCTCCTCCATCATCTTCACCAGCTCCTCCTTGCCGATCTTCTCCTTCTCGGCGGTGTCGTAGTCGGGCACGATCAGAGCCTTCAGCACGCCATTGCTCTCGATGATGAGTGACTCCAGCACCAAAGGCAGGTTGTTGAGCTTATCCTCGATCTCCTCGGGGTAGATGTTCTGGCCCGTACCGGTGAGGATCATCGTCTTGCAACGACCCTTGATGTAGATCGTGCCGTCGGGATCCATCACACCCATATCGCCCGTATGCAGCCATCCATCCTCGTCGAGTACGGCCTTCGTAGCCTCCTCGTTCTTGTAGTAGCCCATCATCACATTCTCGCCGTGAACCAAAATCTCACCTGCGATGTGCTGGGGATCCTTCGAGTCAATCTTGGCATCCATAAAGCCCGGCAGGTACTTACCGCACGAACCCTGCTTGAACTCGCAAGGAGCCGTAACACTGATCAGCGGGGCGCACTCGGTCATACCGTAGCCGATAGTGATCGGGAAGTTGATCTTGCGCAGGAACGACTCAGTCTCCTGATTCATCGGAGCGCCACCCACGATAAAGATCTTGGTCTCGCCGCCGAACGACTCCAAAAGTTTTGACCTGATGATCGAGTAGAGAGCTGTATTTACGAACGGGATCTTCATTGCGATGCTCATCGGGCCCTTCTCAAGCATAGGCATAATCATCTTGCGATACACCTTCTCCAAAACCAGAGGCACACAGCAGATCATCGTAGGCTTCACCGTCTTCATTGCCTCCACCAGAATCGAGGGCGACGGCATACGACCCAGCAGGGTGATGTGACCACCGACAACCAGCTGAGCCAAGAAGTCGAACGCAGCACCATAGGCGTGAGCTAAAGGCAGGAATGAGAGCACGCGACCACCCTTGAAGAGGAATGGCTCACCCGTCTCAGGATTTATAAAGCCACGGCCGAAGACCATATTACCCGTAAGGTTGTTCACCGACAGCATAACGCCCTTCGACGAGCCGGTAGTGCCCGAGGTGTAGTTAAGCAGTATCATCTCCTCGTTGGGGATGGCGTTGAACTTGATATCCTCCACCTTGAAACCAGCGGGGTACTTAGCCGCAAACTCGGCATCCAAAGCCTTCACAACATCAGCCACCACACTACCCTCCTTCTCGTAAACTACCTCCATACGCTTGAGCGAGATAGCGGCCTCCAACAGAGGCATACGATCGGTGTCGAGGGTCTGCCAATGAGCATCGCCCGCAAAGAGCAGACGGCTCTCCGAGTGGGTCACGATATTCTCGATGTCGGCGGGGTTGAAGTCTTGAAGAATGGGAACGATTACCACACCATAGGTGATGGTGGCGATGTATGCCACACACCAATTGATGTCGTTACGACCCACCAAGGCGATCTTATCGCCACTTTTGATACCTACCTTATCGAAGAGGATGTGCAGGCGAGCCATCTGCTCGGCCATCTCGAGGTAGGTGATAGTCTTCTTGCTGAAATAATCTGTCAGCACAGGCAAGGAGTGATTCTCGCGGAAACTCTCCTCGTACATTTTAATCAAATTCTCTTGTAGCATATAGAATTTTGTTTCAATTATTTTTTCTCATCGTCGGGGCGCCGCCAAATGTAAATCTTGGACTCGGTGCCAGCTTTCAATCGCTCGATGTTCTTGCGATGGGACCATATCAGAAGGCCCGCCACCGCAAAGGCAAAGAGGATGAAGGTGAACGAGATGTCGTTATTGCGCGACCACTCGCTCGAGGAGTAGATAATCACAAATAGCGGGAAACAGCAGCCTGCCGTCATCGACGCCAGCGACACATAGTGCGAGATCATAAAGACCAGCCCCCACACGGCAAAGCAGAGCAGGATGATCTGCGGATAGATACCCGTCACAGCGCCTACCAACGTGGCCACACCCTTACCGCCCTTGAAGTCGGCAAAGATGGGGAAGATGTGTCCCAACACGGCGGCAAAAACTGCTAAAATCTTAAGGTTGATCAGCCACGCCGACGAGATGTCGGCATCGTAGCGCATCAGGCTGAGCAACGACACGGCGGCAAAACCTTTGAAGAAGTCGAGTACAAAGACGGGTATCGCAGCTCGCCGTCCCAGCACACGCAACATATTGGTTGTACCAGCGTTTTTACTTCCGTGTTCGCGAATATCGATGCCGTAATACTTCTTGCCGATCCACACAGCACTCGGAATTGAGCCCAACAGATAGGCCATAATCAACATCGAAAATACGCAATAATATGTGATAATACTCCAACTTGCCATACAATAAAAATTTACACACGAAAAGCCGACCGACAAGAGTCAGTTTTCCGCCATTTCCACCTCCTTTAATGCAATAATTGCAGACAAATATACATTAAATAATTGAGGAGTACAAAAATTCGCCCGATAAAATCTCCGTATGGGCCTGTACGAGCAAATGAAATACGGGGCAAAATTCCATCTTTTTTTGCTATATTCAAAATTTATGTGGCAAGCATCCGTCGGGCGTGAGGAACACCTCGCAAATGTGATAAAAAACGCTATTTTGTGGCGAATTTACCCCGATTTAGTCTATTTTTAGGCGAAATAAGGCCATTTTGTCACCCCGACAATAGGCTTTAGACTCGGAATTCACACCCAAAATCTGCACTCAAAATCTGCAAAAATAAATCGAAAAAGACCCACAAAGCCACAAAGCAAAAATGCAAAAATATGGCAAAAGAGGAGATATTTATGGAAAAATCAACCACTACGAAATTCCATCCAGCGCAACCCCACCTTCCATCGGCGCTTTTTTTGTAGGGTTGATGTGGTCATATTTTGTCAAAAATTACTACCTTTACGGCCTAAAAATATGGGTATGAAAACACAACAGACTATTACTCAGATGTTATCCGACCGCACCTGGTGGCGCGAGATGCTCACCATCGTCTTCGGATGCTTGATGTGTGCCGCAGGATTCGTATTCTTCATCAATCCCTACAACATCGTCCCGGGCGGTGTGTACGGTATGGGCATCGTGCTGCACAACATCTTCCCCACCATTCAGGTGGGTACGTTCGGATATATGTTCGACATACCGCTGCTCACCATAGCTATCATACTATTTGGCAAGCAGTTCGGTGGTCGCACGCTATTCGCCGCTGCCATCACTCCGGGACTTATGAACATCCTTTCGTCGATGGTATATCCCACCAAGGAGGCGTTGCAATCGCTCGACGCGGAGCTGCTGCTGGGCGGCGCGATCAACCTCTCGGATCACCTTATGTTAGCCTGCATCTTGGGAGGTACGGTGATCGGTGCAGGTTTGGGTCTTGTGGTGCGTAGCAACGCCACCACGGGTGGCACCGATATTATAGCGATGATACTGAACCGCTACCTGCACGTTCCATTCTCACGCGGTGTGCTGATTGCCGACTCGTTTGTCGTGCTGACGGGACTTATCGTGATCGGTTTCGGCGTGGGCACCGAGGGGAGCGAAGCCGACGGCTGGCTGCTCTCTCTGTACTCGCTCATCTGCATCTTCGTGGCATCGCGTGTGATCGACTACGTCATCGACGGAGCTTCGTACGACAAGCTGCTCTTCATCATCGGCAACACCCACTCGGAGCCTCTGCGAGAGTACATCATCAACGATATGGAGCGCGGTGGTACATATATTAAATCGTCGGGAATGTACTCCAACGACGAGAAGGAGATGATCTTCCTCGTTGTGAGCCGTCGCGAGGTGGCTCAGGTGCAGCGTAAGATCCGCGAGATCGACCCTACGCTATTCCTCGTTGTGACCGACGCCTACGACACCTACGGCGAAGGCTTCAAGCCCTTCCCCGAAAAAGATACGATACTTAACGACTAACCGTCCTATGATAAACACTAACACACTGCGTCCCTTGGTGGGCCAAGGCCGCAAACTTTTTGTCGAGACCTACGGTTGCCAGATGAATGTCGGCGACACCGAGATTGTTGTCTCGATTATGCAACAAGAGGGATATTTCTACACCGAACAGATCGACGAGGCGGATGTGATCCTCATCAACACCTGCTCGATTCGCGACAACGCCGAGCAGCGCATCTGGGGACGTCTGGCCGAGATGCGTCGTCTGCGCAAGCGCAAGCCGTCATTGTTGATCGGCATCATCGGCTGTATGGCCGAACGACTGAAGGAGCAACTCACCGTGGGTGAGCTGGCCGTAGATATTGTTGCTGGCCCCGACACCTACCGCGACCTGCCCCGACTGGTGCGTCAGGCCGAGGGCGGTATGAAGGGGGTAAATACGTTGCTCTCGCAGGAGGAGACCTACGCCGAGATCGCCCCCGTGCGTCTGGATAAGAACGGCGTGAGCGCCTACATCGCAATTATGCGTGGCTGCAACAACTTCTGTTCGTATTGCGTAGTTCCCTACACGCGTGGTCGTGAGCGTAGCCGCGATGCCGCCACGATCGTGGCCGAGGCTCGTTCGCTCTTCGAGAATGGTTATCGTGAGGTTACGCTGCTCGGTCAAAATGTCAATTCGTACCGCACGGGCGAAGTCGATTTCCCTGCACTGGTGAAGGCCGTGGCCGAGATCTCACCCCTGTTGCGTGTACGTTTCGCAACGTCGCATCCCAAGGATATGAGCGATCAACTGCTGGAGGTGATGGCCTCGATGCCCAACATCTGCCGTGCTATCCATCTGCCCGCACAGTCGGGTTCGACGGTGATGCTGGAACGTATGAACCGCAAATACACCCGCGAGTGGTACCTCGACCGTGTGGCTGCCATACGTCGTTATATGCCCGACTGCGCCATCACGACCGACCTGATCGCTGGCTTCACGGGCGAGACGGAGGAGGATCATCGCCAGACGCTCTCGCTGATGGAGGAGGTTGGCTACGAGTTCGCCTTTATGTTCAAATATTCGGAGCGTCCGGGCACCTTTGCCGAGCGTAATTTGGGCGACGACATTCCCGATGATGTCAAGACGGCCCGCCTCACCGAGATCATCAACCTGCAGAACCGCCTCTCGGAGCAGAGCAATCAACGCGACGTAGGCAAGGAGTTTGAGGTGCTGGTCGAGGGTACATCTAAACGCCGTGAAGATCAGCTCTTTGGCCGCACATCGCAGAATAAGGTAGTGGTGTTCGATAGAGGCAATCACAAGGTTGGCGACTATGTTCGCTGCCGCATCTCGGGCTGCTCGTCGGCAACGCTCTTTGGCGAGGAGATAAAGTAAGCGGGCGGAAAAATATCATATAGCGCACAAAAATTGTCGAGGATACTGCATCTTCGGCAATTTTTTTATAAGTTTGCACAACCGACAAGTGATTGATTTTGGCGCAATTATACCAATTTTGTACTATTTGACAACGTGGCACTCGACTTGCTCCAAAACCGCAATCACACAACACCAACAAAAAAACCGAAAAAAATGAACAGAAAAATCCTCACACTCACAGCTCTCCTTACGGCAACTCTCCTCACTGCCACAGCGCAACAACGCGACACACTGACCATATCGCAACGCATCCACTCAATCGACGAGGTGGTCGTAACGGGCAGTCGCACCAAGAGCGATGCTCGCCTGCTGCCGATGACCATTTCGGTGGTCGATCGCAACCACATCGAACACGACAATCGTCCCTCGTTGCTCCCCACGCTCGTGGAGCAGGTGCCTGGACTGTTCGTCACTTCACGCGGCGTGATGGGCTACGGCGTCAGCACAGGTGCTGCGGGCGGAATGAGCATACGCGGCATCGGCGGATCGCCCACAACGGGAGTGATGGTGCTGATCGACGGCCATCCCCAATATATGGGTCTTATGGGCCACCCCATTGCCGATGCCTACCTCGCGCCACTGGCCGAACGTGTGGAGGTGGTGCGAGGACCCGCGTCGGTTCTCTACGGGTCGAACGCTATGGGTGGCGTGATGAACATAATCACCCGCAAGATGACCGAGGATGGCGTTCGCACCGACCTGCAAGCGGGCTTCGGATCATATAACACGTTGCAGTCGAGCCTGACGAATCGCATCCGCAAGGGGCGCTTCACATCCACAATCACGGGCAACTACGACCGCTCGGATGGCCACCGCGAGAATATGGGCTTTGAGCAGTATGGCGGCTCAGCACGTTTGGGTCTGAAGATCGCCGAGGAGTGGTCGTTGGACGGGAATGTCAACATCACCCACTTCAACGCCTCCAACCCAGGAACGGTGTCTGCGCCCATCATCGACAACGACTCACGCATCACTCGAGGCGCGGCCTCGCTTGCGCTGAGCAACGATTTCGGCAACTCGTCAGGTGCACTGAGCCTATTCTACAACTGGGGGCGTCATCACATCAATGATGGCTACTCCGCAGGCGAGAGTTCGCTCGATAGCCGTTTCCACTCGCAGGATATGATGGCTGGCGTGTCGTGGCACCAGACGGCTACGCTCTTTGAGGGTAATAGGCTCACCGTCGGCTTCGACTACCAGCACTTCGGCGGCAAGGCCGAGAATCGCTACACGGACGGCTCTACGCCCAGCCCGATTACAGACAAGAAGCTACACAATGTGGCCGTGTATATTGACCTGCACCAACGACTTACTCGCTGGCTGACATTAGATGCAGGCGCCCGCTGGGACAACAATTCGCAGGTCGGGGGCGAGTGGATTCCGCAAGCGGGTATCTCGATCCAGCTGCCACGCGATATGCAACTCAAGGCAGTGGTGGCCAAAGGTTTTCGATTCCCGACAATCCGCGAGATGTATATGTTCCCACCGCAGAATCCCGATCTAAAGCCCGAACGACTGTGGAGCTACGAGCTATCGCTCCACCAGCGACTCAACCGCGTGAGCTACGGCATAAACATCTACTACATCGACGGCGAAAATATGATCCGCACACTCCCCATCGACGGTCGCCCGATGAATGTGAACACGGGACGCACCGAGAACTACGGTATCGAGGGCGAAGTGACGTGGCGCATAACCAATACGATAGGCTTAACGGCTAATTATAGCTATCTACATATGCGATACCCTGTCGTGGCGGCACCCGAGCACAAGCTCTACGGCGCGGTGAACTATACGCAAGGTCGCTGGAGCCTATCGACGGGCCTGCAGATGGTGCGTGGATTGGTGACGCAAAGTAGCCCGCTCGCAAAGGAGAATTTCCTGCTATGGAACGCCAACGCCTCGCTACGGGCAAGCGAGCGCATAAGCCTCTACCTGAGGGGCGAGAATCTGCTCGGCCAGAGCTACGAGATCAACGCTGGCTACCCTATGCCGCGAGCCACGGTGAGCGGTGGCGTGAAGCTGACACTATAACTATTACAGTATGATACACAATCTGATTTTCAACCACTTCCCGCTCTGCCCCAGCGCCTACCTATCCGATGTTGGACGGATCGCAACCCTGACCATCAGCCGCTTTGGCATCGAGGAGTGGCGAGCCGCAGCCATCACCAACTCACTGCACGGACATTTAGGCATCTACTCCACCATCGGGGCAAAGATGGGCATCCTCGCCCGCGAGTATTTAGGGCAGGGGCATATTCGCATCCGCTCCTTTGCTGGCAGCACCCCACCCGCGAGCTGCCTAAACGACGGCTTGCAGGTTAGCACAGGCTCGACCATAGGCCACGGACTAATCAGCGTCGAGGAGTCACAACCCCGTGCCGAGGCCATCTTCACGATCGGGAAGAAGAGCCTACACATAGGCGTTAAGGAGGAGTATGCCCACCGCATCGACGACGACATTGCCCGCACAATTGCGCTCAAAGGCTTACGCACGCAAGGTTATTGGGAGGAGGTACGTCGTCTGGCCATCGAGTATTGGGCCGAGTTCGATCGCCACAAGATTTTCGACGTAAGCGAACACTCGATATAACCCAAACCAATCGGACCGAAGGGTATCACGTTCGGTCAAACCGAGATCAAGGATAGAGTGTGGCACACGCTTTGCAACATATCTATCAACTGCGGCACTTAAGCACTGCCGTAGCGAGGTTTCTTCATTTATTTAAGTTTGGGTTAGTAGTTTATGGAGCTTCTGACGCTCCGAGGGTAGGCGGCAATCGTGAGATTCCCGCCTATTTCTTTTTCGCTCCACGTCTATCCAAAACGAAGCCCCGCACAGCCGACGCCGCACGGGACTTTCACAACCATTAACCTAACATCTGGCAACCAATCAAACCTGTTCGAGAGCCTGTTCGATATCGGCCAGAATATCGTCGATATGCTCCGTTCCGATCGAGAGTCGAATCGTAGCGGGTGTGATGTGCTGCTCGTAGAGTTCGCTCTCCGAGAGCTGCGAGTGAGTGGTGGTGTAGGGATGAATCACCAGCGACTTCACATCGGCCACGTTGGCAAGCAGCGAGAAGATCTTGAGCGCATCGATAAAACGCCAAGCCTCCTTCAAACCACCTCGAATCTCGAAGGTGAAGATACTTGCAGCACCATTGGGATAATATTTGCGATAGAGGTTGTGATCGGGATGGGTGGCCAACGACGGATGGTTGACCTTTGCCACTTTGGGATGTCGCGTAAGAAAATCTACCACACGCAACGCATTGGAAACGTGACGCTCGACACGCAAAGAGAGCGTCTCCAAGCCCTGCAAAAGAATAAACGCATTAAAGGGCGATAGTGTAGCTCCCGTATCACGCAACAGCACGGCACGAATGCGTGTTACAAATGCGGCAGCGCCCGCTACATCGGCGAATATGGCACCGTGATAGCTCGGATCGGGGCAGGCCAACGTGGGAAACTTGTCGCCATAGGCTTTCCAATCGAATCGTCCACCATCGACAATCACACCACCGAGCGACGAACCGTGACCTCCGATAAACTTCGTTGCCGAGTGTACCACCACATCGGCACCGTGCTCGATGGGGCGTTGCAGGAACGGAGTGGCGAAGGTGTTGTCGACGATAAGCGGCACATTGTGACGGTGTGCCACATCGGCCACCGACTTGATATCCAGCACATCGGAGTTGGGATTTCCGAACGTCTCGGCAAACACCGCTTTGGTGTTGGGACGAATCGCAGCCTCCAGTGCCGTAAGATCGTTCACATTGACTATCGTACTGCTTACACCCTGTGTCGAGAGTGTATGAGTGATAAGATTGTACGAGCCACCGTAGAGGTTGTTGGCAGCAACAAGATGATCGCCCGCTTGAAGGATATTTTGCAGAGCATAAGTAATGGCTGCTGCACCCGATGCTACGGCCAATCCCGCAACACCACCCTCCAGCGCAGCAACTCGCTCCTCGAAAACGCCCTGCGTAGGGTTTGTCAAACGACCATATATATTACCCGCATCGCGCAAACCAAAGCGATCGGCCGCGTGCTGCGAATTGTGAAAGACATACGACGTAGTCTGATAAATGGGCACAGCTCGAGCATCGGTTGTGGGGTCGGCTTGCTGTTGTCCAGCGTGGAGCTGCAGGGTCTCAAAATGTAATTTTCCTATTGACATAGTTGTATTGTTTTATGTATGAATAATCGTTTTGTTTTCCTGACGCAAAGCTACCGCATACAGACGAAAACAACAAGAAGTTTTCGAAATATAGAAATAATGATTATTTTTGCATTAACAAATAAAATAAAACACTATTTACAACATATATTTTCAACCCAAACAGAATTTTATTCTATGGAAAGTTTAGACAAAATCGACTTGCAAATTCTGCGCATCCTGCAACAGAACTCACGCCTGACGACCAAGGAACTTGCCTCGCAGGTTCATCTCTCGCCAACCCCCGTGTTCGAGCGTCTGAAACGATTGGAGGGCGAGGGATACATCAAACGCTATGTGGCTGTATTGGATGCTTCGAAACTCAATTGCGGCTTCGTGGTATTCTGCAGCGTCAAACTGCATCGTCTTAATAAGGAGATCGCCACCGAATTTGCCAACATCATACGCGATATTCCCGAAGTGACCGAATGTTACAACATATCGGGCGATTATGATTTTCTTCTCAAGATCCACGCCACCGATATGAAGTGCTATCAGGAGTTTGTCCTAAATGTACTCGGCACGATTGATAGCCTCAGTTCGCTGATGAGCACCTTTGTGATGGACGAAATCAAACACAATTATGGAATACCTATAATATAAACCGATCTCACTACCTCACTTTTCGTAGCCTTTCGCAGTCGCGTTCGCCCTTTTGCGAACAACGAACGGCAGCTCCTCGTGGGCCGATATTTCGCCCTTACGCCCCATTTTTTCGTTTTGTGCAGCAGAGCCAATCTTGCAATAAAATAATTTGTATCTTTGTTTAGCGAAAAGAAATCTCAAATAATGTATATAAAATGAATGCCAACAAAGAATTTTTGCATCTGATCGACCGCATCGAGCAGGGTCATCTGATGACTCAGCAGGAGTGTGCTTTCCTGCTCTCGTTCCCCGAGACTTCGCTCGAGGCCGCCATCACACGAGGTGTTGCCGACCGTATGTCGCGCGACCGTTTCAACAATCGAGGTCTGGTCTTCGGACAGATCGGTGTTGAGATAGCACCCTGCCCGGGACGTTGCCGTTTCTGCTCGTTCTCGGACGAGTTCACCACCTTTACGCCCCACTCGCTCTCGGACGAGGAGCTGTTGCAGAAGGCCGACGAGTTCTGCTCCTCTGGCGAGCTGTATGCGCTGGCGCTGATGGTACTGCACCACACCAGTTTCGATCGCACGCTCGACGTAATCAGCAAGGTGCGTGCCCGCATCCCCGAGAAGACTCAGATTATGATCAATATGGGCGACTTCTCGCTCACGCAGGCCGACGAGCTGAAGATGGCTGGTGCCAACGGATCGTACCACGTTTGGCGTCTGGGCGAGGGCGAGGATACGATCTTCACGAAGGAGCAGCGCTTCTCGACAATCGAGAATATCAAAAAGGCTGGTCTCGACCTCTACTACTGCTGCGAGCCTATCGGTCCCGAGCATACGCCCGAGCAGATGGCCGAGCAGATCCTAAAGGGTGTCGAGTATGAGTGCTTCCAGCACGGTGCAATGCGTCGTGTATATGTACCCCACTCTACTCTGGCGCACAAGGGTGTGATCTCGGAGTTGCGTTTGGCTCAGATCACGGGCGTGGTTACGATGGCTGCGCTGCACAGCCCCGCCATCACCACCATTGGCGTTCACGAGCCCAACAAGTTGGGTATCACCTCGGGAGCTAACGCCATCTACGCCGAGACGGGATCTAATCCTCGCGACACCGAGAGTGAGACCACGGGTTCGCACGGTCTTACGATCGAGGATTGCAAGCAGATGTACCGCGAGTGCGGATTTGATATTGCATAAGAGTAAAGCAAGAAAACGTAAGAGCCTGTCCAGAAGTTGCGGACAGGCTCTTTTATTATATGTTATTTCATCACGCGGAACGAGATATTCGACGGATGCTCGCGATCGTGATAGATGCGGATGTCACTCTTGACAAAGTCATCGGCCTCGGCCTTGTAGATATTATCGATATACTTCTGCGGATTGCGATCAAAGAGCGGGAACCACGAACTCTGCACCTGCACCTTAATGCGATGGCCTGCCATAAAGGTGTGTGCCACATCCGTAAGGTCGAACTTAACACGCTCCACCTTGCCTGGCGTAAATGGCTCAGGCTTCGTGAAGTCGTTGCGATAGCGGCCTCGCATAATATTGGCACGCACCATCATCTCCTGCTCGCCCTCTGGGCCTACGTCGATCAGCTTCACCACAAAATCGGCATCCTCGGTCGTGAGCGACACAAACAGCTCTGCCTGCAACGTGCCCATCATCGTAATATCTTCGGCAAGGAGGGGCGAAGTGAAGGTCAGCACATCCTCACGATCCTCGACAAACTCCTGACTGATAATGAGATAGTCACTACGACGACGCGACGAGATGTCGGGATAGAACGGCACGGGGTTCTGCGGATCGGAGGTGTAAGATGAGTAGGAGTTCTGCTCCTCGGCGACCTCACCGCTGAGCACACCGCCCTCGTGCAGATATATAGTCTGCTGCTCGCCCTCTTCGGGGCGCCACTGCTCCATCTCGCGCCAGCAATTTTCGCCCGAGAAGAAGATCAGAGCGCCCGCCTCCGATGCTCCACCGTCGCCCACGCCACGCAGATGCTTCTCGAAGAAGGGGAACTCCACCTCGTCACGGTAGAACTGCGAGAGCGACTCATCGGCAAACTGCACACCGCCCAATGCATTAGCATCGCCATTGCCTCGCCACGCTCCGTGAGTCCACGGGCCGACGACGATACGGCAATCGAGCTGCGGATTGTTGGCCTTGAACGAACGGTACGACTCCCACACTCCATAGGGGTCCTCGGCATCGAACGTGCCACCAACAAGCAGGATGGCCGACTTTATATCCTTCGTTGCACGACGTGCATCACGCGCCTGCCACCACTCGTCGTAATCGGGATGCGCCACAATATCGTCCCACAACGGCACACGGCCATTGACCTGACGTGTAATGTCGGCAAGTGTATTCTTCATAAAATATTCGCCCACGTTGCCCGTGATGAGTGGCGGGTCGAAGGGCTCATTCTCCATCGTGGGACCCGTGCGAGCCGTAGTGCCCAAAACGGGAAGGAACGATACTAAATCGAGCATCGCCAACGCACCGTTGTGATGCACATCGTCGCCCATATACCAATCGACCATCGGAGCCTGCGGCGAGACGGCAGCAAGCGCAGGATGGCGGCTGGCAGCAGCCATAATCGAGTAGTAGCCGCAGTAGGAGTTACCATAGACTCCCACACGGCCATTGTCGTTCTTGAGCTTGCGCAACAGCCACTCGATGGTGTCGTAGGTGTCGCTCGCCTCGTCGATGTCGTTATTGCTAATCTTCTGGTCGATGTAGGGTGGCACGTTGACAAAGCGACCCTCGCTCATCCAGCGGCCACGCGTATCCTGAAAGACGAGGATGTAGTTGGCACGCAGATAGTTGTGATAGATCTTATTTCGCCAGATTGTAGAGTTTTTCTTGCCATACGGAGCGCAGCTATAGGGCGTGCGTTGCATCAGCACGGGGTGCGCCTCCTTCTTATTCTTGGGGATATAGACCGCCGTGTAGAGGCGTACGCCATCGCGCATCGGGATCATATACTCGGCCTTGGTGTAGTGAGCCTTGAGCCATCGGGCATCGATCTCCGAGGCCACATCGCCAGCGTTTTGCGCCATAGCCATCGTGGCCAACGTCAGCGCAATGATCAGGGATAAAATTCGTTTCATCGTGTTTGGGTTTAGTTCGGGTTTGGTTGTGCATAGCACTTCGGCCGAGCGGTTGTCGCTTGCTCTTCGTCGCGCTACCGACGACAAATTTACTTAAAAGAACGAGAAAAACAAATTACTGTTCGCCTTTATCTTTGTCGTCCCGCGAGTAGAGCTGCGTGACGTAGATCGTGAATATCGGGAAAAACATCATACCCAACGAGGGCAGCAGCACAGCCAGCACCTTTCCGATAGCAGTCACGGGGAAGATAGCCGCACCGGCAGTATTTACATTCATCCACGCCCACCACAGCGCATTGCCAAAGCCGTGTAGACGTTCGTTCACACCCACCTCGTAGTCGTAGAATATCAGTGCCGCCAGATAGGTGAAGCACACCACCGTGAAGAGATAGGCGGCAAAGATGCGATTCACCCTCCCGCCGATGAACCACCACACCACAACCCCCATTGCTACAAATGCCCGCAGTAGCGGCAACACACCCACCACAAGCGCCACACCTCGCTCGGGCACAGCATCAATCCAGTGCAGTATATTAAGATATGGTATCGAGATCAGCAGTAGCAGCACGTTGCACATATAGCACCGCCCCTCCATAGGCCCACGCGTAAGCGCCGACCCAAAGTCGATAAGAAAAATCACACACACGGCCAGCTGCAGCCATAGGTACCACTCGGAGTAGGTGTGGTGGTTGCCCGTCAGCACTTCGATCGACACTCCGACGATTAATGCCACGCCAGCCACCAAATTTATCATTCGCCAAAAATTGTTAGCAGACTTCATAGTATCAACATTTTAGCACAATTTGGGCAAAAGGCGTGCCGAAAGAATTTAACTTTTCACAACATTTTTTCGCAAAATATTTTGCACGATTGAAAAATTAGCGTATCTTTGCACTCGCATTTAGGTAATGGCGAGATAGCTCAGCTGGTTAGAGCGCATGATTCATAATCATGAGGTCGAG
>CAZWHN010000017.1:0-19718 GCA_964633635.1 uncultured Alistipes sp. | reverse complement strand
GGATATCCTCCTTGATGGCCTCGACATACTCCATATCCTCCTTGGTGGGGTTGGTGTCATCGAAACGGAGGTTGCACACACCGCCATACTTGGCCGCTACGCCAAAGTCCAGACAAATGGCCTTTGCGTGGCCTATGTGAAGGTAGCCGTTGGGCTCGGGCGGAAAGCGGGTCTGCACTCGCTTTTCGCCTTTAGCTATCGACTCCTCGATGATCTCCTCCAAGAAGTTGAGTCGCTCCTTTGACTCAACGTTTTCGATGTTATTAATCTCTGTCATAACTCGTTATGTTGTTATATTATCGTTTTTTCGTAAATCCACTGTCGCCCTGAAGCCTTATCGAGAGCTGCACCATCTGGCGATTACCCCACACCTTGCCGTCGTACTGCATAGCAAAGAAGGCATTGATGCCCACCGTGCCGTCGAAGAATGTGCGGTTGTAGCCGATTCGGGTGCTGTTATAAATATTGTCCTCCGTGCCGAAAAGGCGCTCGCCAGCATAGAGGTCGCCGCCGTAACCGTAGGGGAAGTCCTCACTACGGAATGACGAGTAGTAGGGTTGCAGATTCTCGCCCACATAGAGCTGCTCGTCGAGGTAGAGGCCCCAGCGCTCCATCCTCAGTTGCAACATACCGCCCTTCGGGGTACGGAACTTATCTTCGTTGGCGCGGTCACGCTGCATAGTTTGGATATAGTGCAGGCGCACGTCGAAGTCGAAGAAGGCATTGAAGCGCACACCGACATAGGGATCGACAATGATGTTGTCCACCACGCAGTTCTGGATCGTCTCGCTGCCCGCATAGTGGAATACCTGCAAAGCGTAGCCGCCGTAGAAACGACGCTCGTAGTTGTCGAAGTCGTATTCGCCAGCCGAGAGGATGCGGAACTTCTCACGCGAGGCTTGAGAGTACATACCGCACCAATCAATCGAGAGCTCCACAAATCCGCGGTGGCCACGGTACTGCCCCATCAGGCCCTGCACACGATTTTCGTAGAAGCGCACCGAGTCACTCACAATCAGCTCCGAATATCGACCCATCATCTCGTCTCGCGAGAAGATACCTGCGTAGGCGCTTACGCGCTCAGTCTGGAATTGGTAGTAGATCTGCGGACGAACCTTGGCAAACAGATCGCTATCGTCGCCGAAGTTCGAGAGCATATCCAGCCCCACCATCAGGCGGTTGTGACGGCTCCACTCGATGCCCAACCTGGGTGTCAGACGCGACGAAAAGAGTGTCTGCGACTCACCGATCTCGCTTCCTGCGTATTCGCGGTTGTCGAAGTAGGTGTCAAAATCGGCCTCCGCAATCACCCGCACATCCTCCTGTGCCACAGCCGCCACGACCGATGACAAGGCCACAACAAGGAGAAAAATATGTCGGATAAAAGTGTTCATTTTCGTGTAGAAATAATTTTATAATCTGCAAAGTTAATCTATTTCCGCGATTTGTACTATATTTGTCGAAGATAATTATATGCCAAAAATGAGAAAAATTACCAACGAAGAGTTAAACCGCCCCTCGATCGAGGAGTTTGCCTCGATGGGGCGCATCCCCGTTGTGGTGGTTTTAGACAACGTCCGCTCGGCCCAGAACGTCGGTTCGTTCTTCCGCACGGGCGACGCATTTGCCATCGAACGACTCTGCCTATGCGGCATCAGCCCCACCCCACCCTCACGCGATATTCACAAGACGGCACTCGGTGCCGAGCTCTCGGTCGAGTGGCAGCAGTGGAACTCTACGTCGGAGTGTGTGCAGCAGCTGCGCGAGCAGGGCTATCGCCTGCTCTGCATCGAGCAGGTCGAGGGGGCTGTAATGCTCGACTGTGTGGAGGTGCAGCAGGGGCAGCGCTACGCCCTTGTCTTTGGTAATGAGGTGATGGGAGTCGATCAAGAGGTGGTCGATCTGTGCGACGGCGCGATCGAAATCCCGCAGGTGGGCACCAAGCATTCGCTCAACGTCTCGGTGGCGGGAGGAGTGGTGCTGTGGCCATTCTTCGAGGCGCTGCAATCGAAGATTTAGGCTTCCGTGGCCGAAAAATTTGTTTTCTCCGTAAAACATATCTATATTTGTTTAGAATATTTAATGGCGCCGACCTTTGGTGCTGCGAACTAAACTTGCAGGCACAGCGTTGGCATAAATAAAGAAAACCAAGAAAAATGTCAGTAGCAGGATCAGTCAGAGCCGTAACGACGCTGCGTCTTACGGAGATGAAACAGCGTGGCGAGAAGATTGCTATGCTCACGTCGTACGATTATTCGACAGCAAAGATTGTTGATGCCGCAGGTATCGACGTGATTCTTGTCGGCGATTCGGCCGCAAACGTAATGGCGGGTTATGAAACCACGCTCCCCATAACACTCGATATGATGATCTACCACGCCCGCTCGGTGGTGCGCGGTGCGAATCGAGCTTTGGTGGTTGTGGATCTGCCGTTCGGAACATATCAGGGCAACTCGAAGGTGGCGCTCGACTCGGCCATCCGCATTATGAAGGAGACCGAGGCCGATGCCGTTAAGATCGAGGGTGGCGAGGAGATTCTCGAGTCGGTGCAGCGCATCATCTCGGCAGGTATCCCCGTGATGGGCCATCTGGGACTCACGCCGCAGTCGATCCATAAGTTCGGAACATATAATGTACGCGCCAAGGAGGAGGCCGAGGCCGAGAAGTTGGTGCGCGATGCGCATCTGTTGCAGGAGGCTGGCTGCTTTGCCGTGGTGCTGGAGAAGATCCCCGCAGCATTGGCCGCACGAGTGACCGCCGAGCTGACGATCCCCACCATCGGTATTGGTGCAGGTGGTGCAACCGACGGACAGGTGCTTGTGGTACACGATATGTTAGGCATCACCAACGACTTCTCACCCCGTTTCCTGCGTCGCTATGCTGACCTGCACGGAGTGATGAGCGAGGCCATCTCGCACTACGTTGCCGACGTGAAGGCTAAGGATTTCCCCAACGAAAAAGAGCAGTATTAATTGAAAAAGGTTGTAATCATACCCACCTACAACGAGATCGAGAACATCTCGCGAATGATCGACACGGTGCTTGCGCTCAAGGCTGGCTTCGATCTGCTCGTTATCGACGACAGCTCGCCCGATGGCACGGCTTCGGTTGTGCGCGAGCGTCAGCGTGACTATGGCGATCGCCTGCACCTTATCGAGCGCTCGGGCAAGCTCGGACTCGGCACGGCCTACATCGCGGGCTTTCGCTGGGCACTGGAACGTGGCTACGACTACGTCTTCGAGATGGACTGCGACTTCTCGCACAACCCCGACGATCTGGAGCGACTCTACGCCGCAGCCATAGAGGGTAACGATGTGGTTGTGGGATCACGCTATGTAAAGGGGGTGAATGTGATCAACTGGCCGATGTCGCGCCTGCTGATGTCGTACTTCGCCTCGATGTATGTCCGCATCATAACCCGTATGCCCGTGTGCGATGCCACGGCGGGATTTGTCTGCTACTCGCGTCGTGCGCTGGAGCGTATCGACCTCGACGCTGTAAGGATGAAGGGCTACGGTTTCCAGATCGAGATGAAATATACGGCGTGGCGACTGGGCCTAAGGCTGAGCGAGGTGTCGATCGTCTTCACCGAACGTCGCGAGGGCGCCTCGAAGATGAGTGGCGGAATCTTCGGCGAGGCTCTCTTTGGGGTGATGAAGCTGCCATTTCGTCGTATTCGTGGGCGCAAATAATGCCACGAAAGCGAGGTAATTGGACGTTTCTTTTGGATAAAAGAAATAAATACGCTATTTTTGCGTCGCAAAACTCCACTTAAGGATGCGCGATGGTTCCGTAGCTCAGTTGGATAGAGCAACAGCCTTCTAAGCTGTGGGTCGTGGGTTCGAATCCCGCCGGAATCACTTTGGGACAAAAGCATAGGGTAAAAGTCTGTCTAACAATTAATTAGTTAGGTAGACTCTTTTTTTATCTCGAAATGGGGATTTTTTCGTATATTTGTTCCCAATGGCAGAGCAGACCACATACCGCATTATGGGCATCGACCCGGGTACGAACTTTATGGGCTACGGCATCATCGAGGTCGAGGGGCGCACGCTGCGTTCGGTGGTGATGGGCGACATCGACCTGCATACGATGAGCGACCCCTACCGCAAGCTGCGTTACATCTTCGCGCGAGTGGCCAAGCTCATCGACGACTACGACCCTCGTGAGGTGGCGTTGGAGTCACCATTCTTCGGCACTAACGTGCAGAGTATGCTCAAGTTAGGCCGTGCGCAGGGTGTGGCTATGGCGGCGGCATTGACACGCGACAAGGAGGTCTTCGAGTATGCCCCTTCGCGCGTTAAGCAGGCCATTGCGGGCAGCGGCTCGGCATCGAAGGAGCAGGTGGCTGCCATCGTAAAACGTATGCTGAAGTTGGAATATACGCCCCGACGATTGGACGCGACGGATGGTATGGCTGTTGCGATGTGCCACTACTTCACCTCACGCACCCCCATCAATCAGGCGATGGGTACGGCCCGAGTGAAGGGTTTGGGCGGTGGCAAGAAGGCAGCAAAGGGATCGTCGTCGTGGGAGGCGTTCTTGAGGCAGAATCCCGAGCGGGAAATTAAGTAGTGGGCTTTTTGCGGAAGAATGCTTTGACACGCTTCACCCCCTCGACACCTAAAATCAGCAGTCCGCCATATTGAGCGGTCTTGGCACAACCGAACAAAACAAACCACAGAGCACCACGCAGAGCAGCACTCACAGGCAACGCCAAAGCGGCAAACGAGAGCAGATAAAAGAGCACGCAAGACGAAAGTACCACAACGCCCGTGCGGAACGAGAGTCTCGCAAGCCACTGTTTCACTCGTTGGAATGTACTCTTGAGATATACCTTCATTATCTGTACTTCACAAACTTATATTTCTCACGCAGAGCCATCTTCTCCTCGTCGGGCAACTGCGTAAAGTAAGCCTTCCATCCTGGACAGAAGTTAATATGCCAACGCCAGAATTGGCCAATAAATGATTTAGGGCTCTTATCGTACTTCGCCCTGAGCGCGCATCTTTCACACTTGTACTCGGTAGCCATAGTCAATCTATTATATTGTTTAACACTCTCTGCATCATTCTCCCTCACTCAACAATTATCGCTCGGTAATATCGAGACAAATAAGCATTTTGATCGCAAAAGTCAAAAGTACAAACAAAATACTTATTTTTCAACTCTCGCTCAAAAAAATTGTAAAAAAACGGCATCGTCTAACATATTTCGCTATTTTTTCGTAACTTTGAAAGATTTATTGCGTAAACCATAAAGAATCAGAATATGAGCAACAAGAAATACACCTTGCGTGAGGTGACAACCAAGGCGCTCGAGACGGAGTTCATCGAGTTGCCGAAGCGCCTTTACAAAGGCAATCGTAATTGGGTATGCCCGTTAGATGACGACATTAGGTCGGTGTTCGATCCCGCCAAGAACAAGCTCTACGCCGACGGCGAGGCCATCCGCTGGGTAGCTTACAACGCCGAGGGCGAGGTGGTGGGTCGCATCGCTGCCTTCTACGACAACGAGCACGCCTACTCGTACGAGCAGCCCACGGGTGGTTGCGGATTCTTCGAGGCGATCAACGATCAGGAGCTGGCCAACGAACTCTTCGAGGCGGCACGTCTGTGGCTCGTAAGCCGAGGTATGGAGGCTATGGATGGCCCCGTGAACTTCGGTCCGCGCGACTCGTGGTGGGGACTTTTGGTCGAGGGATACGAGTTCCAGCCCCTCTACGCCAACCCCTACAACCCGCCCTACTACAAGGAGCTGTTCGAGAACTACGGTTTTCAGAACTACTTCAATCAGAACACCTATCTGTGGAGAGTGTATGACGACGACATCAACCAGTCGATCCACGACCGTGCGAAGCGTCTGCACAACACCCCGGGATATAGCTTTGCCAACATCATCGGTCGCAACTTGGAGGAGGTGGCCGAGGATTTCCGCATCATTTACAACAAGGCGTGGTCGCTCTTCACGGGCGTGAAGCCGATGGAGAAGGAGGAGGCTCAGAAGATCGTCAAGACACTTAAGCCGATCGTAGATCCCAACATCATCTTCTTCACCTACTTCAACAACGAGCCCATCGGATTCTTCATTATGGTGCCCGACATCAACCGCATCATCGGCAAGTTCAACGGCAACCTCAATCTGTGGAACAAACTGCGTCTGATGTGGGAGCTGAAGGTCAAGAAGTCGTGCGACCGTATCTTCGGTATGATCTTCGCCGTGACGCCTGAGTTCCAGGGCAAGGGCGTGGAGTCGGGTATGATCCAGTACATCTACGAGACCTACATCCGCACCGATCGCAACAGCTACAAGACCGTTGAGTTTGCGTGGATTGGCGACTTCAACCCCGTGATGAACCGTATGATCCAGTCGTATGTCTGCGCTACGCGCCACAAGATGCACACGACGTACCGCTATCTGTTCGATCGTGAGAAGCCCTTCACCCGCTGCCCGCGTCTGGGACTGAAACGCAATGAAAAATAACCAAAACAACGATAACCAAATGAAAACTACAGCATTTACAAAGTATCATATCGCCGCAGGCGCCAAGATGGCCGAGTTTGCGGGATATAATATGCCCATCGAGTTCTCGGGCATCAACGACGAGCATATGACCGTGAGAGAGAAGTGCGGCGTATTCGACGTGAGCCATATGGGCGAGATCTGGGTTAAGGGCGAGAAGGCTCTCGATCTGTTGCAGCGCATCGCCTCGAACGACGTCTCGAAGCTCTTCGACGGCAAGGTGCAGTATGCCACTATGCCCAACGGTAAGGGCGGTATCGTGGACGATATTCTGATCTACAAGTTCAGCGACACCAAATATATGCTCTGCGTCAATGCAGCCAACACCGACAAGGACTGGGCACACATCTGCGCCGAGGGCGAGAAGATGGGTATGCAGGCAGGTGTAGAGTTGGAGAATGCGTCGGATCGCATCGCACAGCTCGCCATTCAGGGCCCGCTGGCTATGAAGCTCGTGCAGAAGATGTGCGAGGAGCCTGTCGAGGATATGGTTTACTACACCTTCAAGCAGACTAAGGTGGCTGGTTGCGAGGTGATCCTCTCGGCTACGGGCTACACCGGCTCGGGCGGTTGCGAGATCTATATGCACAACGAGGATGCCGACACCATCTGGGAGGCTATGTGGCAGGCTGGCGAGGAGTTCGGCCTGAAGAACATCGGCCTGGGCGCACGCGACACGCTGCGACTGGAGAAGGGCTTTGCGCTTTATGGCAACGATATTGACGATACCACCTCACCTCTGGAGGCTGGTCTTGGCTGGGTGACGAAATTCGTTGAGGGTAAGGATTTCATCGACCGCGACTTCTTGGCCAAGCAGAAGGCCGAGGGCGTCGAGCGTAAGTTGGTAGGACTGAAGATGATCGACCGCGGTATCCCCCGCCACGGATACAAGTTGGCTAACCTCGAGGGCGAGGAGATCGGCTGCGTGACCTCTGGCACAATGTCGCCTATGTTGAAGGTCGGCATCGCGTTGGGTTACATCAAGACCGAGTATGCCGCCGTAGGTACCACCATCGCCGTGGTGATCCGCGACCGCTTGCTGAAGGCCGAGGTTGTGAAGTATCCGTTTGTATAAGGAGAACCGCACGAATAGAAAAAGCTGCCCGCAAGGCAGCTTTTTCTATTCCTCCGTGGGGCATCCAGCCTCCACCCACGCGTTGTAACCGCCGCTGAGCTCCACCACGTTGTAGCCATTACCAGCCAATACGCCCGCCACCTGCTTGCTGCGGCCACCACCACGGCAATAGACCGCAATGGGGCGATCCTTCGGCAGACGCTTGTAATCCTCGAAGAACGAGGCGCCCTTCACGTCGATGTGATCATCCACGCCCACGATGTGGCCCGCGGCATACTCCTCCGAGGTGCGCACATCGACCAGCATCACATCCTGCCGCTCGATATACTTTGCAAACTTCTCGACCGAGAGCGAGCGGAACTGCACCTTGGTCGAACGCACCGACGCACACGACATCAGGCCGAGCGCGGCGATAAGAATCAAAAATCTGTACTTCATAATATCATAGTTGTTTCTCAGGACAAGATACAAAATATTTCGTCGCTGGCAAAACTTGATCGCAGCGCGACGGCCTCGGGGCGGCCGCACGGGGGTAAAAAGTGATGTTTTGGTAATATTTTTCAGATTTTATTTGGAAAAGACGTCGAAACCATCTATATTTGCACACCGATTTGAGAGATCAAGTCGATATGGTGGATGTAGCTCAGTCGGTTAGAGTGACGGATTGTGGTTCCGAAGGTCGTGGGTTCGAATCCCATCTTCCACCCATAGAACAAGCAAGAAGGTGTTGAGTAATCAACACCTTTTGTTTTTATTGTATAGCAACTTCTTGCGCAGTGATATGGTAGTGCCCCTGCAGCGAGCAGAAGGGAAAGGCGTTAAGCGAAGCAGACGTTAGGCCGCGTAGTAGCCAATCCCATCTTCCAGCCCCAAATAAAAACGCGAGGTCGAAAGCCTCGCGTTTGTTATTATTTTCGGCGGAACAGATCGCCTATCTTCGAAAACTTCGGTAGCTTGGGCATCGTGATGCTCCTGCGGCTATCCGACGAGAAGCTCACCTCGATGTCGGCACTGCCACCCGAGCGGAGCGACACCGTAAAACATACGCGCTTGGCGTCACCATCGCTCACCACATTGGCTTCGGAGCTTACGCGCGATCGGATCTTCACATAGAGCGTCTTGCCATCCTCGCGCAGAGTGATGGCATTGGGAGCTGTGATCTCCACCTCGGCACGCGTCGAGAAGCTCCACTCGACGGAGGCTGCCTGACGGTTACACTCGATGTGGTCGGTGATGGTGAGGTTATCGTTCTTATCGAGCTCGGCCGTGCGCTCCACACGGGTGGCACGCTTGGCATACTTGGGCGTGAGGTCGATCACCACGCCACGACGACGCGCTGCCAACCCCTCGGCCTCGCGGATGGTCGAGAGGCCCGACGAACCGAGGTAGTCGCCATCCATCGTGGGAGTGTTGTAGGGGTAACCGCCATCGAGCGTCACCCAGCGCACGCCATCGCGCTCATAGACAAACGCACCCGCATCGGCACGCTCGGCCTCCGATTGCGCTGCGCCGCCCTTGATGGCGAAGTAGGTGTCGTCGCTGCCTGTCCAGCCGCTACGATAGATATACAACGGCATATCGCCCTCGCCAAAGAAGCTGTCTTCGTGACGCTTCTGACTCTTAGGCTGCTCGAGAGTCGAGGCACAGATCAGATAGATGGGCAACATAAAATCCTCGCGCAGTCGCCCTTCGGCTGCCAGCCCGTCGTCGGTCTTCACGAGGTGGGCATCCCTCTGCTCGCGGGCAAACCAATACTTCGCAGGCTCGAGCGTAGACTCGCTCGTAAGGCCGTAGAAGTCGAACTTCTCGCCCGAGGGGGCTGTCAGGTAGTTCATTATCGTGGCCGTGCGCATAAATCCCGCGTGAGCCGTCACGCCCACGTTGTTGCTCGCCGCCGACTGCATAGCCATCGTAAGCAGCACCACAGCATCGGTATTCTCGCGCCAGCCCTCGTAGCCGTCGAGGTGGCTGCAATCGTCACTATAGCGATCGAGAAGACCCGTGGCCACGGGCAGACAGCGGTCGATAAGCGCCTTGCAATAATCTGTCGCGCGCTCCATTGTGGCCAGCGCACCGTAGATCATTCCGACGGTGGCCTTGATATCCTCACCCTCGAAGTTACGTCCCTCGGCCGCAAGCAATCCCTTCTCGTAGATGGCTGTGCCGATGATACTACGCGAGTGGACGGGCAGGTAGCGATAGAGCCAGTCGTAACCGATCGAGAGCGCCATCACAACCTCGGCAACATCGTTTAGACGCGTGGGATTCCAATCCTCATAGCCGCTCACGGCGAGCATCTCGCGCTCGGCACGCTGGGCATAACGCACGTCGTCGGTGGTGAGGTAGGCATACGATAGGTAGATCACCCTCTTCAGCAGCTCGTCCGTGAGCTCCTGCATCGAATCCTCCGCGATGCGACGCTCTAAAGTGGCCGCACCGACCAGACGCTCAGCCTCGGCCACGATGCGGTTGTGTGCCAACGTGGCACCCTTCGACTCGGCTGGCAGTGCACGCATAGCCGTCACCTCGCCCGTGCGAAGCAATAAACGCGGGTGCGACGAGAGGGCATCGTAGTCGATCGACTGCGCCGAAGCGGAGTGTGGGAGTAGCGAAAAGAGTGCTAAAAGTGATATAATAAGTAGGTTTTTCATAATTAATCGCAAAAATCGGATAAAATTAAAAATAATTTTGCAAACTTTACGTCTTGTTTGGCAGAATCCTTACATAAAGGCAGAAAATATCGTGTGCGTGTGCCATTTTGTCACCCTCGACGGGGTGCGATGGCACAAATTTATGCCAGAAAGGGTTTGGCACACCGCTTGCTAATACAATGAGCGATGGCGCAAGCCGTCGAGCAAACAGATAATACATATAACAATTAAAACATAAAGAAAACTATGACTATCAAACCACTTTCAGACCGCGTATTGGTATTGCCCAATCCGGCAGAGGAGAAGACCGCAGGTGGTCTGTTCATCCCCGACACAGCTAAAGAGAAGCCCCTTATGGGTAAGGTAGTGGCCGTAGGCCCTGGTACCGCCGAGATCAAGATGGAGGTTAAGGTTGACGACACCGTTCTCTACGGCAAGTTCGCAGGTACGGAGCTCAACATCGACGGCGTGGATTACCTGATTATGCGCCAGAGCGATATTTTGGCAGTTTACTAATCGACAACACAACAATTAAAACCAAAGAAAAATGTCAGCAAAAGAGATCAAATATAATGTAGAGGCACGCGACCTTCTGAAGGAGGGCGTTGATGCTTTGGCTAACGCTGTGAAGGTTACACTCGGCCCCAAGGGTCGCAACGTGATTATCGACAAGAAGTTCGGCGCACCCCAGATCACCAAGGACGGTGTAACCGTTGCGAAGGAGATCGAGCTTGAGGATCAGTTCGCAAATATGGGCGCACAGATGGTTAAGGAGGTTGCATCGAAGACCAACGACGATGCGGGTGACGGTACCACCACCGCAACCGTATTGGCACAGGCACTCATCGGTGTGGGCTTGAAGAACGTAACGGCAGGTGCCAACCCTATGGACCTGAAGCGTGGTATGGACAAGGCTGTGGGTATCGTTGTAGGCGAGTTGCGCAAGCTCTCACAGGAGGTTGGTAACGACATCTCGAAGATCGAGCAGGTGGCTACCATCTCGGCCAACAACGACCGTGCTATCGGCGCACTGATCGCTGAGGCTATGGCAAAGGTGAACAACGAGGGCGTTATCACCGTCGAGGAGGCAAAGGGTACCGAGACTCACGTCGATGTGGTTGAGGGTATGCAGTTCGACCGCGGTTACATCTCGGCTTACTTTATGACCGACACGGAGAAGATGGAGGCTCAGTTGGAGAAGCCGTTGATCCTGATCACCGACAAGAAGATCTCTACGATGAAGGAGATTATGGGCGTTCTCGAGCCCGTGGCTCAGAATGGTCGCTCGCTGCTGATCATCGCCGAGGATATCGACGGCGAGGCTCTGTCGGCATTGGTAGTGAACAAGTTGCGCGGTGCGTTGAAGATCGCTGCTTGCAAGGCTCCGGGCTTTGGCGACCGTCGTAAGGATATGCTGGAGGATATCGCAATCCTCACCGGTGGTACCGTAATTTCGGCCGACAAGGGTATGCGTCTGGAGGAGGCTACTCTCGAGTTGTTGGGCTCGGCCGAGAAGGTTACGATGAACAAGGAGACCACCGTGATCGTTGACGGCTGCGGCGAGAAGGAGGCCATCTCGGCTCGTATCGCACAGATCCGCTCTTCGCTCGAGGTTGCCAAGTCGGACTACGACCGCGAGAAGTTGCAGGAGCGTCTGGCTAAGCTCTCGGGTGGTGTTGCTGTACTCTACGTTGGTGCTGCTACCGAGGTTGAGATGAAGGAGAAGAAGGATCGCGTGGACGACGCTTTGGCCGCTACGCGTGCTGCCGTTGAGGAGGGTATCGTTCCGGGCGGTGGCGTGGCCTACATCCGTGCCGTTGCTGCGCTGGAGAACCTCAAGGGTGAGAACGAGGACGAGACCACCGGTATCCAGATCGTTAAGCGCGCTATCGAGGAGCCTCTGCGTCAGATCGTTGCCAACGCTGGCGGCGAAGGCTCGGTTGTTGTGAACAAGGTTAAGGAGTCGGAGGGCTCGATGGGTTACAACGCTCGCGAGGATCGTTACGAGGATATGCTCGCTGCGGGTATCATCGACCCCACGAAGGTATCGCGTGTAGCGTTGGAGAACGCCGCTTCGATCGCTTCGATGTTCCTCACCACCGAGTGCGTGTTGGCTGACAAGAAGGTTGACACCCCCGCAATGCCTGCTATGCCCCAGGGCGGCGGTATGGGCGGTATGATGTAAGAATCAGTTGCAAAACCGATAGATAGGTGTCGTGCAGAGTTGCACGGCACCTTTTTTTTGTATAAATTTGTGTGAAGATAATTTTTCCAACCTATGAAACGACTTCTGCTCCTTCTGGCAATTATCGCCGCAACGATTACGATGCCCTCGTGCTCGCAGCCCTCGAAGATCAAGGCCCTTATCATCTCGGGCCAGAACAACCACAATTGGCAGGTGAGCCACGGTGTGCTGCAACTCATACTCAATCAGTCCGATATGTTCGAGGCTGACACCCTGCTCACGCCCCCTGCCGATGGCGATATGAGCCGCTTTGCACCCCGCTTTAGCGACTACGACGTGGTGGTGCTGGACTACAATGGCGACAGATGGTCGGAGGCCACTAACGCAGCCTTTCTGGAGTATGTGCAGGGTGGAGGAGGCGTAGTGGTCTATCACGCTGCCGACAACGCCTTTGCCGATTGGGAGGAGTTTAATAGGATAATTGCTCTGGGTGGATGGGAAGGTCGTGATGAGCGATCGGGCCCCTACTACTATCTTGTCGATGGCAAGCCCGTGTTGGACAACAGCGCAGGCCCAGGCGGTTCGCACGGCTCGCAGCGCGAGTACCCGATGCACTGCCGCAATACCGACCACCCCATCACTCGCGGTCTGCCCGACGGATGGATGCACGCTCAGGACGAGATGTACGACCGTATGCGTGGCCCCGCCAATATCAAGGATCTGCTCTACTCGGGATTTGCTTTGGCCGACAAGGGAGGCTCGGGACGCGAGGAGCCACTCGTCTTCACGGTCGATTATGGCAAGGCCCGCATCTTCCACATTATGCTTGGCCACTGCGGCCCTACGGCCGAGGATAACCCCGCGATGCAGTGCGCAGGCTTCCAGACTCTGTTGCTGCGTGGTACGGAGTGGGCCGCCACGGGACGTGTGACGCAGCCCGTGCCTACGGATTTCCCCACGGCCGAGGCCACTTCACTCCGCAAAGATTACAAAGCCCCCGCAGCAGAGTAGTTATAAGAAATAGTGTCATTTGAAGATATGCAATTTAGCTCCGAGTGAAAAGTGCACCACGTCGGAGAACTCCAACGTGCGGTTATTCACTGCCGAGACCACCATCAGATCGTTAATGCTGAATTCGTAGTATAGCGACAGACTGCGAATGGCCGATGCCTCCGACGTCAACAGTCGAAATCGCTGACCTACGGCCAGATGCAAACGTGTGCGTGAGGAGAATTTGTAGTAGCCGCGTCCATCGTGCGGGTAGTGGCTCGGCTCACGATTCCAGAACTCGTTGCCCGTGATTACGTTGGCATAGAGCGCAAGGCTGAGCGGCTCAAGATCCATCCGAGGGGCTACCTTTACGCTCCACGGGGTGTAGTTTTGTCGCAGGGTGAAGGTCAGGCGGAAGTCGTCGGCATAGTGGCTCGGCAGAAAACCGATCAGTATATCGCTCTCCCACTCGGCTCGCTGGCCGTAGTCCCACCCTACGCCTGCCGAAAGAAATCCCATACCGCCCGCATATTGCACCTTGAGGTGGGTTGGCAGTAGCTGCTGCCAACCTTCGTATTGTATATGCTCACGCCGATCGAGCCGTCGCACCCGCTCGCCACTGCGTGCCGCAACCTCAGCGGGCGACAGCAGAAGCAGGCAGAGCAGCATAAGCATACTAATAAAAGACTCTTTCACATTCATAACCATCCTTATTCAACGTAAACACCAGATACTCCTCGCTCCCCACGTTGGCACACTCGTAATAGATCACCCCGTCGTCGAAGATCTCCTCCTCGCGGTAGCGATGGCCGTGGCCGTGAAGACAGAATTGGAGGCAGGGAAAACTCTTGATGAGCTGCTGAAACTCCGTTGCCGCAGCCTCGTCGCTAAACTGATCGCAAAGCGGATAGGCGTGCATCACCACCACCGTACGCTCCACCTCGGGCGAGAGCGTGGCGAGCTCTTGGTGTATAAACTCGAAGTTAGGTACCTCGCCAGCGTCAAACTCCAACGAATTGGTATTCAAACACAGAAAGCGCACTCCACCCGCCGTAAAGGCGAAGTCGAACTCGCCGAATATCTCCCGAAAGAGCTGTTTTCCCGTACCCAAGCAGTCGTGGTTGCCCAGCAGACAGACGTAGGGCACATCGAGCGAGTTGAGTATATCGCGCTGCATCTCGAACTCGCTACGCAACGCCCAATCGCTGACGTCGCCCGCGTGGATCACGAAGTCTATGTCGTCGCGCTCGCATATCTCCTCCACCGCATCCTCCAACTCGTCGTACCAGCGCTGCGAATCGCTCACAACGGCAAAACGTATCTGGTCGCGGTCGGCGGTTAGGCTCTCGATCTGAGCAATGTTGATGGCATTTACATTGCGTTCGCCGTCGATATGTGTATCATAGGGGTGGTACTCGACACACCCCCACGACACAGCAATCACAAAAAACACAATAATCGCACTATGAAGACTTTTCATCAATGCTCGAATTTTCATCAATGCTTAAATTTCTGTTGACACTTCACTTTCAATTCACGACGTAACTTGTCGGCCAGCTGCAACGACATACCTCCAAGTTGGAACCGCTCGTGGTTGGCCTCGATGCGGTCGGCATAGCGCCCCAAAATCTCGAAGTAGGCCGCAGGCGAGCAGTAGAACTTGCGCAGGTTGGCGAGTCGCTCATTGGGTGAGAGGTGACGGTGGAACTCCATACGGTTGATATCCACCAGCTGAAAGTCGTAGCGCCCATCGTCGAGCCGCTTGTGGAGTATGTTCGAGATATTCAGATCGTGATGCACCACACCCCGATCGTGTAGGCGGATCAGAAAATCGGTCAGCGCATCGATCAGCGGCTCGGCCTCGGCATTGGGATAGCGATCGAGCTGGTCGATGGGCCGATAGTCCGAGTACTGCGACACGAAGAAGCTACGGCGCAACACTCCGCACCGCCTCACGTTGAGCGCCGCCACAGGCAGAGGCGTTCCGATGCCAAGCTCCTCTAATCGTAGGGCGTGAGTGTAGGCACGCTCGGCCTTGCTCGCACGCAGCGTGCCATAGACCAGTCGGTTGAGCATCGACGGACGGGCAAAGCTCTTCACCACCATCAGCTCCCCCTCCACTCGGATCAGCCGCACATCGTTGCGGATACAACGCAGCACCCCCTCGCACGGCATCTGTTCGAACTCATCGGGCAGCGCCAGCACAAAGTCGCGCAGGTGGGCGAAATCGGGATTGAGCAGCAGTCGCATTACTTCTGCTCCTCGTCCGATGTGAAGGGCTCCGATGCGGTGTTCATACCATCCTTAAATTCGCGGATGCCGCGTCCCATACCACGCATCAACTCGGGAAGTTTCTTGCCACCGAAAAGCAGCAACATAACAAAGAGAATGAGCAGAATCTCGCTTGTTCCGATTCCTCCGATAAATAACAGATCCATAGCTTCGATAATTTATAATATTGTTGTTTTTCTCGATAGCAAATTTACGAAAGATAAAACTAAATGCCGCACGATAGTGTACTTATGGGACAATCTACGCCCCTCACGAAGCCTCAAAGCCCCCTTAGGCACTACTTTTAGAACAAAAAGAACAATCCGCAAGGATCGTCCGACATTGGCATATATGTACAAAAAAAAGAGCCCATTCGACCTTTTGGTCAAAATGGACTCTTTTCTGTGCCGTTATGTTTACAGAGCAAGGTATCGCATCGCAGCCTCGATGAAGTAGTAGTCGCCGTAGGTTAGAGGCACATCGACCTCCGTGCCTGCGGGATAGTGTCCCACGCCGTGCTTGAGGACAAAGTTGCCATTCTCACCCACCTCGGCCAGATACTCAGGCGAGCAGAGCGAGTGCAACTGACGCTCGGCGGTCGATAGGTAGCGCTCGTCGCGGGTGATGGTGTAGAGCTCGATCAATGCCGAGGCCATAATACTACCCGCCGACGAATCCTTCATCTGCTCCGTGGCGTCGAAATCCCAGTTGGGGATGGCATCTTCGGGAAGGCGCGGCAACAGATAGTCGGCAATCTTAACCGCCTGCTCCAAATAGCGCTTTTCGTGCGTCACGCGATACATCATCGTGTAGCCGTAGAGTCCCCACGCCTGACCGCGTGCCCAAGCCGAGGAGTCGGCACGTCCCTGTGCCGTGCGCTTGTCGGTCACCTCGCCCGTGAGCTCGTTGTAGGTTACGACGTGGTAGGTGCTGTTATCCTCGCGGAAGTGGTTCTTCATCGTGGTGTCGGCGTGACGGCGGGCGATGTCGTGGTAGCCGCTCCACTCCAACATCTCGAGGTTCATCATATTGTCGATGATGACGATGTAGTCCAACTCGGGATTCTCCTTACGGCCCGTGTTCCACGAGCGGATGGCACCTACGGTGGGGTTATAACGTGTCGCCAACGATGCCGAAGCCTGCTCGATGACCTCCTTATAATATTCGTCGCCCGTCAGACGATAGCCATTACCGAACGAGCAGAAGACCATAAAACCGAGGTCGTGCGTACCACGGTAATCCTTCAGCTCCTCCAGTCGGCGGGTGAACTGCTCGGCGTATGAGCGAAGCTCCTCGTCGCCCGTGTGCTCGTACAGAAGCCACAACTTACCCGGGAAGAAACCGCTTGTCCACCAACGCACGTTGGCGGTGACGATCTCGCCCTTCTCGAAGGTCTTGGGGAGCTGGCCCTCGATAGGGAGCATATACTCGGCCATAGCCTTCTCCTGCTGAACGGCACGATCGAGTGCTGTGCGGAGTTCGCTTTTCAAGGTGTTGTGGTTGCATCCGCCAAAGAGTAGGCAGGCAAGGAGGGTGATGATCAGGTTTTTCATAAGGTATAGGGTTATGGTTATAGATTTATGAAGATCGTGAGCCCTCATCAACTCATACTATTCGGGGCTATACGCCAATGTTAGAAGAGTGTCTGGCGGGGTGCGATGCCCAACAGCAGACGCGCCTGCGTGAGTGCTGCCGAGCTAAGCTCACTGCCCGACAACATCTTGGCAATCTCGGTAATGCGGTCATCCTCACCAAGACGGGCTATGTTGGTGCGGCTCTGCTCCTTATACACCACGAAGTGCGTCTTGCCCTTCGACGCCACCTGCGGCAGATGGGTTATGGCCACCACCTGCATATTCTCGCCGAGCGAGCTGATGATCTCGCCCATAGCGTCGGCAATACGACCCGAGACTCCCGTGTCGATCTCGTCGAAGATGATCGTCGGCAGCTTCGACTTCTCGGCCAGCAGGGCCTTCAGCGAGAGCATCACACGCGAGATCTCACCACCCGAGGCGATCTTCTCGACGGGCTGCGGAGCCATACGACCATTGGCCGTGAACATAAAGCGTATGCGGTCGCCACCCGACGGCAGCAACTCCTCCGTGCGCTCAACCTCAACATCAAATCGAGCCTCGGCCATACCCAACTTGGTAAGCGACTGCACGATGCTCTTCGAGATCGACGTTGCCGCCTTCGCACGACGCTTATGTATCTGCTCGGCCAGCTGCTCGGCCTTCTGGCGCAGCGAGGCAATTCGCTGGCGCTGACGCTCGATATTCTCGTCGCTATGTGTGATGCGTGCAAGCTGCTCCGCAAGGCGCTCGCCAACGGCCAACAGCTCCTCCAAGGTCTGCACGCGGTGCTTCTGACACATCGAGTAGATCAGGTTGACGCGGTCGGTCACACGTTGCAGACGCTCGGGATCGGACTCGATGCGCTCGCTATCGTCGGCAACCATCTGCCCCAAGTCCTTGAGCTCGGCCACAACCGAGCGCAGACGCGCAGCCACCTCCTCGCCCGAGGGGTAGTTGCGGCTGACGTGCTGCACCGCACGCTCGGCCTGCGTTAGCTGCTCCAACACACCCACCTCGTCGGCATCGAGGATATTACGCACCGTGGTCAGCGCCTCACCAATATGGTCGGCATTCTCCAGCACGGCCAACTCGGCCTCAGCCTCGGCCAGCTCGCCCGCCTTGAAGGCAGCGGCCTCGAACTCCTCGACCTGATAACGCAGCCACTCCTCGTCGCGTCGCAGCGACTCGGCCTCGGCCACCATACGCTCCAACTCACGCTCGGCTGCACGCAGATCGGCATAGACTGCGCGGTAAGAGGCCACCTGCTCGACAGCATCGGCCAGCGTATCGACGGCACCCACTCGGAACGACTCGTCCGAGAGGATCATATTTCGGTGTTGGGAGTGAATATCAATTAGACGCACGCCCAGCTCACGCAACACGCTGAGCTGCACGGGCATATCGTTCACAAACGAACGGCTCTTGCCCGCGGGCGAGATGACGCGACGGATCACCGTCTGCGGTTCGTAATCTATATCGTTCTGCTCGAAGAGCGGCTCCAGACCGTAACCCTCCACATCGAACGTACCCTCGATTACGCAGTTGCGATCCTCGCTATGGTTTGTGCCGCCCTCGTTCTTATTTCCGAGCAGCAACCCTAACGCACCGAGCAGAATCGACTTACCCGCACCCGTCTCACCCGTGATGATATTGAGGTGAGAGTCGAGCTCGAGATCCAGACGCTCGATCAGAGCGTAGTTTTCAACCGTCAGTCGTCGCAACATTGGGTAAAGTTACAAAAGATTCTCGATTTTATCAACAATTTTCTCGGCAACGTCGTGCTTCGACATCAGCGGCAGCTCCTCGGCACCCGCTCTGTCGATCAGCGTCACCACATTAGTGTCGCCACGGAAGCCAGCACCCGCCTCGCGCAGTGAGTTCAGCACGATGAAGTCGAAATTCTTACGCTCGAGCTTCGACTGTGCATTCTTCCTCTCGTTCTGCGTCTCCATAGCAAAGCCAACCAGCAGACGGTCACCCTTCTGTGCACCCAACGTGGCGGCTATATCCTTCGTGCGTTTCAGCGCAATCGACATATCGCCGTCGCCCTTCTTCAGCTTCTCATCGGCCACCACCGCAGGGGTGTAGTCGGCCACGGCGGCACACATCACGGCTCCATCAGTCTGCGCAAATCGCTTCACACACTCCTCATACATCTGCTCGGCCGAGAGGACATCTACCCTCTCCACGCCCTGAGGCACATCCAGAGCCGTACGACCACTCACCAATGTAACCCTTGCGCCACGCTCGGCCAGAGACTCCGCCACAGCGTAGCCCATCTTGCCCGACGAGTGGTTAGAGATAAAGCGCACAGGGTCGATAGCCTCGATCGTAGCACCTGCCGTGACGAGGAAGTGTTTACCCTCTAAGCTCTTTTTTTTTTCGCAGAGGATCTGCTCCACAGCCTTCAGGATCTCTTCCGCGCGGCCCACCAGAGTGATGTCCACTCC
>CAZWHN010000016.1:0-20180 GCA_964633635.1 uncultured Alistipes sp. | reverse complement strand
TTCGACGACCGTCGCGTTAAGGACCACCGCACAGGCTTTCAAACCTCTAACGTCGAGGCTGTTATGGATGGCGACCTCGATGGCTTTATTAAAGAATACCTGATGCAAACTGGCGGGGCTGAAAGCGTATAGCCACTCTCCGCGTTCGGAATATACTATGTGAATAAAAAAATGAAACAACTCATCCTCCTTATATTCTCTCTCTTTGCGCTTTCGTGTCAGGGGGCAACAAAGGGTGTTGAGGCTGTGGCCGAGCCATCGCAAATCAGCGTCGGTGCTGAGCGAACGGCCGAGTATCTGCCTCAGCTTAAGGGCAGGCGTGTAGCCGTTTTGGCCAACCACACCGCTATGGTGGGCAAGCAGCATCTGGTCGATATGCTTGTCGGTGAGGGGGTTAATCTTGTGGGAATATTCTCGCCCGAGCACGGCTTTCGAGGTGGTGCTGATGCGGGCGAACACGTCGCAAACTCGGTCGATGAGCGCACGGGAGTGCCCATCTGGTCGCTCTACGATGGCAACGCGCAACGTCCTTCGGACGAGAAGATGCGTGCGTTCGACATCCTGTTGGTCGATATGCAAGATGTGGGACTGCGTTTCTACACCTACTACATCAGTATGATCCGAATGATCGACGCCTGTGCCGACTTTTCGCGCAAGGTCATAGTCCTCGATCGCCCCAATCCCAACGGTATGTATGTCGATGGCCCCGTGCTCGATATGAAGTATAAGTCGGGTGTGGGCGCTCTGCCCATTCCCGTTGTTCACGGCCTTACGATGGGCGAGATTGCTATGATGGCTCAGGGCGAGGGGTGGTCAAAGCGGTGCGACGTGAGCGTTGTGAGATGCGAGGGCTACACCCACCAGAGTCGTTACACCCTGCCCATTGCTCCGTCGCCCAATCTGCCCACGCAGCACTCGATCTACCTCTATCCTTCGACCTGTCTTTTCGAGGGTACGGTCTGTTCGTTGGGACGTGGTACGGAGGCTTCGTTCGAGATATATGGCCACCCCTCGTACAAGGGATCGACCTTTGAGTTCACGCCACGCAGTGTGGCTGGTGCGAAGAATCCTCCGCTGAAGGATCAACGTTGTTATGGTGTCGATCTGCGAGGTGTGGATGACGAGACGATTATCGCCAATGGCTTTAACTTGGAGTATGTGATTGACGCCTACCGCAATCTTGCTATGGGCGAGAAGTTCTTTACCCGTATGTTCCTGCTGCTCACGGGGGTGGATTATATCAAAGAGATGATCATCGCAGGAGCGTCGGCCGACGAGATCCGAGCCCGTTGGCAGGATGATGTGGCGGAGTTTAAACTCCTTAGACGGAAGTATCTCTTATACGAAGAGTGATAATGAGTTGTCAAATAAAAATGGTGCTAACCCGCAGTTAGCACCATTTTTCGTTACCAGCACTCGATATTGTCGTTGTCGGCAAACTCGGGAATATTCTTCTTTTCGAAGATGGGATCTTTGCCCTGCTTGCGCTGTGAGCGGTAATCCTTCAGCAGTCGCAACGCCTGACCTCCCAACAGAACAATAGCCGCGAGGTTGCAGAGCGTCATAAGTCCCATCGTGATGTCGGCCAGACTCCACACCATCTTGAGACTCATCACAGCGCCACCCATAACCATAGCACCAACAGCCAGACGGTAGAGGTTGAGCACCTTGCGCGACGAGGTAATAAATCGTACATTGGCCTCGCCGTAGTAGTAGTTGCCGAAGATCGAACTAAAGGCAAAGAAGAAGATGGCGATAGCCACAAAGATACGGCCCGAGGCACCTATCTGGCTCGTCAGGGCCTCCTGCGTCAGCTTCACGCCGTCCAGCTCGCCGCCCAACTCTACACCGCTCGCCAGAATGATGAATGCCGTACACGAGCAGATGAGCAGTGTGTCGGAGAAGACGCCTAACGTCTGGATCAAGCCCTGCTTCACGGGGTGCGATGTGGTGGCCGTAGCCGCAGCGTTGGGAGCCGATCCCATACCCGCCTCGTTGCTGAACAGGCCTCGCTTGATGCCCTGCATCACGGCGGCACCCATACCTCCGCCCACAACCTGCTCGGCTCCGAAGGCGTTGGTGACGATGGTCTTAAGGATTGCGGGCAGCATATCAATATTCAGCACTACGATCGTCAGCGCCAGCACGATATAACCCACAGCCATCACGGGAACAACCACCGAGCTGACCTTTGCAATGCGCTGTATGCCACCGAAAATGATCATCAGCGTAGCGATGGTGATGATCACTCCCATCAGCGCGTGGTCGATACCAAAGGCGTTCTCCATAGCTTCGCACAGGGTGTTGCTCTGCACGGTGTTGAAGGCAAAGCCGAAGGTGACGATCGTCAGCACGCTGAACAGAATGGCCATCCAACGGCGCTTGAGTCCATATTGTATGTAGTAGGCTGGGCCTCCGATGTAAGAGTCGGCGGCACGACGCTTGTAGAGCTGCGCCAACGTGCTCTCGATAAAGGCATTGGCGGCTCCGATCAGAGCTATCACCCACATCCAGAACACCGCACCTGGGCCGCCCACAGCGATTGCCGTAGCCACACCCGCTAAATTGCCCGTACCCACACGGCTGGCCAGCGACACCACAAAGGCCTCAAACGGCGAGATGGGTTTAACGCGTTGATCGACCTTCTGGTCGTCGGGACTAACCAATTGGCGGAACATCTCGCCAATCATACGGAACTGCGCAAATCCACTGCGCAGTGTGAAGGAGAGTGCGCAGGCGATCAGTGCTGCGATCATAATATATCCCCACAGTAGGTCGTTGGCACGGTCGATAATTTGTTGCAGAATCTCCATAATAGGTCGATTTTTAAGTATTTAACGAGTTTTAAGTTTTAGCATATTCATCACGCCGTCGATGAAAGTCATCGGGTGTGTCGGCGCTCCTGGCAGCCACAGATCGACGTGGTAGCGCTCCAAAAACGAGCGATCCACCGCACGGCTCGTGGCAAAGAGTCCGCCCGAGCAGGCCTCCGATCCGCATACAATGACAATCTTGGGGTCGGGTACCGAGTTGTAGCAAATATCCAACGCCTCGGCCATATTTTGCGAAATGGGGCCCGTGATCACCACTCCGTCGGCGTGACGCGGCGAAGCCACAAACTCCACACCATAGCGGCCGAAGTCGAAATTGACATTGCCCGTGGCGTTGAGTTCCATCTCCACCGAGGCATCACCTCCAGCCGATACCTGACGCAGCTTGAGTGCACGGCCAAACAGGTCGGGAATCTCCTTGCGCACACCCTCTGAGTGGAAGTCGATCTGCGTGGTCGAAGGTGTTACGACGAGTGCCTTGCGCGAGGTTGAACCGATCTTGTAGTCGTTGGTAAAACGGATGTTTTGCGGGGCACGCAGGGCACACTCGCCACAGAATAGGCAACGACCCAAGTCGAGCGTCAGCGGATTGGTCGTAATGGCTCCCGTGGGGCACAATGCTGCGGCAGCCTCTATGTCCGTGGTGTTGTCGGTTACGGTTAGGCAGGGACGACCGCGGAACTCGTCGGTGAGTGTCACGTCGCACAGATCGGGTATGTATTGCCAGCCGTGGCTACGGAGGACTTTTATCTTCGGGGTGATCATACTCTTATCTTTTTTCGGCGGCTAAAGGTCGTGGCCGCAGTACGATAGGTTAAAACTCTTGTTGCAAATGGGGAAGTCCGATATTCCCTCGCTACGCACGGCGATGGCCAGCGCCAACCAGTTGTGCAGACTCGGATCCTTCACCTTGTAGGTCGCAATAGCGCCATTGGCATCGGTGATTGCCGCGTGACAGATCTCGCCACGCCAACCCTCCACAAGCGAGAAGGCCAGTGCCTTGGGCTGAAGCGGTGACTCATAGTCGGGACGGGGCTGCGACGTGGGACGGAACTGAGCGAGCAGTTGCAGGATGTAGTCCGCCGACTGGGGCACCTCGTCGCAACGCATCATAAGGCGCGACATCACATCGCCATCGTGCTGTGTTATGCTCTGGTGCTGAATCGCTGAGGCGTATGCACCGAAGGGGTGCGACGAGCGTACATCACGCTTAACACCGCTGGCACGGGCTGCCATACCCACTCCGCCGATGCGTTGCATCTCCGCCTTGGGTACGATGCCGCACTGCTCGAAACGCGAGAGCAGTGAGGGTGACGACTTGACATCCTCCACCACCTCGATGTAACGGCGACGAATCTCCTCGACATTGCGGCATATCATCTCCACCTTCTCGGCCGTGAGGGGCTTGTTGGTGCCGCAGGGGCGGATGAGCCCCTTGCCAAAGCGGTTGCCACACCACGCCTGAGTGGTGTTGATGGTCATCGTGCGCAGTGCCTCGCACGCCACCTGACCGAGCTGGTAGCCGACATCCATCGACAGCGCGCCCGTATCGGCAATGTGCATAGCCATACGCTCCAGTTCGAGTGCCACGGTGCGCTCCACCGCAAGCGTCTCATCGGCCATCTTGCCACAGAGTTTTTCGATGACGGTTGCGTAGGCTGTCGAGTGTGCCACGGCGCTGTCGCCCGCAATCGACTCCGAGAGCAGCGTCTGGCGCAGACGGTTTGTGGTAGAGGTAAACTCATTCTCCACACCACGATGCTGATAACCTAAAGCAATCTCTAAATGCAGCACATTCTCGCCATTGCAGATGAAACGGAATGCTCCCGGTTCGATGATGCCTGCGTGTATCGGGCCCACGTTCACCTCGTGCAACGAGTCGCCCTCGATCGAGTAAAAGGGGTAGGTGTCCATTGTCGAGTTACGGTTGCGACGGTTGAAGGGGAAGCGTAGCGGCTTAGGCCACGGCATCGAGTCGAACTCGACGTTGTATAGCTCCGTGATCTCGCGCTCGAAGATGTGCATCGCAGGGTGGATGGCCGTGAGCGAGGGCAGAGCCACATCGTCGTAGTAATCCATCGCAAACGAAGCCACCAGCACCTCGTGCTTAAGATCGTCGAGCAGTAGTATGTAGAACCGCAACGCATCGCCATCGGGCACGGCGAAGTAGTGGGCAACGTGGTAGTGACGCTGCGAGAGTCGCTCGCGCAGATCCTCATACAACGCTGCGTAGCCTACGTCGGGAATCTCCCGTAAGGGGATGGCCGCAGTTAAATTATCGGTTGTATAGTAGTTCATAGCCTTAGAATGTTACGATTTTGGTGATCATCTGGCTGAGCAGCTCGGGCTGCCACAATCCCAGTACGATGGCTGCCAAGATCAGCGACAGGGCGCTGTACGAGAGGCGACGATCGATGCGGCTCAGGTGTAGTTCGTCTTGATTGGGCTGGTAGCATAGCTTGATAAATCGCTGGCAGATCGAGAAGATAACGATGCAGAGCAGCAGCACCATCACCGCCAACAACCACCAGCTGCCGCTCGCAATGGTCTGTTTGAAGATCATCAGCTCCGAGATGAAGAGTGGCGAGGGCGGGAATGCCAGCACCACGACCATACCCGCAAGCAGGCCTATGGCACCCACCTTGTTGATGTTGATGTAGTCGCCGATGCGGTTGATGCGGTAGCCGTTGTAGATCTGACGCACCACGGCAATCTGCAGGAACAGACTGCTCTTGATGAGCGTGTGGCACACGACGTGGAACAGGGCAGCCCACACTCCGATGCCTCCCACACCCAGACCGATGGCCGCTATACCCATATTCTCGACCGTTGAGTAGGAGAGGAATCGTTTGTAATTGTTCGTGCGACGCAGGAACAACGCTCCCACACCCAAGCTCAGCACTCCGATGATGAGCAGCACGTTCTGCACCCACTCAAACACGGGCGTGTGTGCGAAGAGTCGATAGACGCGGAAGATGGCCAGAAAACCAGCATTGACCAATCCCGTCGAGATTATCGCTGAGGCGGGGGCTGGTGCTGCGAAATTGGCATCGACGCCGATGGTGTATAGCGGGAAGATCTCCATCTTACAGCTATATCCCGTCAGGATGAGCAGGAACGCGGCCTTCAGGTAGAGCGGGTTGCCGTTGACGATCAGCTCTTGCAGGTCGTTGTAGCTTAGCGAGTTGTTCGATGCGGCGGCACACAGTAGCAGGATGCCCAAGTAGGCGATGGCGATACCCGTCGAGCAGACGAACAGATACTTCCACGTCGCCTCGAGCGTCGCCTGCGAGTGACGGTGATAGATGATTCCCGCACCACACAGAGTGGTGGTCTCGAGCAGGATCCACGTCACGGCTATGTTGTTGGCGAAATAGACTCCCGTGATGGAGGTGGCCAGCAGCATCAGCAATGCGAAGTAGTTGCGGTAGTTGCGTAGGGTGTCCTCGCGCAGATACTCCTGCGAGTGCACGAGCACAAACGTAGCCACCACAGCAAGCAGTATGTAGAACAGAGTTCCCAACTCGTCGAAGGTGAAATATTCGCCCGAGGTCGAGAGGTACTTGCCACCCGCAACAAGCAGGGCGGCAAAGATGGTGTGGGTGGCCATATAGAGCCCGCAGAGCAGATGCACCACTCGGCGTGAGCGGGCAACGAAGGCTGAGGCGCCTATGGCGAGCCATATTGCGAAGAAGATATATATCATAGCCTTTAATCCTTAACGTGGGTTAGTGAATCGCTATCGTCGGTGTGGATCTGGTCATCGACCTTGGTCATAAAGAGTCCCAACATCAGTACCGACATCAAGATATCGAGCATAATGGCGGCGTTGATCAACATCGGCATCTCCACACCGATGGCCATCGAGAAGAGGAACACACCATTCTCGATAACGAGAAATCCCACCATATGCGAGAATATGCGCGAGCGCAACACGATGAGAATCAATCCGCTCAGCAGTGCATACAACGCCACGCCGAAGAAGATCATATGCACCGACGAGTCGGCCACATAGTAGGTCGTGATGGCACTCACCACCAGAGCCGTGAACGACAACATAAGCGAGTTGAACTGTGACGAGCCTGAGGTGCGAACACGGTTGATCTTGGTCTGGCGGATCACACGCATCAGGATGGCGGGCACGACTATCGCCTTGAAGATGAGCGTCTCGAGGATGATGAACGAGAGCTCCAACCAGTCGAGCGTATGCAGACGCAGCAGCGCAATGCCCAGCAGCAACCACCCCTGACACGCAATGATCGAGGCGTAGTTGCGGAAACGCTCAACGATCGAGATGTAGATGAGCGTTATGATGTAGAGTATTATCAGCGAAAGTAGCATCGTCTAAATATTAATATCTAACTGCAGCAGGTAGCCGATGAAGAAGATCAGGGCCGCCAGAACCGATATGGTTACTATGAATGTGGTGTTGCGCACCAGCTTGTTACGCGCCTGAGTCGATTCCACTACACCCACCGACACACCCGTCAGCAGAATTGCCAATGGCACAGCCAACCACCAATGGAAACATCCCGTAGCCACCACAGCATTGGCCGCAATCATCGAGAAGCAGGCGGTCTTGAGCCAGCCAGCGATGTGGATCATACCCATATCAATGCCGCTGTAATCCAGACACATCACCTCGTGGATCATCGTCAGCTCGAGGTGTGTGCGGGGATCATCCACTGGCACACGGCCCGACTCGACGAAGGTGATCTCGATGAAGAGGAATGCCGTCAGCATCATCACGATCGTCAGATGCAGATTCAGCGACTGCTCGACCTCGAAGATCTCGGCAAACGAGGTGTAACCGCAGAACATAGCCAGTGTGGCGAAGCCCACCATCAGCGCAGGCTCGATCAGGGCTCCGTAGAGTGCCTCACGAGCGGCTCCCATACCCTCGAACGACGATCCCGTGTCGAGTGCCGCGAGGATTATGGCTACACGCGCCAAGGCCAACGTGTAGGCAAAGCATATCACGTCGCCATCGAACGAGATGAGCGGATAGAGATCGGCAACGGGGATAAAGAGCGTAGCCACGATGGCTGCTCCGAGATATACGGCAGGTGCTATGCGGAATAGCGCCGTTGTGGTGGTCGAATATACCGAACCCTTGCGCAGTAGCAGTCGGGTGTTGCGCAGGTGTTGGAAGAAGGGTATGCCCTTGCGACCAGCTAATAGGGCTCGTGTGCGGTTGATCACTCCCGGGATGGCGATGGCCGTGATGATCATCAAAACGGTGTTAAGCAAGATTCCCATACGCTAAATAATATTAAGGAGTGAAAGAACAAATATCGCAACGAGGAAGAGCAACGCAAAGAGTATGTAGTGGTTGATCTTTCCCGTGCGTAGAGTCATTATTCGCTTGTTGATGATGCGCAGCAGTTCGACCCACCACTCGGCCAGCAAGCGGTCGATCTTATCCTTGTGGCGGACGTGGTAATTGTGCGACGAGGGGAATATCTCGCTCTTGCCGACGGCACGTCCCTCGACGGTGTTCTGCGTAAGCGTGGTGGCGATCGACTCCAACCCCTCGGCAAACGACTCACCCGTGTATTGCATACGGATGTTGGGCGAGGTGAAGCCGCAACCCCACGTTGGGCCCTGTGCGATGGTGCGACTGCGCTGCGCACGGCTCTTGAGCAGGTAGAGCAACGCAATCACGATCACGATGAGCAGTGCCGTGAGCGAAAGACGGCTCAGCGTCGTGGAGGCGTAGTAATCGACATATATGGCACTTGCGTCGGTCAGTGCCGCCACGGTGCGTTTGAGTCCTACGATAGCCCACTGGGGGAAGAGTCCGATGAGGATAATGCCCGCGGCAGGGATTGCCATTGCAGCTATGCGCAGGCTATCCACCTCCACCGATTCGGCAACGTGGTGGTGACGCGGCGATCCGAGGAAGACGGTGCCGTAGAGCTTGGTGAAGGCCAGAACGGCAATGCCTCCGATAAGCGCCAGAGCAAACAATCCGCCTGCGGCGTAGAGTGTATTCACTCCGTCGCGCACGCTCTCCAACATACCTAAATATATAAGGAACTCGCCCACAAAACCATTCAGCGGCGGCAGGGCGCAGATGGCTATTGTCGCCAGCAGGAATAGAATTGCCGTCACGGGCATATATTTTGCCACCCCACCAAAGCGGTCGAGCAGCGTTGTGTGCATCTGCGAGTAGATGTTGCCCGCACCGAAGAAGAGCAACGACTTGAAGAGCGAGTGGTTCACCGTGTGCAGCAATGCTCCGCACATAGCCACCGTCGCAATGCCCGAGTGGCCGACAGCCTGAGCCAGAGTGGCGATACCCAAACCGATGAAGATCACGCCCACGTTCTCGATACTCGAGTAGGCCAAAAGTCGCTTCACGTCGTTCTGCAATGCCGCCAAGATCACACCCCAGAGTCCCGTCACAACACCCATCGCGAGGATGATGATACCGGCCAGATGCAGCAGCTCCGAGTGGCTGATCATACTCGCCACACGCACCACACCATAGACACCCGTCTTGATCATCACGCCCGACATTATGGCCGAGACGTGCGAGGGAGCAGCCGGATGTGCCTCGGGCAGCCAGACGTGCATCGGGAAGAGGCCCGCCTTCATTCCGAAACCAAGTACAAAGAGGATGAATATGAGGATATTACCACCATTGGCGAAGCACCCCTCGAGAGCCTCAAAGGTCATACTTCCCGTCAGCGCATCCATCGCAACAAATCCCGCCACGAGCAGAATAAAGCCGATGTGCATCATCACCAGATAGGCCAGCGCAGCTCGCAACACCTCGGGACGCTGGGCGTCGAAGAGGATGAGCAGGAACGAGGCGATGGTCATCATCTCCCACGCAAAGAGGAAGAGAAAACCTCCGTCGGCCATCACAACCAACATCATCGAGAGCACCAGCACCACAAGCGCCGTATAGTGCAGCGAGATGTGAGCCGACGACTTCTTGTTGAGGTACTGTGCCAGATAACCACGCGAGTAGAGCGTTGTGGCCACACCCGCAATGCCGATTATGAGCAGGAAGATGGCTGTGAGCGGATCAATCCTTAGCGCACCCACATCCACCACCGAGCGAATCGACTCGGCCACCGCGATAGTGTCGGCACCCGCCAACACTCCGATCGATGGCACGGCCGTTGCAATACCCATTGCGGCAATGGCAGCAAAAGCCACCCACACCTTATGGCGCTCGGGCGTGAGGAACACAGCCGCCACCAATAGCGCAAGGGCTAAAAGCAGATAGAGATAAAACATTGCAAAAAATATAAATTTCAACCTTAACCAACCCGAGGCCCGTGAGGCCTGCGGTTTAGAGCCCGTTCACCACGGCCACCATAGTGGTTGCCACCACGGCTGCCGTCTCGGTGCGTAGGCGTTGTGTGCCGAGCGAGATGGGCTCGAAGCCGTTTTCGAGCGCAAAATTAATCTCTTCGGGCGAAAAATCACCCTCGGGACCGATTAAAATTAAAATATTTTCATTTTTTTTAATAATTGCGGGCAGATAGCTCCTCTGCTGCGAGGTGGGATCGCAGTGGGCAATCAGTTTCCTCCCCTCGAAGGGGGCTGCGATGAGTTGACGCAGAGGCGTCATTTCGTCCAAAATAGGATGATATGCCTTCAACGACTGTTTAACGGCTGAGGTGATCACTCGCTGCTCGCGGTCGTACTTGATGGTGCGACGCTCGCTGTGGTCGCACTCGATGGGAACTATGCGGCTGACTCCCACCTCGGTAGCCTTCTCTAAGAACCACTCGAAGCGGTCGATATTCTTCGTGGGGGCTACGGCCATCGTGAGCGAGTATCCTAACGGGTTGTAGTTCTCCGTGGTCTCGACCACCTCGACCGTGCAGTGGTGATGGTGTGCCTCGACGATGCGGCAGAGGTGCATCGCACCGCGTCCGTCGGTGATGTGGAGCGTATCGCCGAGTCGCAGTCGCAGCACTCTGATGCAGTGTTTGGACTCCTCTTCGCTGAGCGTGTAGAGGGGTGGAGTGATATCCGGTGCGTAAAATAGTTGCATAACTTCGTGTTAAATATTACCTTTGCAAAGGTATTAATATAAATTTAAGTAATGAAACGCTTTTTACGTTTATTCGCATTTGTGGCGACGATTATTCTCGTTGGCGCGTGCGGTAAGACGAAAATTGTGGGCGATAACCCCTTCTTCGAGGCCGAGTGGGAGACTCCGTATGGTGTCCCGCCGTTCGATCGCATCGCCTTCGAGCACTATGGCCCCGCCTTCGAGCGTGGTATGTCGCTTGAGAACGAGGAGATTGTAGCCATAGTCGAGAATCGTGACGAGCCCACCTTCGAGAATGTCATCTTGGCCTACGACAACTCGGGCCAGATGCTCTCGCGTGTGAGTGCTGTGTTTGGATTGCTCGACTCGGCTCTTACGGACGAGCAGATGCAGGCCCTTTCGGCCGAGATATACCCCCGTCTGGCTGTGCATAGCGATGCGATTCTGATGAACGACCGCCTATTCGAGAAGATCAAGTCAGTGTACGATCGTCGCTTTGCGCTGCAGCTCGATGCCGAGCAGATGCGACTGACGGAGAAGATTTACGACGACTTTGTGCGTTCGGGAGCGCTGCTTTCGGCCGAGGATAAGGCTCGCCTTCAGCAGATTAACGAGCAGCTCTCGCTACTCAGCGTGCGATTTGGCAGCAACCTGCTGAAAGAGACCAACGCCTACGAGCTGGAGCTCGAGGTGAAGGATTTGCAGGGTGTTCCCGCCCCCGTGCGCGATGCGGCACGTCAAACAGCCAAGGAGCGTGGCTATCCCGATGGGAAATACATCTTTACACTCCACTCGCCGAGCATCCTGCCCTTTCTGACCTACGCCCGCGATCGATCGCTGCGAGAGCAGATCTATAAAGCCTACCTCGCCCGCTGCAACAACGGCGGCGAGACCGACAACAACGACATCGTAGCCGAGATGGTGAGCCTGCGCTATGAGAAGGCTCGTCTGCTGGGTTACGATTCGTATGCCCACTACGTCACTTCGAACGAGATGGCCTCGTCGTCCGAGGCTGTGTATGAGCTTCTCGACAGCATCTGGACCCCCGCGTTGGATAAGGCTAAGACGGAGCTGCAGCGTATGCAGCGATTGTTCCGTCGTGACGAGGGACGCAACTCCGATTTCGAGGCGTGGGATTGGTGGTACTATGCCGAGCGAGTGCGCAGTGCGGACTACAATCTGGAGGAGGAGCAGGTGCGCGAGTACCTCTCGTTGGATAATGTCAAGGGGGGTATATTTTTCCTCTGCAACCGTCTCTATGGCATCACTTTCCGCCCGCTGAAAGCTCCTGTCTATCACCCCGAGTGTGAGGTCTATGAGGTGATCGACAACAATGACGAGCCGCTGGGCGTGCTCTATATGGATTTCCATCCGCGAGAGAGCAAGCGCGGTGGTGCGTGGTGCGGATCGTTTGTCGAGCAGAGCTACAAGGATGGCAAGCGGGTACTGCCCGTCACCAGCATCGTTTGCAACTTCACACGTCCCACCTCCAGCACGCCGGCCCTGCTTTCGCTCGACGAGGTGGAGACCTTCTTCCACGAGTTTGGCCACGCGTTGCATAACCTCTTTGCCGATGTGAAGTATCGCGGCCTGAGCGGTGTCGAGGGTGACTTTGTGGAGCTGCCGTCGCAGATTATGGAGAATTGGGCCTTCGATGCCGAGCTGCTCAAGCAGTATGCTGTGCATTATCGCAAGGGCGATGTGATGTCGGAGTATATGATCGAGCGCATCAACTCGGCTGCCAAGTTCAACGAGGGTTTCAATACCACGGAGCTGGTCGCAGCAGCCCTCTCGGATCTTGATATTCACTCGCTTACGAGTGCCGATAGGATCGATCCTACGGCCTTCGAGCGTGAGGCCTTGACCGATAAGCGTGGTCTGATTCCGCAGATCGAGCCCCGTTACCACTACAACTACTTCAGCCACATCTTCGATGGCGGCTACGCCTCGGGATACTACTTCTACATCTGGGCCGAGGTGCTCGATAAGGATGCTTTCCAGGCATTTGTCGAGAGTGGCGATGTGCTGGATCGCTCGACTGCCGAGCGCTTCCGTCGGGAGGTGCTTTCGCGAGGTGGTTCGCGCGACGGTATGACGATGTATCGTGCCTTCCGTGGTGCTGATCCCGATCAGCAGGCTATGCTCATAGCTCGAGGACTCGTCGAGCCCGAGGAGGTGGCGGAGGAGGAGATCGCGAGCGAGGATATTCCCCGTGTCGATACCCGCCAGATGGCGCGTCAGCGTGCCGAGCGTTCGCGTCGTGAACGTGAGGCTGCTCGTCTGCAAGCCGAGGCCGACTCGTTGGCTGCGGCCGATTCGGCGACGCTGCTTGAGCGACCGACTCCCATCGAGCTTCCTGCACGCATCGAGCGTCGTTAGTTGCCGCGATCGGCGCACGAACCCCGTGCTTCGAGGCTTAGCCCCTCGCGTTCTGAAAACCCGAAATGAAAAGTGGAGAAACTAAATAAAAACAATGATGAAAAAACTTTTAATTATTATGACTTTCAGTGCTTTGGCCGTAGGCTGCGCAGGCGATCAGATGCCCGTGGCTGTGCTGCCCGAAATTGACACCTCGAACCCCCTGTTGGCCGAGTGGGACACCCCGCACGCCACGCCTCCGTTCGATGTGATTAAGATTGAACATTACGAGCCCGCGATCGAGACCGCTATCGCCGTGTCGCGTGCCGAGATAGATGCGATCGTGAACAACCCCGCCGAGCCCACCTTCCGCAATACGATTGTGGCAATGGAGCGTCAGGGCGCGTTGCTCAACCGCATTATGGGTCTGTTCTACAATCTGCGTGAGGCCAACACCTCGGACGAGATGGATGCCATCGCTATGCGAGTGCAGCCCAAGCTCACCGCACTGAGCAACGATGTGGCACTCAACCCCCAGCTCTTCGAGCGTGTGAAGGTTGTATATGAGGGCTCGCGTCGTCGTCTCTCGAATGTGGATGTGAAGCTGTTGGAGGATACCTACAAGAGTTTCTCGCGTTCGGGTGCTGCGCTGGCCGATAAGGAGAAGGAGGAGTATCGCAACTACACCTCACAGCTCTCGGAAGCTACGTTGCTCTTTGGCCAGAATGCCCTGGCTGCAACCAACGCCTTTGCAATCAACATCACCAACCCCGCACAGGTGGCCGAGTTGCCCGACTTTGTGAAGGAGTCGCTCGCAGCCGATGCCAAGGCTCGTGGCGAGAAGGGCTGGACGGTGACGCTCAAGGCTCCGAGCTATGTCCCCTTTATGACCTACTCGTCGCAGCGCGACATCAAGGAGAAGCTCTACCGTGCCTACAACTCTCGTGCTATGGGTGGTGAGTTCGACAACTCGCAGATCATCCGCAACATCATCTCGTTGCGTATGAAGATCGCCAACCTGCTGGGCTACGACACCCACGCCGACTACACGCTCGAAGAGCGTATGGCCGAGAGTGCCGATAATGTAAATTCGTTCCTTGCGGAGTTGCGCGATGCTACGCTCGAGTATGGTCGCAAGGACTACACGATGATCAGCGACTACGCCCACTCGAAGGGTCTTGTGGGCGAGCTTATGCCGTGGGATTGGGCCTACTACACCGAGAAGTACAAGGCCGAGAAGTATGCCATCGACGACGAGCAGGTGAAACCATACCTCCAGCTCGAGAATGTAATCAAGGGCGTGTTCCTGCTGGCCGAGAAACTCTACGGTCTGACGTTCGTTCCCAACGATCAGATTCAGGTATATCACCCCGATGTTAAGGCCTATGAAGTCTATGACGGTAAGAAGCTGCTGTCGGTACTTTACCTCGATTTCTTCCCCCGTGCATCGAAGAGCTCGGGCGCGTGGATGACCGAGTTCCGCGGTACGAAGGTGATCGACGGCAAGGAGACGCGTCCGCTGGTGTCGCTGGTGATGAACTTCACCAAGCCTACGGAGAACACCCCCTCGCTTCTGACCTTCGACGAGTTCACCACCTTCCTGCACGAGTTTGGACACGCGCTGCACGGTATGTTGGCCAAGGGCGAGTATGAGTCGCTTAATGGTACAAGCGTATATCGTGACTTCGTGGAGTTGCCCTCGCAGATTTTGGAGAATTGGGCGACCGAGAAGGAGTATCTCGACCTGTGGGCCGTTCACTACCAGACGGGCGAGCCCATCCCCGCCGAGCTGGTGGAGAAGATCGTGGCGGCGAAGAACTATTTGGCGGCGTACAGCAACCTGCGTCAGCTCTCGTTCGGTATGTCGGATATGGCTTGGCATACTCTCACCACCCCCTACGAGGGCGAGGTAGAGCCTTTCGAGCGTGAGGCAATGCAGCCGGTGCAGATCACTCCGTGGGTTGAGGGTACGGCTATGGCGCCGTCGTTTACACACATCTTCTCGGGTGGCTATGCTGCTGGTTACTACGGCTATAAGTGGGCCGAGGTGCTGGCTGCTGATGCATTCTCGCTCTTCAAGGAGAAGGGTATCTTCGATCGCAAGGCTGCCGCATCGTTCCGTCGTCTGCTCGAGCAGGGCGGTCAGCGTCATCCGATGGACCTCTACGTCGAGTTCCGTGGCCATAAGCCCGAGACGCAGGCACTGGTGGAGTCGATGGGTTTGAAATAGTTGAAAACGCTTGAAAATTGTTGAATATGAAGAACGTAATAAAGAGTATGCTGCTTGTGGCAGCCATTGCTGTCGCAGCTTCGGCCTCGGCACAGAAGACCTCGGGCAACCCCCTTTTCGAGGGTGATTATGCCGACCCCGAGGGTATTGTTTTCGGCGACACCTATTGGATCTATCCCACCTTCTCGGCCGCCTTTGACGACCAGCTCCATTTCGACTGCTTCTCGTCGAAGAATCTGGTCAAGTGGACTAAGCACTCGCGCATCATCGACGCCACCGACATCAAGTGGCTGCGTCGTGCGTTGTGGGCTCCTGCAGCCATCGAGAAGGATGGTAAGTACTACCTCTTCTTTGGTGCCAACGACGTTCACGAGGGCGAGATCGGCGGTATCGGAGTGGCCGTAGCCGACCATCCCGCAGGCCCGTTCAAGGATCTGCTGGGTAAGCCTTTGATTGGCGAGATTGTCAATGGCGCACAGCCCATCGACCAGTTTGTTTTCAAGGATAAGGATGGCTCTTATTATATGTATTATGGCGGTTGGCGCCACTGCAATGTGGTGAAGCTGGCCGACGACTTTAAGAGCATCGTTCCCTTCCCCGACGGCACTATGTATAAGGAGGTTACGCCCGAGAACTATGTTGAGGGTCCCTTTATGTTCATCCGCGACGGCAAGTACTACTTTATGTGGTCGGAGGGTGGCTGGACAGGCCCTAATTATAAGGTCGCCTACGCCATCTCGGACTCGCCGTTTGGCCCCTTCGAGCGCAAGGATGTGATCTTGCAGCAGGACGATAAGATCGCTCGCGGTGCTGGTCACCACTCGATCGTGCATAACCCCCGCAGTGGCAAGTACTACATCATCTACCATCGTCGCCCGATCGACTCTGACAAGCGCGACAACCGTGTCACCTGCATCGAGGAGCTGCACTTTACCGAGAATGGCGACATTATGCCCGTTGTGATGACCAACGAGGGTGTGAAAAAGGATCGTTTATAAGACTCTTTTCTATGCTAAAAAGAGGGTGCCGACCAAAAAGTTGGACGCCCTCTTTTTGTATTTGTTGTGGTCGGATCGTAATAATATAAGGTGCGTAGGCCGAAGTTTTGGAATTTTGTAGTATATTTGTTGGAAAATATTTTTGTTATGAAGAGTTTTATTGTGGCGCTGATGGCGCTTGCAGCCACGATGGGCTGTTCGTCGCAACCGAAGAAGAGCGTGGCGACGGTGCAGCAGGTGGTGCAACCTACCGAATACACCTTCCGCGTGAAGGCCGAATACCCTCACCTCACGACCAGCTACACGCAGGGTCTGCAATTCATCGACGGCCAGATGTGGGAAGGCACGGGCGAGTGGGGCGAGTCGGTCTTGCAGAAGATCTCTCTCGAGAATGGCAAGGCCGAGGTGCTTGTGCGTCTGCCGCAGACCGAGTTTGGCGAGGGCATCACGGTGCTGGGCGATAAGGTCTTTCAGTTGACGTGGACCAACAACACGGTGCATATCTACGATCTCGAGGGCAAGCTGTTGCGCAATGCCCGCTATATGGGCGAGGGCTGGGGCCTCACATCCGACGGCAAGCAGCTCTATATGTCGAACGGCACCTCGACCATCTACCGCGTCAATCCCGAGACCTTCACCCGCGAGAGCAAGATGACGGTGACGATGCGTGGCACGCCACTCGAGCTGGTGAACGAGTTGGAGTGGATCGACGGCAAGATATGGGCCAATGTCTATACCACCGACTATGTGGTGATCGTCAATCCGCAGACGGGCGTTGTCGAGGGTTTGATTGACTTTGCGGGTCTGCTCAAGGAGGAGGATACCACCGATGAGACGGATGTGCTCAACGGCATAGCCTACGACGCTGCAACGGGACGTATCTTCGTCACGGGTAAGCGTTGGAACAAGATTTACGAAGTAGAGATTCTAAAACGATAGAGATGGGAATTCAGGAGTTACTACCCAAACGTATATTGGTGCTCGATGGCGCCTTCGGAACGACTCTGCTGGCTCGTGGCGAGAAGGGTTGCTTGGAGATGTGCAACATCGAGCGTGAGGATGTGGTGCTGGCTTTGCACCGCGAATATCTGGAGGCGGGTGCCGACATCATAACCACCAATACGGTGTGTGCCGATGCGTTGTCGCTCGAGCAGTATGGTCTGCAGGATCGAGCCTACGATGTGGCTTATGCGGGTGCTGTGCTGGCACGTCGTGCTGCCGATGAGTTCAAAACCTCGGAGCGTCCACGTCTGGTGGCGGGATCGGTGGGCCCCACCACGCGCAACCTCACTCTGGCCAACGACACCACGCCCGAAACTGTGGCTGCGGCCTATGCTGATGTGCTGCGAGGCTTGATTGATGGTGGGGTGGATCTAATTCTCATCGAATCGGTTATGGATGCGGCTAACGCCAAGATTGTCATCGAGGAGTGCCGCCGCCTCTTGCCCGATATGCCTATTATACTCTCGGCCGTGCCCTCGCGTATCGAGGGGCGTGTGGCGAGCGGAGCTACGATAGCCAAGTTTTTGGAGGATCTGCCGCTGGATGCGATCGTGGCCGTGGGCTTCAACTGCACCAATGGCGTAAAGCCTATGGCGAGTGCGATCAAGCATCTCGTGGCAATGTGCGATAAGCCCATCGTGGCCTATCCTGCTGCGGGACAGCCCGCCGTTGCGGCCAACCACTTCTCGAAGGAGATGGAGCAGATGTGTCGTGCGGGACAGCTCAACATCATCGGTGGTTGCTGTGGCACCACACCAGCCTATACGGCGCAGCTCGCCCGTGTGGCCGAGCGTTGGCGTCCGCGCAAAGTAGTGAAGAAGTAAAATTTAGGAGTATGAATACAGTTGATTTTCGTCGCCATCTGCATCGCAAACCCGAACTCTCGTTCGAGGAGTCGCAGACCGTAGCCTTTATCTCGGAGCAGCTCAACACACTCGGGATTGAGCATCGTTCCATCGCCAATACGGGCATCGTGGCTCGCATCGAGGGTCGTCGTGGCAATCTGAAGCGATGTGTTGTGCTGCGTGCCAACATCGACGCACTCCCGATCGAGGAGCATACGGGTGCCGACTTCGCGTCGCAGAATGCGGGCATAATGCACGGCTGTGGTCACGACTGCCAAGCGGCGGTGCTGTATGGTGTGCTGAAGCGTCTGCAGGCCGAGCGCGACTTCGAGGGTACGGTGCTGGGATTGTTCCAGCCTGGCGAGGAGAGCCTCGACGGAGGTGCGAAGGCGGTCTTGGCCGAGAATCCCTTTGGTGATTACGATGTGGCGGCCGTCATCGGCGAGCAGGTCGACGCCGAACTGGAGGTGGGCGAGATAGGCTTCTGCCCGGGTAAGTTCATCGCCTCGACTGACGAGCTGCACCTAACGGTGCGGGGTGTGGGTGGCAAGGCCGACGATCGTGACCGTATCAAGGACTCGGTGGTGGCTATGGCCGATATGGTGATGCGACTCAACACCTTCAATAGCGATGTCTGCGTGGTCTCGATCGGTAAGGTCGTGGCCGAGGGTAGTGTGGAGTCGATCCCCGACGAGTGTTACTGCGCTGGCTCGATGCGTACCTTCAACGAGAAGTTGCGTCAGCGTGTGAAGGTGATGATAGCCCACACGGCCGAGGAGATCGAGTATAAATACGACGTCGAGATCGAGGTCGATGTGCGTCACGGACGCCCTTGTGTGGAGAACGATGCGCACCTGACGTACGAAGCTATGTTGCTGGCCGACAGCCGTGGCTTCGCGGTGAAGGATCTCGAGATGCGCACCACGACCGAGGATTTCGGCTATTATTCACAGCTCTATACCTCGCTTTTTTACAACGTGGGTGTAGGCCGAGCGTCGGGACGTCCACATACGGCTACGTTCCTGCCCGATGAACGGGCCCTGGGCGTAGGCGAGGAGTTTATGTATCAATTAGCATTAAGCATTTTGAATAAATAATGGCACATTCAAGCAAACGAGGCTCACGCCGTGGCGGAGCCGACAGTATGGACTCGAAGAGCGTACGCGCTTCGTTCATTGTAAATATGTTCAGGGAGTTCCCCGAGCGCGTCTTCTCGCTCAAGCAGCTGACTGCGATGTCGGGCGGCAACTCGAAGGAGGCCCGCTACATCGTGCGCGATGTTGTGGAGGCGTTGGTCGAGCAGGGTGTGGTCGATTGCCACGGCCGCGACAAGTATCAGCTCTCGATGGCGCAGCTGCCTCACTACGAGGGCGTTGTCAATATGGTTGCCTCGGGTGCAGCCTATGTCGTTGTTGAGGGGTTGGATCACGATATTTATGTCCACCAGCGTAACGTGAATTACGCTCTGGAGGGCGACCGTGTCGAGGTGGTGTTGCAGCGTCAGCCCTCGCGCGAGGGCGATAACCCCGAGGGTGCCATCGTCAAGGTGCTGGAGCGCAGCAACAAGCAGTATGTGGGTGTTGCCGAGGTGAGCCGTTCGGCAATCTTCGTCAGACCCGATGCACGCCGTCTGCCGATGGATGTATTTTTCCCACGCAAGGAGTATCCCAATGTCCACGATGGTGACAAGGTGGTCTTCCGCATCGACCAGTGGCACGAGGGGCTGCGTTCGCCCCGTGGTGTGATTATCGATGTGCTGGGTCAGGCGGGCGATAACGACACCGAGATGCACGCCATTCTGGCCGAATACGATCTGCCTTACCGCTTCGAGCAGGAGATCGAGGATGCAGCGGCAGCTATCGACTCTACGATCACCGAACGCGACTATGCCGAGCGTCG
>CAZWHN010000015.1:0-21171 GCA_964633635.1 uncultured Alistipes sp. | reverse complement strand
TCCGACCTTATTTCGTAGTCTGCCTGGCCTGTGGGTCGGGCAGACTTTTTTTTGTCGAGTCCGCATTTTGTGTTGTGCTTGCAGCTCGGCAGTGGGGAAAACAAAAAAGGCTATCACTAAGGGTGATAGCCTTTTGTTTTTTGTGTAACTCCTAATGCCTTACGACGTGGTGCCCGAAGGGGAGCAGAGCGTAGAGCATCAGCTTGAAGTGCTGCATACCGAAGGGGATTCCGATGATCGTGCAGCAGAAGACAACGCCCAGAGTGAGGTGTGTCAGCGCAACCTCGATACCGCCGAAGATGATCCACAGCACATTCATCACGATCGACAGGCAGCCGCCAGCATTCTCCTTAGGCAGCACCTCGCCTCCGAATGGCCATAGGGCAAATGTGCCCAGACGCATAATCTGCACTCCGAATGGTATGCCCACAATGGTCAGGCACAACACCAAGCCGCCGAAGAGGTAGCCCAACGAGAGGAGCAGACCGCCGAAGACAGCCCAAATGATATTTCCGATAAATTTCATAATTGTAGTGTTTTGATTCGCTAATGCGAAGTTACGAAAAATCTGGAAAAATCACACCTATCCGATCAAAAATTCAAAGAGGCTGGGGTTGGCGTTCAGGTATTGGTAGTCGATGCTATGCTCGTGCATACGCTCCGTCAGTGCAGCGAAGTCGTCGGGGTTCTGCAACTCGATGCCGATCAGCACGGGGCCCTTCTCGCGGTTGGTCTTCTTCTTGTACTCGAAGTAGGTGATGTCGTCGTGCGGGCCCAGCACGTTCGTCACGAAGTTCTGCAACGCTCCAGCGCGCTGCGGGAAACGCACCACGAAGTAGTGCTTCAATCCCTCGTATAGTAGCGAACGCTCCTTGATATCCTCCATACGCACGATGTCGTTGTTGCTGCCGCTGACGATGCAGACCACGTTCTTGCCACGGATCTGATCGCGGCAGTAGTCCAAAGCGCTGATACTGAGCGCACCCGCAGGTTCAACCACTATGGCGTCGAAGTTGTACAGCTCGAGAATCGACGTACAGACCTTACCCTCGGGCACAACCACAATGTCGTCCAGCACCTCGCGGCAGACGTCGAACGTCACATCGCCCACACGCTGCACGGCTGCGCCATCGACAAACTTCTCGATGTGATCCAACTCGGTCACCTTGCCTCGTTCGAACGACAGCTTCATACCCGCAGCACCCGCAGGCTCGACGCCGATGATCTTGGTTTGCGGCGACATCTGACGAAAGACACTACCCACACCCGAGGCCAGACCGCCACCGCCGATGGGGATGAAGACGTAGTCGATCGGCGTGCTGCTCTGTTGCAGAATCTCAAGGCCTACGGTGCCCTGTCCCTCGATGATCTTCGGGTCGTTGAAGGGTGGGATGAAGGTCTTGCCCTCCTTGTCGCAGGCACGCTGTGCAGCGTTGTTGGCCTGATCGAACGTGTCGCCCGCCAGCACCACCTCGATGTACTCGCCACCAAACATCTTCACCTGATTGATCTTCTGCTTGGGGGTCGTCACGGGCATAAAGATCTTGCCCACGATGCCCATCTTGTTGCACGAAAGCGCTACGCCCTGGGCGTGGTTGCCCGCGCTGGCGCAGACGATGCCGCGCTCACGCTGTGAGTCGGAGAGCGAGCGGATCATATTGTACGCACCGCGTATCTTGTACGAGCGCACCATCTGCAGATCCTCGCGCTTGAGCATAAGGTTCGCACCAAAACGATCCGAGAGGTTGCGGTTGTGCATAAGGGGCGTGGGTGAGAGCACCTCACGCAGGGTGTGTTCGGCACGCATAATGTCGTTCAGCGCCGGAAAGTATCTCTTCTGATCACTCATCTTTGTTGCTAGTTGTCGGAGTGTTAAATGTTTGCAGCAATGAAGTCGCCCACCTCGGTGGTCGATGAGGGCTTCACACCCTCGGGTGCTATATCCTCGGTCACGATGTTGTGCTCGATGGCCAGATCGACCGCGCGACGAATCGCAGCGCCCGCCTCCATATCCGAGAATGCGTACTCGAACATCATCGCAGCCGAGAGAATCGTTGCGATGGGGTTGGCGATATTCTTGCCCGCGGCCTGGGGATACGATCCGTGGATAGGCTCGAAGAGCGACGTACCCTCTCCGATCGAAGCCGAGGGCAGCAGACCGAGCGAACCAGTAATGACACTCGCCTCGTCGGTCAGGATGTCGCCAAACATATTCTCCGTCACGATCACGTCGAAGTGGCGCGGCTGCTGGATGATCTTCATCGCAGCGTTATCGACGAACATATACTCAACCTCCACCTCGGGATAATCCTTCTCCATAGCCTTGGCCGTCTCGCGCCACAGACGCGACGTAGCCAGCACGTTGGCCTTATCCACCACGGTGAGCTTGCGACGACGCTTCGAGGCGTACTCGAATCCCAGACGGCAGATACGCTCGATCTCCTCGCGTGTATATACACAGGTGTCGTAGGCGGTCTGTCCATCCTCCGAGCGTCCCTGCGGACGACCGAAGTAGAGTCCGCCCGTCAGTTCGCGGATGCAGATGAAGTCGGCACCCTCGACCAAGTCACTGCGCAGGGGCGAACGGTGCAGCAGCGATGCAAAGGTATTGACGGGGCGCAGGTTGGCATACAAACCTAACTTTTTGCGCATCGCCAAAAGTCCCTGCTCGGGACGTACCTTCGCCTCGGGATTATTGTCGAAGCGGGGGTCGCCGATAGCGCCAAACAGCACAGCATCGGCCGCCATACACACCTCGTGCGTTGAGTCGGGATAGGGGTTGCCCACCGCGTCGATGGCCGCAGCACCCACCACGGCGGGGGTGTAGGTGATCTTGTAGTCGAACTTCGCCGCCACGGCATCGACAGCCTTCACGGCCTGTGCCACGATCTCGGGGCCAATGCCATCGCCAGCGAGCAGAGCAATATTAATCTCTTTCATAGGGGTTTTCATTTATCGGTTATCGCTTTTCGTAAGCCTCGATCTCGGAGCGGATGCTCACCAAAAAATCGACATCGTCGTAGCCATTGACAAGGCACTGTTTCTTGTAGGGCGCGATCTCGAACGACTCCTTGAAGTCGGTGCCGAGGATCTCGATCGTCTGCGCTGGCAGATCAATGTGCAGTTGCATCGAAGGATCGGCCTCGGCCGCACGGAAGATCGCCGAGAGCATTTCCTCACTCACCGTGACAGGCAGCAGGCCGTTGTTGAGAGCGTTGTTGCGGAAGATGTCGGCAAAGAAGCTCGATACCACAGCGCGGAAGCCCGCGCCGTCGATAGCCCAAGCAGCGTGCTCGCGGCTCGATCCGCAGCCGAAGTTCTTGCCAGCAACCAGAATCTGACCCTTGTAGCTGGGCGAGTTCATCACAAACCCCTCCTTGGGGTTGCCCTCGTTGTCGAAGCGCCAGTCGCGGAAGAGGTTTTCGCCAAAGCCCTCGCGCGTTGTAGCCTTCAGGAAGCGTGCGGGGATGATCTGATCGGTGTCGATATTTTCGATCGGCAGGGGTACTACCGTCGAGCTAAGTGTAGTGAATTTCTGTCTCATAACTCTTGCTGATAGGTAGTTCTACATCATTTCGCGCGGATCGGTTACAACGCCCGTCACTGCTGCCGCAGCCGCCACTAACGGACCTGCCAACAGAGTACGCGAGTTGGGACCCTGACGACCCTCGAAGTTGCGGTTTGACGTGGCCACGCAATACTTGCCTGCGGGGATCTTATCCTCGTTCATCGCCAGACAAGCCGAGCAGCCCGGCTGACGAAGCTCGAAGCCTGCCTGCTGCAATATATCGCGCAAGCCCTCCTCGATGGCCAATCGCTCGACCTCCTTCGAACCAGGAACGATCCACGCCGTTACACCCTCGGCCTTGCGACGGCCCTTGACGAAGTGTGCAAAGGCTCTGAGATCCTCGATACGGCCGTTGGTACAGCTACCCACAAAGACGTAATCGACGGGCTTACCCACCATCTTCTCGCCCTCGGCAAAGCCCATATAGGCCAGCGACTTGGCATACGAAGCCTTCGATGCCGCATCCATACCCTCCGATGAGGGGATCTCGCCACTCACGGCCACTCCCATACCTGGGTTGGTGCCGTAGGTGATCATAGGCTCGATGTCGGCGGCGTCGAAGGTGATCTCCTTGTCGAATACAGCATCATCGTCCGAGCGCAACTTTCTCCAGCGCTCGACTGCGGCATCCCACTCCGCACCCGTGGGGGCGAACTCGCGTCCCTTGAGGTAGTCGAAAGTGGTCTGGTCGGGGGCGATCATACCTCCGCGTGCGCCCATCTCGATACTCATATTGCAGATGGTCATTCGAGCCTCCATCGAGAGCGAACGTATGGCCGAGCCTGCAAACTCAACGAAGTGGCCCGTGCCACCGCCCGTGCCGATCTTCGAGATGATGTAGAGGATGATGTCCTTCGAGCAGACACCCTTGCGGAGCTCACCCTCGACATTGATACGCATACTCTTGGGCTTCGACTGCAGGATACACTGCGAGGCGAGAGCCATCTCCACCTCGCTCGTGCCGATACCGAACGCAACGCAACCCAACGCACCGTGCGTCGAGGTGTGGCTATCGCCACATACGATGGTCATACCGGGCTGTGTGAGTCCCGTCTGCGGGCCGATGACGTGGATAATGCCGTTGTGCTCCTCTTCGATGGGGAAGATCGTAATACCGTTCTCGGCGCAGTTGCGCTCGAGCGTTGCCACCTGCTGGGCCGACTGAGGCTCGGCAATGGGGAGGTGCTGGTTCAGCGTGGGGATGTTGTGGTCGGGGCTGGCCGTCACCTGCTGGGGACGGAACACCTCGATGCCACGCTGCTTGAGGCCCGCAAATGCCTGCGGACTTGTCACCTCGTGGATATATTGGCGGTCGATGTAGAGCACACACGAGCCGCCGTCGATTACGCGGACGGTGTGTGCATCCCAAATCTTATCGAAAAGTGTATTCATCCGTTATGCTATTTTTGAAATTGCGTCGATGAACGACTCTACCGATGCCGTCACGATGTCGGTGTTGGCACCGAAGCCGTGATACATCTTGCCCTTGTGCGAGATCTGCATATGTACCTTACCCAGATCGTCGCTGCCTCGCGTGATGGCCTGAATGAGGAACTCCTCGATGTGGACACGACGCTTGGTGATGTTCTTCACAGCCGTGATGGCTGCATCGACGGGACCGTTTCCGCAAGCCGTCTCGGTGAAGGTATCGCCGTCGAAGCTGATCTGTACGGTGGCCGTGGGGATGGTCGATTTACCGCAGACGATCTGCAAGCCCGTGAGCTTGATGCTCATACGGCGACGCGATGAGGCCGTTCCGGCCAGCACCTCCAGATCGCGCGTGGTGACCATCTTCTTCTTGTCGGCAAGCTCCAAAAAACGCTGATAGATCTCGTCCAACTCCTCGCCCTCGGGCGTATAACCGATCTCTGCGAGGTGGTGCTTCAACGCTGCGCGACCGCTGCGGGCCGTCAGCACGATGCTCGACTGATCTACACCCACATCCTCGGGGTCGATGATCTCGTATGTCTCGCGGCTCTTCAGCACGCCATCCTGATGGATGCCCGACGAGTGGGCGAAGGCGTTACGGCCCACGATGGCCTTGTTGGCTTGTACGGGCATACGCATAAGATTAGATACCAGCTTGCTGGTGGTGATGATCTGCTTAGAGTCGATACCCACCTCGAAGTCGAGGTTCGAGTGGCACTTGATGGCCATCACAACCTCCTCCAGCGCGGTGTTACCCGCACGCTCGCCCAAGCCGTTGATCGTAACCTCCACCTGACGTGCTCCATTCTGAACAGCAGCTAAGGTGTTGGCCGTAGCCATACCCAAGTCGTTGTGGCAGTGGGTCGAGATAATGGCCTTGTCGATGTTGGGGACATTGTTCTTCAGGTAGGCGATCTTGGCTCCGTACTCGCTCGGCAGACAATAGCCCGTCGTGTCGGGTATGTTCACCACCGTAGCACCTGCTGCAATGACAGCCTCCACCACGCGAGCCAAAAACTCCTCGTCGGTACGACCAGCATCCTCGGCATAGAACTCCACATCATCGACAAATCGGCGGGCATACTTCACCGCCTCGACAGCCTGCTCCAGCACGGTGTCGGGGGTCATACGCAGCTTCTCGTAGATGTGGTAGGGCGAGGTGCCGATACCGGTGTGGATGCGGCCTCGCTTGGCAAACTGAAGCGACTCGGCTGCAACGTCGATATCCTTCTTCACGGCACGCGTGAGGGCGCAGATCGTGGGGCGGGTTACGGCCTTCGAGATCTCGACCACCGAGTTGAAGTCGCCTGGGCTCGAGATGGGGAAGCCCGCCTCGATAATATCGACACCTAACTTCTCCAGCTGGCGAGCAACCTCGATCTTCTCGATGGTGTTGAGCTGACAGCCCGGCACCTGCTCGGCATCACGCAGTGTGGTATCGAAAATATATACTTTTTCGCTCATACTCTATTGGTTTAGGGTATAAATTCGGCGTGGGCGCTGTGGCCTACACCGAGTGAGTGTTAATGAAAAGAATTAGTTGTTCTCGGGACGGAGCTTACGAACAACGGCACCTGCCTGCCACATCTCCGTCTCGCGCATCTCGCGAAGCTCCTCCTCCAGCTTCTGACGATAGTCGGGCTGTGAGTTGGTGTCGATGCTGCGCTGTGCCTCGTTGCCGCAAGCAACCTCGCTGTAAAGCTCCTCGAATACGGGCATCGTAGCGTCGCGGAACTTCTTCCACCAATCCAAAGCACCACGCTGTGCGGTGGTCGAGCAGTTGGCGTACATCCAATCCATACCGTTCTCGGCTATCAGCGGCATCAAGCTCTGCGAGAGCTCCTCAACGGTCTCGTTGAATGCCTCCGAGGGGGTGTGGCCGTTCTGGCGCAGTACCTCGTACTGTGCAGCAAAGATACCCTGAATAGCACCCATCAGCGTACCACGCTCACCCGTCAGGTCAGAATATACCTCACGCTTGAAGGTGGTCTCGAACAGGTAGCCCGAACCTACACCGATACCGAGTGCGATAACGCGGTCCCAAGCACGACCCGTTGCATCCTGGAAGATGGCGTAGCTCGAGTTCAAGCCACGGCCCTGCAGGAACATACGACGCAACGATGTGCCCGAACCCTTGGGTGCAACCAAGATTACATCCACATCGGCGGGAGGAACGATGCCTGTGCGCTCCTTATATGTGATGCCGAAACCGTGCGAGAAGTAGAGTGCCTTGCCTGCGGTGAGGTGCTTCTTAACGGTGGGCCATACCGAGATCTGACCTGCGTCCGAGAGCAGGTACTCGATGATGGTAGCTTTCTGGCAAGCCTCCTCGATGTCGAACAGAGTCTCGCCCGGAACCCAACCGTCGGCAACGGCCTTCTCCCAGCTCTTTGAATCCTTGCGCTGACCTACGATCACGTTGAAGCCGTTGTCACGCAGGTTGAGCGACTGACCAGGGCCCTGAACACCGTAGCCGATAACGGCGATAGTCTCATCCTTCAATGTCTCCAAAGCCTTTGCCAAGGGATACTCCTCACGAGTTACGACGTTCTCCTCAACGCCGCCAAAATTCATCTTTGCCATAGTTGTAAATTTTTTGTTTATGTTTTTAATTCGTTTAGCTATCTAATCTTGTAAGTGTGTGATTTTCTTGTTTTATATCGTGTGCTCTCTACTCCGTATCCTCCGCACCCGAGAGCTTGCGTTGCTGCTCGATGTATTCGAGATGCTCGTCCATCAGCTCACGACGCGACTTGATGATGGCCACAGGACCCGAGCACACAAACTGGTAGAGCCCATAAGGCGAGAGCATACTATACAGCTCGTCGATCTCCTCCTTGTGACCCGTCTTCTCCAGCACGATGTACTCGTCGTGGATATCTAAAATACGCACATTGTGGCGACGCACCAGATCCTCGACGTTGCGGCTGCGCTGCACCTTGTAGAGCGCCAGCTGCTGCAAGACCACCTCCGAGGGGGTGTAGCAGAAGACTTTCAGTACGTCGATCTTCTTCTCGATCTGCTTCACTAAATTGGCCACCTTCTCCTCATCGTTGCGCACCATAATGGTGTACTTGTGTACACCCTTGATGGCCGACTCCGAGGCTGTGAGCGAGTCGATATTGACATTGCGGTGGGTGAAGACCGTGGTGATCTGACTCAATAGACCCACCTTGTTCTCCGAAAATACGGTTATGATAAAATCTTTCTCCATCTTCTGTTCGGGTTTTGGGTTTTACTCCAGACGGATCTTCTCGACGGGCTGGCTCGCAGGTACCATCGGAAATACATTCTCCTCGCGCTGTACTCTAACCTCCAGCAAGAAAGCACCTTCTGTCGAGCGCATCTCGGCGATGGCCTCGTCCAGATCCTCGTGATGCTCGACGCAGCGATAGGGGATGTGGTTGGCAGCAGCCAAGAGACTAAAGTCGGGGTTTACAAGCTCGGTGAATGAGTAGCGACGGTCGTAGAAGAGCTCCTGCCACTGGCGCACCATACCGAGGAAACCGTTGTTCATCAGGATGATCTTCACTCCCACCTGCGACTGATATATCGTGCCAAGCTCCTGCGAGGTCATCTGTAAGCCTCCGTCGCCCACGAACAGACATACATCCCTCTCGGGGGCACCGATCTTTGCACCGATGGCAGCGGGCAGGCCGAAGCCCATCGTGCCCAGGCCACCCGAGGTGATGATACTGCGCGAACGCTTAAAGCGGAAATAACGCGAGGCGAACATTTGCTGCTGGCCTACGTCGGTAACAAGAATCGCATCGTCGAACTGCTGCGCCACAGCATCCACCACCTCGCCCATACGCAGGTGCGAACCACGACGCTCAATGGCGGGGGCGATCACCTCCTCACGTTCGATGTTCGAGCATACGCGGAACTCGTCGATCCAAGCCGAGTGGTCGTTCTCGGCGATTCGCTCGGTCAGCAGCGGAAGCGTGCGCTTCACGTCGCCCATCACCGCCACGTCGGCGTACACCAATTTGTTCACCTCGGCAGGGTCGATCTCCAGATGGATGATCTTGGCGTTGATGCCGAACTTCGAGGGGTCGCCCGTCACACGGTCGTCGAAACGCATTCCGATGGCGATGAGCAGGTCGCAGTCGCGGTTTTTGATGTTAGGGCCGTAGTTGCCGTGCATACCCAGCATACCCACATATTGCGGATGATCCGACGGCAGAGCCGACAGTCCGAGTAATGTAGCCGCTGCGGGGATGCCACTCTTTTCCAGAAAAGCCTTCAGCTCCTGCTCCGCACCGCCTAAAATCACACCCTGACCCACCAGAGCCATAGGCTTGCGCGAGAGGTTGATCAGGCGAGCCGCCTCCATAATCTGGTCGTTGTCGATCTCGCGGTGGGGTATGTAGCTGCGGATGAATCGCTTGGGCTTGTACTCGAAATCGACCAATCCGTTCTGTGCATCCTTCGTGATGTCGATCACCACGGGGCCGGGACGGCCACTCGAGGCGATGTAGAATGCGCGGGCGATAGCCTCGGGAATATCCTCGGCACGCTTCACCTGACAATTCCATTTGGTCACGGAGTTGGTGATCTCGATGAAGTTAATCTCCTGAAAAGCATCCGTGCCGAGTGTCGATGAGGCCACCTGACCGCTAATCAAAACGACGGGCGTAGAGTCGAGCATAGCGTCGGCCAAGCCCGTGACGGTGTTCGTTGCACCAGGGCCTGAGGTGACGATGCAGACTCCCGTGCGACCCGTAGCGCGGGCATAGCCCTGTGCTGCGTGCAGAGCGCACTGTTCGTGACGCACCAGAATGTGGTTGAGCTGGTCGCGGTAGTCGTAGAGTGCATCATATACGGGGATGATCGCGCCACCCGGGTAGCCGAAGATGGTCTCGACGCCCTCGGCCAAGAATGAGCGGATCACCGCCTCGGAACCCGTGATGCGGGGAAGATCCTTTTTAGGAGGTGTGGGGGTAGTATCTGTAAAACCTGAAAATGCCATAAGTTGGGATGTTGAATGGTTACTCCTCGGGAACGATTCTCACGGCGCCCTGATCAGCTGACGACACGAGCAGCGAATATGCTCGGAGCGACTGGGGCACTACGCGGTCACGATTCTTGGGCTTGCGGGTGGTCCACGCTGCCATACGCGCCTTGAGCTCCTCATCCGTGATGCGCAGGTTGATCGTGCGGGCTGTGATGTCGATGTCGATCGTATCGCCGTCGCAGATGATGCCGATCTCGCCACCCGAAGCAGCCTCGGGAGAGACGTGACCGATCGAGAGTCCCGACGTGCCGCCCGAGAAGCGACCATCGGTGATCAGTGCGCAGGCCTTGTCCAAGTGCTTCGACTTGAGGTATGAGGTGGGGTAGAGCATCTCCTGCATACCCGGGCCACCCTTTGGACCCTCGTAGCGGATGACAACCACGTCGCCTGCCTCGACCTCGCCACCTAAGATGCCGTTCATAGCCTGCTCCTGCGACTCGAATACCTTGGCCTTGCCGCTGAACTGCATCAGCTCCTGCGCCACACCAGCCGTCTTGACGATACAACCCTTGCGGGCGATGTTACCCGTCAGCACAGCCAGACCGCCATCGCGGAAGTAGGCATTCTCCAAATCGCGGATGCAACCGCTTGAGTGGTCCTCGTCCATCTGCTCGTAGTAGGTGGCCTGCGATCCCATCACGCGGCTATAACGGTTGGCGGGGGCGCTGAGGTAGATCTTGCGAGCCTCGTATGAGAAGTTCGCCGATCCGTAGTAATATTTGTCGAGCGTCTCGGCCAGCGATGCCGAATCGACTCTCTTTGCTGTTGTGTCGATGAGATTGCTGTTTGCCAACTCGCCCAGAATACCCATAATGCCGCCAGCGCGATTCACATCCTGAACGTGGTAGTGACCGTTGGGTGCAACCTTGCACAACACGGGAATGCGGCGTGAAAGGCGGTCGATGTCGGCCATCGTGAACTCCACACCCGCCTCGTGAGCCACGGCAAGCAGGTGGAGCACGGTATTGGTCGAGCCACCCATAGCGATGTCGAGCGACATTGCATTCTCGAAGGCGGCCTTCGTAGCGATCGAGCGGGGCAGAACTGAGTCATCGCCCTCGAAGTAGTAGCGACGTGCATTCTCGACGATCAGCTTGGCGGCCTTCGCAAAGAGAGCCTTGCGATTCTCGTGTGTAGCGACAACGGTGCCGTTGCCGGGCAGAGCCAGACCGATGGCCTCATTCAGGCAGTTCATCGAGTTGGCTGTAAACATACCCGAGCACGATCCGCAACCAGGGCAGGCCGAAGCCTCGATCTCGGCAGCATCCTCATCCGAGCAGTTCTCGTCAGCACTGAGCACCATAGCGTCGATCAGGTCGGCACCGCGTCCGCGGAACAGACCAGCCTCCATCGGGCCTCCCGAAACAAATATGGTGGGGATGTTCAGTCGCATCGACGCCATCAACATTCCAGGTGTGATCTTGTCGCAGTTGCTGATGCATACCAGCGCATCGACCTTGTGGGCGTTGGCCATATACTCGACCGAGTCGGCGATGATGTCGCGCGAGGGTAGCGAGTAGAGCATACCATCGTGACCCATAGCAATGCCGTCGTCGATGGCGATGGTGTTGAACTCGGCTGCAAAGCAACCCTCGGCCTCGATTATCGACTTGACGTATTGTCCTATCTCGTGCAGGTGGACGTGTCCGGGCACCATCTGCGTGAATGAGTTGGCGATTCCGATGACGGGCTGTCCCATCTGCTCAGTCTTCATTCCGTTGGCGCGCCAGAGGCTTCGTGCGCCAGCCATACGACGACCGACGGTCGTGACGGCACTTCTTAAACGGTTTTTCATCCTACTTAGGTTTAGCGTTTGTAGCAACTTTTTCAATCGAAAAGACCTCCCTCCAACAAGGAGAAAGGTCTATACGATAAATGCAGTGATATATACATACAACCTTTCTCCCGTTATCTGTGCAAGACCACGAGGATTAGGCTAATGATGATATACAGACCTGCGTACATAAATACTTGTTTGTTGTTTGTGATGCAAAAGTAATAGTAAAAAATATTAAAAACAAGAAAATTTCATACTTTTTTGCATATAAATCTCACCTTGTTGTCTCAGATTTGGGGCTTTAAGGCGAATATTTATCCGTTTCGAAATAAAATATGGCATAATTATGCCTAATGATTTGTAAGTCTATCGCCTCATTTTAATAAAATCTTGCCTCCGAAAACGCCCCTCGACGGCAAACGTGTTAGAAAGCCTGTGTCGGTAATATCTTCTCCGATGCGATTATTCCTGTCGGAAAATTTTTCTCCTTAACTCTCCGCTTTCTCTTTGTGGCGAGGTGCCGTTTTGCGCGACGAGGTGCTCTGCGATGCCGTGGGCCTTGCCTTGGAGGGGGAGGCGAGCGTGAGGCGTCGTCCCTCGCCGATGGGTGTAGCGACAATCTTGCCCGAGCGGATCAACTCGCCGAGGATGAGGTCGGTCTTGTCGCGGTCCAGCCCAAATGCCACCTCAATCTCAACGGGATAGGCCGTGCGGTAGCGTCGCATAAAGTCGGTGATGTTGGCTATCGAGGGGCCTATGCGACGTGGCTTGATCTTGCCGCCCGAGAGGCGTCCGATCAGCGTGTGGAAGGTCGAGAGGTTCTGGTATCCGCCCAAGATGACCTTCGTCGAGTCATTCTTGACCATATACGAGGGAAATCCCGTGATGCCGTTGCGGCGGCACCGCATCCGTGACTGCATAAAGTCGGCCTGCGCAGCCCCTGTGGTGTAGTGGTCGATGAACTCGGCAGCCTCGAAACCGCACTCGGTGGCCAGCTCGACCAGCACATCCATCTGCGAGGTGCGACGGCTCTCGGTGAAGGTCGCCTCGCGTATGCGTCGCAAAAACTGCTTGGCCGCCTCGGGGTTTATGCGACGTGCCGCCTCGTAGGCTATGTTCTGCGGGAAGCTCGAGGGGTAGCGCTCGCTGAATAGGGGTGCGTTGTGATCCACCTTGACGGGCATCCCGTGACGAGCCGATGCAGCGAGCCAGTTGTCGGCCATAATGCGGTTGGCGCGATCTATGATTGTTGCCTTCGGGCCTTTCAGATCGTAGAGGGTGGAGATCTCCTCTACCAATCCGCCCATTAGGAACTCGATCTGCACCTTGTTGCCGTAGAGGTAGTCCAGTGCCCGCACCACGGGTTCGTTGCCCCAGCACCAGACACAGATGGGATCGGTGAATTGATAGATCTTAATTTTGTCCATTGGTGATAGCTTTAATATTTATATTGGTGGGAGCAAAAAACAAGCCAACAACATAGACTCTCGGTTGCGGCGGCACAAAATGAGAGGTCGGTTGTTGCGTAAAATCCAAAAAAAATTGTAATTTTAACCCCGAGAAAAATTTTTGTTATGATTTACAACGAACGTGACTTGCGCCCCGAGATGGTCAAGGCTCTCGGTGAGGCGGTTATGGTGGCGGCACGAACTGCCCCCAAAGCCAAGGGACGCGATCTGGTGGAGATCGCAATGGTGACCGACGAAGATATTGTGGCTCTGGCCGAGGCTATGCGACGCGTGAGCGAGCGCACGGGATTGAAATTCCTGTTGCGCGATGCCAACAACATCGCGAACTCTCAGGCGGTGATCCTCATCGGTACGCGCGAGCCTCGGACGGAGTGTGGCCTTAATTGTGGCTACTGCGGCTGGGCGACCTGCGAGGCTAAGCCCGACAATGTGCCCTGCGTGATGAATAGCGTCGATGTGGGTATTGCCATCGGTTCGGCCTGCTCGAAGGTGGCCGACCTGAGGTTGGACTCACGAGTGATGTTCTCGGCTGGCTGGGCTGCGCAGCAGGAGGGTTTTATACCCGATGTGGAGCAGATCTTCGCCATCCCGCTCAGCTCCTCGTCGAAAAATATCTTCTTCGATCGTCAATCCTCTCGCCCTGCGGAGGAGCCGAAGAAGTAGGCAAAAAATGTGAATAATAATTAAAGAAAAGGAATATGGAAAGTAAAAAATCAGTAGTATCGTCGTTCGACGTCGATCACATCACCCTCAAGGAGGGACTCTACCTTCGTTCGGTATATACAATCAACGACGCTCTGGCCGTACACTCGTGGGATATGCGTTTTCGTGCCCCGATGGATCACGCTCCGCTCGGTTCGGGCGAGGTACACACCATCGAGCATCTGATGGCCTACCACCTGCGTCTGGATCCCGTTGTGGGCAAGAGCATTGTGTCGTTCTGCCCGATGGGTTGCAAGACGGGTTTCTACCTCTCGACAATGAACGACGTGACGGCTGAGCAGATTCGTGAGGCGTTGGCTACGGTCTATAAAAATGTATTCCCCCTCAAGTCTAAGGACGACATCGTGGGCTTGAACGAGGTGCAGTGTGGCACCCCGGGACTCTACGCCATCGCTTCGACCAATGCCGCTATGGCGCAGTATATGCGTGCGCTCTACACCCCCGCCGAGGCTGAGGCTGCAGGTATAGGTTCAATCTATAACGCATAGAAGATGAGATACTTAATCATAGCCCCAACCGAGCGCGAATACCGTAATATCAACGCCGCACTGCTCAATCGCACACTCCATAACCACTACTCGGTGGTGCGTTGTGGCGTAGGCAAGGCCCTCGCTGCGGCCAATACGGCGCTGGCCATCAGCCGAGCTAATGGCGAGGTGGATCGTGTGGCTGTTGTAGGTTATGCCGCCTCGACGTTGGGGCGCGAGCGTGGTGAGATTGTGGCTCCACGTGTGGCTCGTTACCACGATTGCCGTATCCCGGGCGACTTTGTCCCCGAATTGACCGAGCCCTATCCGTTGCTGGGCCACGACGATGCGGTGGTGTGGACGGGCGATTCGTTTGTCGATGGCGAGATTATTGCTGATGTGAAGAGCCGCTACGGTTTCAAGATGGGTCTCTTCGATATGGAGGCCACGGCTATCTGTCAGGCTGCCGAGCTGTTCGACGTGCCAGTGGTGGTGGTGAAGATGATCTCGGACGTTCCCGAGGAGGGCGATACCGAACATTCGTACGACGATTTTGTCAATTCGCACCGCGACTTTGGCGTCTTTGTCGATTATCTCGAAAATCTGAAGTAACTCTCTATGAACAGCGAAGTTGCATACGGACTGTTGATCCCATTCATAGGCACATCGCTCGGTGCTGCGATGGTCTTTCTGCTGCGCGACCAACTCTCGGCGTGGGTGCAGAAGCTCCTGCTCGGATTTGCGTCGGGTGTGATGATTGCCGCCTCGGTGTGGTCGCTGCTGATCCCATCGATCGATATGACGGCCGAGAACGGAGGCGTGGCGTGGTTGCCTGCCGTGGTGGGATTTCTATGCGGTATGTTCTCGCTGCTTATCTTTGATACGTTGGTGCCTCACCTCCATCTCGGCTCGGACGAACCCGAGGGTGTGAAGTCGGGTTTGGGGCGCTCGACGATGCTCTTTATGGCTGTCACGTTGCACAACATCCCCGAGGGTATGGCCGTCGGAGTGGTGTTGGCGGGTGCTATGACGGGCGAGGCTGGCATTACGATGGCGGCTGCTTTAGCGCTCTCGATCGGTATCGCCATCCAGAATTTCCCCGAGGGTGCAATCGTCTCTATGCCGCTCAAGCAGAGTGTGCAGAGCCGCTGGAAAGCCTTTGCCTATGGCGTGGGATCGGGCATCGTGGAGCCGATGGCGGGTTTGGTGACGATACTGCTTATTGACTGGCTGCAGCCCGTGTTGCCGTTCCTGCTGGCTTTTGCTGCGGGCGCTATGATATATGTTGTGGTTGAGGAGCTTATCCCCGAGTCGCAGAGCGGTCGCCACTCCAACATTGCTACGGTGGGTGTGGCATTTGGTTTTGCGCTGATGATGATGCTCGATGTGGCGTTAGGGTAGCGCACACTCCCACCCGAGCAGTGCCTCTTTAATATCCGCCCCCGTGTGGTAGTTCCCCACACCACCCGATGCGGGCACAATGCGGTGGCAGGGTACGACGACGCTGATGGGATTACACCCGACACTCGTTGCTACGGCACGCACGGCAGTAGGGTGGCCTGCGAGGGCTGCAAGTGCCGCGTAGGTGATTGTGCGACCACGCTCAACGGTGAGCAATGCCCACCAAACATCCAACCGAAACGGCGTTCCTGCAAGTAGGATACGTTGAGGTGGGAAGTCTATTACATTCTCCTGTGATTCAATGAGTTTTAGTGTGGCTGCGGGGAAGAGTTCGCGCAGTTCTTTTTTTACGCGCTCGCGTCCCAGGTGCGGGGTGAATGATGCGAAGCAGAGGAGTTTTTCGTGGGCTTTGCTTTGATTATCTCCTTGGGCTCTGTTTTGACCATCCCTGTAGGTTCTCTCATAGGTCCCCTCGTCGATGCACCACGCCGTCAGCATCTCGCCAAAGCGGGTGGGTGTGTAGGCGTAGTTGATGTGGCGGATGGCCTTGCGATCGGACGTGAATTTAACCTGCATCGTTATGCGTTTTGACTATCGTTCGACCTCTCGAACGAGCCCTCCTTGGTGTTAGAACCGTCCAAATCCTCCTCGGTGTCGTTGGTGCTCTCGTCGTAAATATCCATCTTGGCACCCACCCCGAAATACTCCTCGGCGGCTTTGCGTCGAGCCTGCAACACACTGGCTACCAACTCGTCGGCATCGCGGCACGAGACGTATGTTCGGGCGTCGTAGATGTCCGTAATCTCCACAAAATTATTCCACTCCGAGGCGTAGATCGTGATCATATCGAACGAACGTATGTCGAGGAACTTGCCGAAGTAACCGAAAAATCCCGCACTGCCGAAGAGCAGCCAGCAACGCTTCAGACGGCGACGGCTCACTTTGCGTATGCGGGCGATCTCGAGCACGTCGATTTCGGTGATGTCGAACACACACTGTATCTCCAACTTATGATCAACCAGCGCGATACGTTGTGGGATGGACAGCACCCCGAGTGCCGATACGGCCAGCACGAACGATACGAACCACGCCGAGAAAAAGCCGCCCATATAGAGCACATAGAGCAACACCGCACCCACGGCAAAGAGCGTGAGCGTGAGTGCCGTAAGTATCACCGTGCGACGGTCGAAATGGTATTTGAAACTACGCTTCACTCTCGGCAGCAATTATTGCCTCGGCCAGAATCATATCCGTAGGCGTGGTTAATTTGAAATTCTCTCTCTCGCCCTCCACGAGCGTGATCTTCTCGCCCATAGCCTCCACAACCGAGGCGTCGTCGGTGAAACTCTCCGAGAAGGGCTGCTCGTAGGCGCAACGCAAGACATCGGCACGGAAGAGCTGCGGAGTCTGCACCATACGCAGGCGCGAACGATCGACAATGTGCGACTCATCGCCCTCCACCTCGCGGAACGAATCGGCGGGAGCAACGACGGGAATGACGGCAGCCGACTCGTCGGTGGCAAGTACAAGTCGTATGATCAGCTTCTTCGAGACCAGTGGCCGCACGGCATCGTGTATGGCTATCGTGCGCACTTCGTCGCTGAGGGCTGCAATGCCATTCTGCACCGAGTGAAAACGCTCCTTGCCTCCCGTGGCAATCTTGTGGCGAGCCACGTCGAAGCGTGCGGCCATATTGCGCCACATCTCAACCCACTCCGAGGGTAGGACCACCACAATCTCGGCCTTGGGCAACGCCTCGTGTATGCGGTTGATGGAGCGGGCCAGCACGGGTTGCTGTCCGAGCATCATAAACTGCTTGGGCAGTGTTGCGCCCATACGACGGCCCGAGCCGCCAGCTACGATTATTACTCCGATCTCTGCCATATAAGTTTCTTCCCGAATCCGAGAGTGTTGTCCGTCAATTTCATCATATCGGCCTCCAGTCGCCATAGCTCTAAGTCGGCCACGGCAGCGTAGGGGAAAGTCTTGATGTATAGCATCTTGTCGCCATCGATGGCTCGCTTGATGCGGCCCGTGATTTGCAGCCCCTGCACCTTGCCGACGGTGCGTGTCTCGAGCACTACCGAGGCCGCAACGCGGTCATTTTGCATCATCATCGCTCCGTGGCGAGTCGTCTCACTCGTGGTGAAGACGAAGGCCGCCGTCGCTGCGTCGTAGGCGAAAAAGCAGTTGCAGCAGTAGGGCTCACCCGTGGGGGTGGAGGTGGCAAGCGTGAGGACGTGGTGCTTGCGGATGAAACTCTCTATCTTTTTGTCAATCATCTCTTTACTTTGTATTGTAGGTTGTCGTTTGCAGCGTGTCGGCCACGATGTCGAGCGTGTCGAGCTGCGTTACGATCATATCGGGTGTGGCCGTGCCGTTAAGCTCGGCTACAATGCGGTCGCGCACCGACTCGAATGCCGCCTTGTTCTGCGCCGAGATAGGCTCGGCAGGCTCCTGCGGAACCTTCAGCGGGTCGATGTTCACACCATTCTTCCAGATGCGGTAGTCGAGGTGGGGACCCGTCGAGGTGCCCGTGCTGCCGACATATCCGATCAGGTCGCCCTGCTTGACACGGGTGCCCTTATTGATGCCCTTCGCAAAGCGGCTCAGGTGCAGATAGCCCGTCTCGAGGTTGCCAGCGTGCTTGATGCGTATGGTGTTGCCACCACCGCCTCCCCAACCCTTGAACGATACAACGCCATCGGCCACAGCGTGTACGGGCGTGCCCGTCGGGGCTGCGTAATCGACTCCGAGGTGGGGACGATAGACACGATGCACGGGGTGCAGACGCGAACGCGAGAAGCGCGAGCTGATGCGGGTAAACTTGAGCGGAGCCTTAAGCAGCTGCTTGCGCAGCGAAGCGCCGTCGTACTCCCAATACTGCACTTTGTCATCTTGCTTGAAGGGGATGGCATAGACCTCCTTGCCGCCGTGGTTGAACTTCGCACCCCACACACGACCAATGCCGACGAAGGTGGTATCGACCATACGTTCGTCGTATATCACGGTGAAATTGTCACCCTCCTGAATGCCGAAGAAATCGACCGTCCACTGGTAGATCTCCTCCAGCTCGGCTGCTAAGGCGTAGGGCAGGCTGTCGCGCATAATAGCGCCCCATAGCGATGACTCGATCACCGACGAGCGGTGCTGACGGCGGGTGGTGACATCCTTCTGTCCCTGTGTGATGGTGATGCTGTCCTCCTTAAATCCGAAGACAACGTAATCGACCAGATCCTTCTCATAGACGAAGTAGTCGAGTCGGCGGGTCGAATCCTGCGTCATAAGGGCCGTGTAGGGGCGGCCAGCTCGGATCTGACGGAGCGGGAAAACATCCTTCGACGCCTTGTCCAACCGATCGACCGTCGCGGCCGACACGCCATATCGGGCAAGGATTTTGCCCAACGTCTCGCCTTGAGCGATGGTGCCCGACTCGGTGGTGTAGTCGTCGGCTATGATGCCGTAGAGCATAGTATGTTGTGGCTCCTGCGTGGCGGCTTCTGTTGAAGCCTCTTCGCCGTTACGTCCACACGAGGTGGCCGCAAGCAGGAGCAGTGTGAAAGTCGAAATCAAAAAATACCTCATAATACCACAAAAATAAGAAAAATAATCGGATAATAGGGAATAATTGGCTGAAAAATAGGCCCCTATACAACAAAAAACGAACGACAGATTGTTTTATTGCGAAATATTTGTTATCTTTGGCCGAATTGTATAATAATGGGTATGAGTCGCTGGCTCTCGCCCGATGATTTTTTTAGACTGCACTCGAATATGGGCTTCTTTGCAAAACTATTATCCTACCCCTATCGAATGGCGATTTCGATCCGCCATTGGATGTTCGATTGTGGTCTTCTGAAGGGCGTCAAATTCCCCATCCCCATCATCTGTGTGGGCAACATCACCGTCGGCGGTACGGGCAAAACTCCCACGGCCGAGATGATCGTGGAGTATATGAAATCGCACTACAACGTGGCTGTGCTCTCGCGTGGTTATGGCCGTCGCAAGAAGGGCTACATCGAGGTCAAGACCTCCTCGTCGTACCGCGATGTGGGCGACGAGCCGTTGCAGATCAAGTTGAAATATCCCGACACGCTGGTTGTGGTGTGCGAGAAACGAGTTGAGGCGGTGCGTCGCATTATGAAGGAGCATCCCGAAGTGAATCTGATAGTTATGGACGACGGCTTCCAGCATCGTTATGTGAAGGCCCGCATCAATGTGGTGATTGTCGATTCGACACGTCCCTTCTACGAGGATGACTTCCTGCCCGCTGGTACGCTGCGCGATAAAACCGAGTCGCTCGACCGTGCCCACTACTTCATCGTCACCAAGTGTCCCGCCGATATGCAGCCGCTGGCACAACGCATTTGGCGCAAGGAGCTGCACCGCATAGCCTATCAGAAGATCTACTTCACCCGTGTGGTACCCACCGAGGCAGTGCCGTTGTTCCCCACGTCGAACAAGCTTAGTGAGGGCGACGAGGTGATCGTGATGTCGGGCATCGGCAATCCGCGTGCATTTGTGTCGGGCGTGAAGAAGAGTTTCAAGGTGGTGGCGACGCTCAATTTCCCCGATCACCACGTCTATTCGGTGGCCGATATCGAGCGCATCGTAGCCCTGCTGGAGAAGCATCCCAACGCAATGATCCTCACCACGGAGAAGGATTCGGTCAAGTTGCGTCGTTCGCGTCGCGTGCCCGATGTGATGCGTGAGCGATTGTTCTTCGAGCCGCTCAAGGTGGAGTTCTTGGAGGGCTCGGACGAGGATTTCCTCGGCACGCTGAAGAACGATTTGGAGGGCAAGGTGCATCTCACACCGCAAGATTAAGTATTTGTAAAGAGTTGAAAATATGATTAATAAAGTAATTCTGGTGGGTAACGTGGGCGTTGATCCCGAGGTTCGCACCACCGAGTCGGGCGTCAAGGTGGCCCGTGTGCGTTTGGCCACAACCGAGCGCATCTACAACCGACAGACAAACGAGAATACCGATCACACCGAGTGGCACACCATCACGTTGTGGCGCGGTCTGGCCGATGTGGTCGATCACTATGTTCGCAAGGGCAGCCAGCTCTATATCGAGGGTCGTCTGCGCACGCGCGAGTGGACCGATAAGGATAATATCAAGCGCTACTCGACCGAGATTATGGCCGATGAGATGAAACTTTTGGGACGCCGCTCGGACAATCAGCAGGGCGCCGCGGGAGGCTTCCAGCAGGGCTCGACGGCTGGATATCAGGGCGCTGCGGGAGGTTATCAGCAGGGTGGTTATGCACAGCCCTCGTATGCTCAACCTTCGTCATATGCCCAGCCACAGGCTCAGC
>CAZWHN010000014.1:0-21447 GCA_964633635.1 uncultured Alistipes sp. | reverse complement strand
TTCCCGTCGGTGTGTGCAACGGTGTCGATCGGATTGGGTGGAGTCAAGTACACCTCAATCAAGCAGTTTGACGAGCTGGGCAATCAGGTGGGTTCGCGCGAGGCGTCGAGTATGCAATTCCGCCTCAACATCGCAAACATCAACTTCGGAATGGTGGTGCATCTTTGGAGCAAGAAGAAAAAGTAAATTAAATAGTTAAACGAAAATAGCCTATCCGCAAATGCGGACAGGCTATTTTTTAATATTAAGGCAAATTATTAGTAAACATCTACACCGTCAATTTTCACATTAAGTCTATCTGCAGGAATAAGGTTCTTATTGCCCCATACATTGGTACCTAAATTAGTGCCTCCGTATGTTGTGTCATTCTGTGAGGTCGTAGTAAAACCATTTACTTTAGTACTATTAATAGTTAAGTTGAAAATTACATTCTGATTAGGATAGGTGTCTGCAACTTCAATCGCTGCTTTATCATTTCCTGTACCATTAGTACTATCATTAAACGTACAATTGGTAAATGTAACCGTAGTTTCGCCTGTTACATTTGAACCAGGGTAATATAAAAATCCTCGGCCTTTTGTATTGAATGTACAATTCTCAACTGTAATCTCTTTTGCTCCCCAAGTCTTTACAGCATATGCATCAGACGTAGTGAAAGTACATCCTACGAATTTGGCTGGACCATAAAAAGTTATCATATCGTTAATATTGCAGTCGGTAAATGTCATCAAATTATAAACTGCATAACCTATGAAAGAATCTTTATTGTTTACACCCTTTACTGTTACGCCCTCAAAACTAATAGTTGCACTATTATACGCCTGTGTATCAGGGTTAGCATTAGATGTATCAATTATCACACTTTTGTCTCCTTTGATTGTAATTGTTTTACCTTGCACTTCAGTAGGGATAGTATAAGTTCCAGTACCGAGAACAATACTGCTCTTTCCGCTTGATACAGCATTATTAAAGTTAGTCTGAGCATCTGCACCACCTGAAATAACTGCATCTGCAACGGTAATATCCACACTTGCCATTACGGTAGTTGAGCCGTTAGATACCATAAGAGTTACGGTCTCAACGTCATCCAGATCATCTCTTTCGGCAGGAGCCTTAACTGTAATAAGTCCAGTTGAAACGGTAGTTTTAAGATCACTCAACACCACCACGGTAGGATCGTTACAACCCTCTACCGAGAAATTAATATTAACATCACTGTTGCCACCTACCTGAATATAATCTGCTGAGGTGCTAATAATTTCAACCTTGAAAGCCTTATACTTGGGGACTTTGAAAGTAGTGCCGTCCGTCAACTCGAAAACTACATAATCAGCATTAGAGTCATCTACATCATCAAAGAACGCATCACCATTGGCACCATTCTGACCATCCTTGCCGTCCTGACCGTCGTAACCCGTTGCGCGACCGAGGCGCTCCCAAGTCTCGCCGCCGTCGTACGAAACATACCAGTAACCGCCCTGAATCTTCAGCTGGGGCATACCGCTGTTGCCAGCCGTACCATCCTCGCCGTCGGCACCATCTGCGCCATCAGCACCCGAGGTGGGAATCTTGTTGCCCTCGGTGTCGGTCAGCCACTCGCCGTCCAGAGTCCAGTAGTACTCGCCATCCTCGGCCTGATCAACTCCAATAACGGGGGTGTAACCATCCTCGCCATCGGCGCCGTCCTTACCATTGGCACCATCCTTACCATCCTGACCGTGGTAGATCGTAATAGGATCACCCTTAACGAAGGTGATGGTGTAGCCGATCACCTTGCCGCCCTCGGTGATGGGGGTAACGGCTGTGATTGCGTCCTGCGTCTGCAGGGCGTTAACGATTGCCTGCATAGCTGAGATGTTGGTGTTCATCTGCTGGCAGAGCTGCTCGAGGGTCTGAACGCGGCCCTCCAAATCATTGACGCGGCCCGTGAGCTCGCTGTCGTCGTACTCGCAACCTACGAAGGCGATGGCCATCACGGCTGTGAGCATCGAAAGAAAAAATCTTTTCATATGCATATAAATTTAAGTGAAAAATTTCTCTTAAGTAGAGAGATTGATTTTACACCTTTATTATATGCATTAGCTCGATTATTTTGCCCCTGCCAGTCACTTTTTTTGCCTAAAGTGTTGAATAACTGAAATATTATACTTACCTTTGTTGAACGACTCTACTTAAGAGAGAATCATTTTCGCCGCGGAATCACACAAAAAAAGTCCGACCCCGCGGGATCGGACTTGGTGAAGCAATCTTTGGATTACTTGTTCTTCTTATCGTAGCGCTTTGCGTAGCGGCTCATAAACTTATCCACACGACCGGCGGTGTCAACCAACTTCATCTGACCAGTGTAGAACGGGTGAGATGTGTTAGAGATTTCCATCTTGTACACAGGATAGGTTTCGCCGTTCACTTCGATGGTCTCCTTTGTCGAAACGGCGGACCGACACAAAAACACGTGGTCGTTCGACATATCCTTGAACGCCACCAAACGATAATTTTCGGGGTGAATACCTTTCTTCATTGTTTGTAATGTTTTTGAATTAAATGCTTTTAGCGCGACAAAGGTACACAATTTATTTCACAAAGCAAATATTCTCAGCAAAAAATCACTCTTCGCGAGCATAAAATATGCGTAAGCCTACTTAATAATCACCACATTGACCAGCCGTAGGCCTGTGACGCGGTTGATCTCGGCGGCCAGCGCGTCACGCCGATAGAATAACTCCGAGCGGATGGCACTCGAGGCGATGTGGGCATAGAGGACGTGCCGCTCCAGTCGCAGCTGTGTCGTAAGGTCGGCAGCGCGATCGCCCACCACCGTGCGCCACGTCTCGGGCAGGCGTCCCTCGGCAACTTTGGCGGCGATGTGGGGCTGGGCGAAGAACTCCTTCAGCACGTCGCCCACGAGCAGGGTTTTGGTGCGTCTCATTGGCGGATGTCGCCTCCATCGACCGTGAAGAGTGAGTATTCGCATCCAGCACGCTCGAGCGTGAGCTCCAGACGCGATTTATTGCAGTCGGTGATGCAGATCTGGCCAAACTCCTCGCCACCCACCAGCGCGAGCAGCTTCTCGACACGTCGCAGGTCGAGTTTGTCGAACAGATCGTCCAACAACAGGATCGGGCGCTCGCCCGTAGCCTCGGCCAGCAGGCGGTACTGCGCCAGTTTGAGTGCTATGAGGAACGACTTTTGCTGTCCCTGCGAGCCATATTTGCGCAATGGGTAACCGCCGATGCGGAAGATCACATCGTCGCGGTGGACACCCGAAGTTGTAAACTGATTCACGATATCCTTCTCACGCGCGCGCAATAATATATCGGTCAGCGGCATCTGCTCTAACTCCGAGCGATAGGCTATCTCCACCTGCTCGCGGTCGTCGGAGAGGGTGCGGTAGAACTCCTCGACAAGCGGACGCATACGCTCCACCGTGCGGCGGCGTTGCTCATAGACCGCCGTGCCGTGCTCGGCGAGCTGCATATCGTAGATCTGCAACATCACCTCGTCCGACGAGCTCTTCAGGAAGCGGTTGCGCTCGGCCAGAACGGCGTTGTAGCGCATCATCGAGTGCAGGTACTGACGATCGAGCTGCGAGATGAAGCTATTGAGATAGCGGCGGCGCTCCTCGGCGGCATCGGTGATGAGTCCTGTGTCGCGTGGCGAGCTGATCACCACGGGGAAGGCTCCGACGTGGTCGGCTATGCGGTCGTACTCCTTGCCGTTGCGCCTGAGCACCTTGCCGCCACGACGCGAGAAGGAGCAGTTCACCACCTCGTTCGAATCGCCATCGCTGAGGTAGGTGCCCTCGGTGACGAAAAACTCCTCGCCGTGGTGGACACTCTGACCATCGGTCATCGTGAAGGCCGACTTCGACATCGAGAGGTAGTGAATGGCATCGAGGATGTTGGTCTTGCCCGCACCGTTGTCGCCCACGAAGCAGTTGATCCCCCGACTGAGCGCAAACTCGGCCTGAGGGATGTTCTTAAAATTGATGAGTAGCAACTTTTTTAACCGCATAATCTGCTTTTTTCTGCTCAAAGTTACAATTTTTCGCCGACTTAATGCCCTTTTCCTACCCACGAAAAACATTTTCACCCCGACTTTATGTGTTTTTTGCAATTTTTATTATACTTTTGCATTTTGAATCAAGACGATTTAAACTAAAAAACAATAATTTCTATGGCAAAAGAGGTAGTAACACCCCAGGAAGAGATGCTCGAATCTGCAAAGGCGCAGACCGAGAACTTCTTTGAGAAGAACAGTAAAATGGTAGTCACTGCGATCGTTGTGATCTTCGCATTGGCAGCAGTAGTATTTGGTTACAAGAAGCTCATCGTCGAGCCCCGCTTGAACGACGCACAGGAGATGCTCTACGAGGCACAGTATCGTTTCGAGCAGCAGAACGCCGACTATGCGTTGGCACTCAACGGCGACGCTTCGGCTCCGGGCTTTGCTCAGGTTGTTAAGCAGTATGGCAACACCCCCGCCGGCAATCTGGCCAAGATGTATGCCGCAGCTTGCTCGCTGCGTCTGGGCGAGGTGGCTCAGGCTGAGCAGTATATCAACTCATTCTCGAATCTGAAGGGCGTGCCGGGCGAGATCATCAACGCTATGGCCGCTGGTATCAAGGGCGACATCGCTGTTGAGAATGGCGACAACGCCAAGGCTGCATCGCTCTTCGAGGGCGCTGCTGCAATGAGCGACAACAACTTCACCGCTCCTATGTATCTGCGTAAGGCTGCGTTGGCTTACCGCGCTTTGGGCAACGAGGCTAAGGCTACCGAGCTGCTCAAGACCATCGCCGAGCAGTACCCCTCGTCGTACGACGCAACTACGGCCGAGCGTTACCTGACCGAGTAAAAACCTACTCGCAGTGGAGCAGAACTTGAAGATCGGCATCGTCATCGTGGACGAGCAGGCGGCATTCGCACATCACAACCTGACGGCCACCATCGAGAGCCTGAAGGCACTCGGTTGTACGGAGCAGAATGTGCTGGTGCGTCACTCGCCGCGCATCTTCAACGTGACGATGATCACTCAGTTCTTCGCCGAATATACCGATGTCGATGCGGTGGTGATTCTGGCACAGAGCGACTCCTCGCCCGAGTATGCGGCTATGCTGCGTGGGGTGACTAAGTTGCAGATTGCGTGGAATATGCCCGTTGCGATCGGTGACTGCCGAGCCGCATCGGAGGCAGTGGAGATGGTGGCACTGCAAAACGAGATGGAGGCCGCCGCACCCGAACACGTCTCGCCAGATCGCAAGTCGATCAACTAACATCGAAAGATCGGATGCCACCCGAGGCATCATGCAAACAGAAGAGGGCCGTCCCACAGGGCGGCTCTTAATTTTTGGGGACGACTTATCTTTTCGCGGCCCTTAATTTTGGAAGGGGTATATTTCGCGGTCGTTATTTTAGAGGGGGTTATTTCACCTTCACGCTGTCGCGTTCGGCCTTGATCTTGGCTACCGTGCAACGGATGTAGCGCTCTATGTCACTGCGCAGTAGCTCATACAGCGGACACTGCGTGTAGTTCTCGTTATCGAGCAACACGTCGCGGATCGAACGCAACGAATTCATATAATTACTCATCTCATTCTTCAGCGGCAGGCCCTGCTTATTCGAGGAGTTGATCTTCGCTATCGACATCTGACGCAACTTGTCGCACACGGCATTGAGCATCGGCATCACCACATTGTCCATCAACGTGTGGCCGTGCATATAAAAATAGGTATTCTCGGGCTCGACACCCTTCTTGCGCAGATAGTCGGCAAAGGCGTCGATGCGCTTGCACATATCGGGATGCTCCGACTCTAAACGCTGCACCTTGCGTCGCACCTGACGACACAACCACGCTATGGTCTCAGCGCCGTTGTCCTCCACCTCCAAAAATCCTAATCGCACCGTATTCTTGAACTCGACCAACGTAAAGACCGCCTCCGACGAGAGTTGCGCCGAGAAGGCATACCACAAAAAGGCGGGATAGATCGTGCGCGAGTAGTCGGCCATAAACTGCACGAAATCAAAGATATGACAATCGTTCTTGGTGGCCTTCACGCAGACATTGTGCAGCGACGGGGCGTAGCAGAGGTAGTTCTCCGTGGCGTAGGTGTAGGTGTGGAACATAAACTCCGCCCCGTTGACCTCGCTCGCCTGCTCGGTGCGGTCGCCAAAGAGGTAGTCGAAATCGGAATCGACACACAACAGTAGCTCCTCGCTCGAGCGGGGAATCATAGACATCAGCACCTTCTTGCCCTTGGGCAGATCCTCGCGGTTGGGCACCGAGATCTCGAAACGCAAATATTCGTTGTCGAAGTGATCGAAGATCGAACGCCAGAAGGCGACATCCTCGTACCCCTCGACAAACACCCTCACCAGCTGACGACCATCGTCCACAGCCTGCGGAAGTGGGGCCTGATTGCCACACCGATGCCGCATTGAGGCCTCTTGTTTCAATTTTTCGATTGTTGCGCGTTTCATAATTTGCAGTAAATATACGAAAATATTAATTTTGCACCAATATTAATCCCCGTTTTCTGCAACAAGAGGGGGCTAACAAACCTGTTTTACGTTATGAGCGATTGGAAAGAGCGTCTGGGAATGGTCTATTCGACCAATCCCGACTACGAATACACCACTTCGGCTGAGGCCGAGCCCGAGACTCTGCCCGCCGCACAGCAGCCTCTGCGTGTGTGGATCGATAGACGTCATCGCGGCGGCAAGACTGCCACGCTGGTGAAGGGTTTTGTCGGAGGGCAGGATGATCTGGCGGCGCTTGGGCGTATGCTCAAGAGCAAGTGTGGCGTAGGCGGCTCGACCAAGGATGGCGAGATAATCATTCAGGGCGACCACCGCGAGCGTGTGGTGGAGTTGCTCATCGAGGCTGGCTACACCAAGACTAAACGCGCAGGCAACTAACCGACGATGCACAAGGCTGTGAGCATAATCATTCGACATCTGATACTCGTGGTGGCACTCGCCACGGGGTCGATGGCCTATGCCCAATATTACAGTTGGGGAGCCGACCCGTCGCGCTTTCGATGGATGGAGGCTGATGGCGAGCGGTCGAGCGTGATCTACCCCCAGCACACCGAGCGGATAGGTCGCACGACGCTCTATATGATCGACCGTATGCGCCCCTACATCAGCTACGGACTGGAGCTGCCGCCTCTCGACCTGCCGTTTGTGATCCACCCCGAGAATATGAACTCGAACGGATTGGTGATGTGGTTGCCGAAGCGTGTGGTGTTTCTCTCCTCGCCCGCAATCGACGGCTACTCGATGCCGTGGATCAAGCAGCTCGTGGCACACGAATATCGCCACGCGGCGCAGTACAACAACCTCAACGTCGGTGTGGTGAAGTTCCTGAGCTACCTTCTGGGACAGCAGAGCTCGACCATCGGATTGGTATTTATGCCGCTGTGGATGATGGAGGGCGACGCCACGATGAGCGAGACCGAGGCTTCGTCGTTCGGACGTGCAAAGCAGCCGCGCTTCACGTTGGAGTTCCGCGCGATGGGCGACATTGTGAACAAATACCGCAACTCCGACAAATTCTTCTGCGGCTCCTACCGCGACTTCATCCCCGACCACTATCAGTTAGGTTATCAGATGGTTGCCCACGGCAACGAGATGGCAGGCCGCGTTATGGCCAACGATATGGCCTCCTACGGCCCACGTCGTCCGTGGACCATCGTCTCGGAGAATTGGCGTATGAAGAACCTCTTCGGATTCAGCACGACGCAACTCTTCAAGGATACGTTCCGTTCGCTCACCGACTTCTGGTCATCGCTGCCTGCGGTGGAGAATAGTTCCACCCCCATCGCAGCCCCCGCACCGAAGAGCTACACCACCTACCAAAGTCCTATCGAGGTGGAGGGACGCATCGTAATGTTCAAGACCGATCTTGATAGCCCCACACGACTCGTCTCGCTCGACCCAACGACGGGCGACGAGCAGACGCTATGCTACGTCGGCGTGGTGGCCACGCGCCCCATCTACGACGAGGTCAATCGTCGCATCTGGTGGACCGAGTATCGACGCAACGCAATATTCGAGCAGAAGGTGACTTCGACACTCTGCTACCTCGATCTTGACGAGGGACGTGCCCGCACACGAGGTATGCGCGGAGCAAATGTGCTCTACCCCACCCCCGACGACGAGGGGGGCTTGGCGTGGGCTGAGTACTCGGCCGAGGGCATCTACACGCTGCGTCACGAATATTGCGACGGCAAGCGCGAGGAGCTGCCGCTGCCCTTTGGTGTGGAGGTACACTCGCTGGCGTGGGACAACCTTTCGCGCAAACACTACCTCATACTGACGGGTGACGAGGGAATGTGGATCTCGAGCCTGAGTGCCGACGAGGGTCTGCGACAGATCACCCGCCCCGCATACATAACGCTGAGCGATTTGCGTGCCCGCGACGGAGTGTTGTACTTCGGCTCAATCGAGTCGGGACGCGACGAGGTGCATTGTCTGGAGCTGGAGTCGGGACGGCAGTATCAGCTCTCGAGCTCGACCTACGGATCGTTCGACCCCGCACCTACGGGGGATGGACGGGTGATGATGACCACCTACGACTCGTTGGGCTATCACCCTGCCGTACAGGCCTCTACGAAGCGCATACGCGAAGTGGAGTGGAGCCGTCTGCCGCAAGATGTGGTCAACCCGAAGCGTCAGTCGTGGGGAATAATCAACCTCGACACGGTGAAGATGATACAGTCGGACGCCGAGCTCAACACCGCCGTCGAGCGCCAGCGCCGCTACCGCAAGGCTACGACGCTCTTCAACTTCCACAGCTGGGCACCCCTCTCGTACGACCCCTTTGCGCTGAGCGAGGATGGGGCGATCAATATGAACCTCGGAGCTACGGTGATGACGCAGAACCTGCTCTCGTCGATGCAGGGATTTTTCAGCTACGGATATAGCGGCAACAGAGGCAGCATCTGGAAGGGATCGCTGCGTTACTACGGCCTCGGCCCGACGATCAGCCTGAATGCCACCTACGGTGGTCGCCAGAACATCTATCCGATCTATGTCTATAACCCCGAGAAGCACGAGATCGAGTTTCCGGAGGCTCCCAAGCGGGGTAAGTTCTACTCGTTCGGACTCGATGTGCAGTTCCCGATTATGTTCCAGCGCGGTTACCACACACGCTATCTGATAGCCTCGGCAGGATGGGAGTACTCGAACGGATTGGTGGCCAACACGGGACGTTTGTCGTTCGACGACGGCGGCATCAGCAACGTAGCCACCATTGGCTACGAGAAGGGTATTCATCTAACAAGTTTCTCGCTTGGTTTTCAGGATTTTGTGCGCTCGGCTCACCGCGACTTCGCACCGCCGTGGGGTGTGGCGGCATCGGCTTCGTATGCCATCAATCCCGCCAATGGCAGCTTCAGCGATCTGATGGCGCTCTACGCCAAGATATATACCCCTGGTTTCGCACCGCACAACAGCCTTACGTTGGCGCTGGCCTACCAGACCTCGATCGGAGGTTTCCGTAGTGCCGACGCACTCTCGGCCTTGAGCTTCAAGACCACACGTCTGCTGCCGCGAGGATTCGACTCGACGCAGATCGACAACCGCAACTACACGGCCGCCTCGCTGAACTATCAGCTGCCGCTATGCTATCCCGACGGTGGTTGGAGGGGAATATTCTATCTCAAGCGCATACGCCTGAATGCGGGATTCGACATTGCAGGTTTCGAGCGCAGACGATTCTACGACGACGGCGAGCTGCACACGACGTGGCACACGCTGCGATCGGTGGGTGGCGACGTGATCTTCGACGTGAACTTCCTCAGCCAACCCGCATCGGCCACGACGGCCATCAAGCTATCGTTCTATCAGCCCAACGAGGGTGGATTCTACTTCGCTGCGGGTATGGAGCTGCCGTTTTAGGAGCGAGACCGCATAAATATCAAAATAAATCGCTATCTTTGTACGTTTAATATACTACGATGGATATAAAGAACTTTTTCAAAGATAAGAAGCGCGTAGTGAGGCTGATGTGGCTGGTGGCGATGACTCCCGTTGCCATCGGTTTTCTGATGCTCACGTTAGCCGCTGTGGGTGCCTTTGGCCGTATGCCCTCGTTCGAGGAGTTGGAGAACCCGAAGAGCAACCTCGCAACCGAAATCTATGGCGACAATGGCCACGTCATCGGCACCTTCTTCGTGCAGAACCGATCGTACGTTCAGTACGAGGATCTCTTCCCCGCCGACTCGACCCGCCACCTCACACTCGACGGACATCGTGTGCCCCCCGTGGTGGCAGCGTTGATCTCGACCGAGGATGTGCGTTTCCGTAGCCACTCGGGTATCGACATCCCGTCGCTCTTCCGCGTGATGATCCGCACCATAGCTATGCGCGACCAGTCGCAGGGCGGTGGCTCGACCATCACTCAGCAGGTTGCCAAGAACCTCTTCCCGCGTGACACGGTGCGCAACCGCGGCAAGGTGACCCGCACGATGAAGCTCGTGCAGTCGAAGTTCAAGGAGTGGATCACGGCGCTGAAGCTCGAGCACAACTACACCAAGGAGGAGATCGCCGCAATGTACCTCAACACGGTCGAGTACGGCTCTAACGCCTTCGGTATCAAGTCGGCAGCCAGCACCTTCTTCGGCAAGTCGCCCGACGAGCTGAACATTCAGGAGGCGGCCGTGCTGGTGGGTGTGGTGAATGCTCCGACACGTTACTCGCCCGTGCGTAATCCCGAAAATGCTTTGGCACGACGCAATCTTGTGATCAACCGTATGCGTGTGGCGGGAGCCATCTCACGCGAGGTGTGCGACTCGCTCACGGCACTGCCCATCACGCTGCAATATAAACCCATCTCGCACAACGACGGCGAGGCCACCTATTTCCGCGAGATGCTGCGTCAGGTGATGAATGCCGAGCGACCTACGCGCCGTCAGTTCCTCACCGATTGGGACTACGAGCAGGCCGTCAAGGAGTACGACGAGAACCCCCTCTACGGCTGGTGCCACAAGAACAAGAAGGCCGACGGCACGGATTACAACATCTACCGCGACGGTCTGCGCATATACACCACCATCAACCCCACGATGCAGCGTTATGCCGAGGAGGCCATCCAGAAACAGATGGAAACGGTGATCCAGCCCCGTATGGATGCACAGGTGCGCAACACGGGTGTGCTGTTCCAGGATTTGGAGAAGGAGGAGATCGACGCAATCATCCAGCGTGCGATGCGCAACTCGGATCGCTACCGCGAGCATAAGAAGCTGGGTATGAGCGACAAGGACATCTACGCTTCGTTCAACGAGAAGTGCGAGATGCGCATCTTCACCTTCAAGGGCGAGCGCGACACGCTGATGACGCCACGCGACTCGATCCTCCACCACAAGCGTATTATGCGAGCCTCGCTCGTAGCGATGGATCCCCGCTCGGGCCACGTCAAGGCCTATGTAGGCGGCCCCAACTTCCGCTACTTCAAGTACGATATGGCCAAGCAGGGCAAGCGTCAGATCGGTTCGACCGTCAAGCCCTTCATCTACACCTTCGCCATCGACCAGCTGGGACTCACCCCCTGCACTATGGCACCCAACCTCCCCGTCTCGATCGAGACTCCAGCAGGCATCTGGTCGCCCAAGGAGGCGGGTAAGGTGGAGTACGACGGCGTGCTGCATCCGCTGTATTGGGGATTGGCCAACTCGCGCAACAACTACTCGGCGTGGATTATGAAGCAGGCCAAGCAGCCCGAGACCGTGGCCGACTTCCTGCACAATATGGGTATCCGCAGCTACATCTACCCCGCCTACGCATTGTGTTTGGGTGCGTTCGAGTCGAATGTCTTTGAGCTGGTCAGCACCTACTCAACGTTCGTTAACGAGGGTGTACACATCGACCCGATCTTTGTAACCCGCATCGAGGATCGTCAGGGTAACCTCATCTCGAGTTTCATCCCGCAGTCGCAGGATGCGGTGAACAAACATACGGCATACACGATGCTGACGATGCTCCAGCGCGTAATCACCGCAGGTACGGGTGGTCGCCTCTCGTGGCAGTTCGGCTTCGACAATATGGACATCGGCGGCAAGACAGGTACCTCGAACGAGAACCGCGACGCGTGGTTTATGTGCGTCACGCCAACGCTGGTGGCTGGCTCGTGGGTTGGTGGCGAGGATCAGTCGGTGCATCTGAGCGCACAGGGTGAGGGTAGCGTTATGGCGTTGCCGATCGTGGGCGAGTTCCTCAAACGCTCGTACGACGATCCGCGTCTGGGGCTGAGCCGCAGTGCCAAGTTCTCTCGTCCCGAGGGATGGGTGTCGTACGACTGCCCGAAGGAGATGGCAGCCGAGGAGGGCACGGTGCAGCAAACGACCGAGCCCGACGAATTCTTCGACTAACAACAACTTAAAGGTTAACAAATATGAGAATTGCAATCGTAGGCGCCTCGGGCGCTGTGGGTCAGGAGTTCCTGACGATTTTGAACGAAAGAGTGGATTTCCCCATCGACGAGCTGCTGTTGTTCGGCTCGGAGCGTAGTGCGGGAACGAAATATATGTTCCGTGGCAAGGAGGTGGAGGTGAAGCTGTTGCAGCACAACGACGACTTCAAGGGTGTGGACATCGCCCTCACGTCGGCTGGTGGCTCTACCTCGGTGGAGTTTGCCCAGACCATCACCAAGCACGGCACGCTGATGATCGACAACTCGTCGGCCTTCCGTATGGACGAGGATGTGCCTCTGGTTGTGCCCGAGGTGAATCCTGAGGATGCACTGAATGCCCCCCGCAACATCATCGCCAACCCCAACTGCACCACGATCCAGATGGTTGTGGCGCTGAACGTCATTGAGAAGCTCTCGCACATCCGTAAGGTACACGTTGCCACCTACCAGTCGGCAAGTGGCGGCGGTGCGCAGGCTATGGCCGAGCTGAAGCATCAGTACGAGCAGATCGTGGCGGGCGAGGAGCCTACTGTGAATAAGTTCGCCTACCAGCTGGCCTACAACGTCATCCCCCACATCGACGTCTTCACCGACAACGACTACACCAAGGAGGAGATGAAGATGTTCAACGAGACGCGCAAGATTATGCACTCGGACATCCGCGTGTCAGCCACTTGCGTGCGTGTGCCCGTTATGCGTGCCCACTCGGAGAGCATCTGGCTCGAGACCGAGCGTAAGGTGTCGGCCGAGGAGGCTCGCGCAGCATTTGCCGCAGCCGAGGGGGTTGTACTGATGGATGAGCCCGCAGAGAAGAAGTATCCTATGCCGCTGATGATTGCGGGCAAGGATCCCGTGTATGTGGGTCGCGTGAGAGAGGATCTGACGGAGGAGAACGGCCTCTCGTTCTGGTGCGTAGCCGACCAGATCAAGAAGGGCGCAGCGCTGAACGCCGTGCAGATTGCCGAGTGGATTATCAAGAATCGGAAGTAGCCGCAGGACTACATATAAATAAAAGAGTGAGGTCATACGGCCTCACTCTTTGTTTTACTCTGACAATGGCATTATAGTCACCAAATAATACCCGCCTTGAGCATTCGCCCCGACGGTGTAGTGCGGGCGGCCGTGGATCAGATCCGTACCGAACGAGTGGACGTGTCCCGCGATCGAGGCCAGCAGGTTGGGAGCCGAAGTGACCACATCGTAGAAGGCGTAATCGACCTCGGTGTGTCCCTCCGCGGGCCACTGCTCGCGACGCTCGATCTTATAATTCTTATCCGTCGCCGCACCCCAATCGGGATGGCCGATGCCGTAGTTCACCGAACGTGAGGGGGCATAGAGCGGGATGTGGTGCAGCAGCAGGAACGGCTTGCCACTCTTGACCTCGGCGGTGGCGGCCTCGAGCTGCTTGGGCTCGATCACATAGTTAGAATCATCGACAAAGAATAGGCGCACGCCCCTCACCTCCACCGTGTAGGCGTCGGGGTCGTTACCGCCAAAGAGGGGCAGCAGTCGCTCCGTGCGCCAATGCTGACGCAGCTCCCGACTCGACCCCTGCATACCCTCGTAGTGCCAATCGTGGTTGCCGCAGGTGTAGTAATAGGGAATATCGACCGTGTCGAGCACCTCCTGCACCCACTCCACACCTCGTTCCGAGGGGAAGCTCACGATGTCGCCCAGCAGGGCGATGGCATCCACACCGTTACGCTCGGCAAGCCGCACTGTCTCGACGAACGAGGCCTCAGGCGTTGTAGGCGCACCCGTCTGGAAGTGGCGTGTCGAGTGGTAGGCGCCAGCCATACGGGCGCTATACTCGCGGAAAGGCTCCTCGCGCTCATCGCTCATCCAGAGGTGGGTATCGGAGATGATCATCAGTCGCACGGTGTCGCTCACCGCAGGCGAGTAGATGCGTATGTTGGGTCCCGTGGCCGAATAGATAGGCTCGGGTGCGGCCTCGGTGTGACGAGCACCCGAGATTGCTTGAGGCAGGATGGCAAAGGCCGCCAGAGCGACAGCAATCGCACCCGCCACACATATTATCTTCTTCATTGTCAAACGATTTACATCACACGACGAGTCTCGTGCTGGCGCACAAAGCGCAGCAGCAGAGGATAGGCCGGATCGCACATATTATGGCCGAAGCCGTCCAGTTCGTAGAGCTTGGCATCGGGGTGCTTGACCAGCTGGAAGACACGCCACATATAGGCATTCTCCTCGTATCGGCCCAGCATCTCCATATCGCGGTCGCCCGTAATCATCAGGAAGGGGGCCGCATCGCCACGAACGTGGTACAGAGGTGAGAGCTCATCGACAATGGGCTGGGTGTTGGCAATACCACGCGAGCGACGCTCCTCGAAGTGGGTGATGGCCTGACCGCTGAAGGGGATCACGCCCGCAAGCGAGTTGGCGTCGATGCCGTAACGCTCCAGACGAGCCTTCTCCAGACCGACCATACTCACCAGATAGCCACCTGCCGAGTGGCCCGAGATGTAGATCTTCTCGGCGCTACCGCCATACTGCTCGATATTCTTGAACACCCACGCCACGGCCGCCGCAGCATCATCGACACACTGCGTCACCTTCACATTGGGAGAGAAGCGATAGCCCACACCCACAACGACATACTCGCCATTGAGCAGCGCTGCGGGGATCTCGCGCTTGCCACTGGTCAATCCACCGCCGTGGAACCACACGATAACGGGGGCGTTCGAGGTGCCCTCGGGTGAGGCGATGTCGATGCGGCACATCGTGCGGGCGTAGTCGTCGTCCGAACGGTAAACAATATCGCGGCTATACTTATAATCGGCCGCAAAGGCTGCCGCAGCACACAGGGTTGCCACCAACAGCAGGAAAACTCTCTTCATCATAGTTATGCTTTTTTAACGGTTTGCAAAAATTCGGGGTGCATCGCCCAAAGCGGTGCTGTGACGAACCACAGCTCGCGTGCCTCGGTACGAGCCGAGGGGCGTTCGCGGCGGCAATCCTCGAGGTAGGCCTCGTCGGCGGGATGGTCGTCGGCCACTAACTCCTCGTACCACTCCTTATGGCGGGTGCGAAGCGTGCGCAACGCATCACGATCCACGCCTCCCGTGCGACGGTACTCGGCCCAGAGCGTGATAAGGTGGTACTCAGCTGTCTTGGGTGAGAGGTCGAACATCGCCTCCTCTAAGCAGGGGTAGTCCTCCAACTCGACATAGCAGAAGGCCAGAGGCACGCTGACGCTCAGGTGATCCTCCTCGTCCAATGCAGCGAGGCTCTCCCACAAAGCCACAGCCATCTCGACCTCGCCCGTGCAGAGCTGATCGGTGGCGGCGACGTAGAGCAACTCCATAGCCGAGCGGGTGCGCGCATCGTCCCAGTCGAGCGTGATCTCATCCTCGCCTACGGCATCTATCAGGGTCTGCACCGCGTCGAAACGCATCTGGGCAGCCTCGGCCCACGACTGCTCCTCGACCTTGCGCGAGCGGGCAAGCACGTCGCCCACGCCATCTATACGCCAACGTCCCGACTGGGTGGGGTGTAGGGTTATCTTTCTCATAGTGTTACGGTTACTCACTCTTTAATTTTCGAATCTTTCGCATCATCAGCGCTGTTACAACCACCACCACAACGGCGGCAATGGCGTAGGCTGCGGCGTGACTGCCGAGGTAGATCATATGTTTGGCCACGAAGATGTAGCTCACGCAGACGAAGGTCATAAAGGCTGCGGGCAGCAGCGACACCCAATAGTTCTTGCCCTTGTGGGCCAGATAGGCGGTGATGGTCCAGAGCGTGATGACGGCCAGCACCTGATTGGTCCACGCCATCGAGTTCCACGCGATCTGGAACGGCACGAAGAAGACAAATGCCAAGCCCGCCACAAAGAGCGGGATCGAGACCATCACACGGTTACGCAGCGATGACTGGTCGCTACCCATAAAGTCGGCCACGATCAGACGTGCCGAGCGGAAGGCCGTATCGCCCGAGGTGATGGCGCTGGCGACGATACCCACCACGATCAGGATGGCCAACGTGGGGCCGAAGACCACGGTCGAGATCTCGTCGATCATAACGGCTGCCTGACCGCCCGACTCGGCCATATGGGCGTTAAGTCCCTCGACTCCGCCCCAGAATGCCATAGCCATAGCGGCCCACACCAACGCGATGATACCCTCCAACAACATTGCACCGAAGAATACGGGGCGGCACTCGCTCTCACTACGCAGACAACGAGCCATCAGCGGCGACTGCGTGGCGTGGAAGCCCGAGATGGCTCCGCACGAGATGGTGGCACATAGCATCGGGATGATGGGGAAGTCGGCTGCGCCAGCCTTCATATTCTTAAGCGAAGTGAGTTCGGGAATCTGATAATCGCCAAAGAGCAATGCCGCCATAGCACCAAAGGCCGTGAAGAGCATAGCAAGGCCGAAGAGCGGATAGAGCTTGCCGATGATCTTGTCGATGGGCAGCAGCGTGGCTACGATGTAATAGACGAGGATGATGCCGATGAGCACCAGCAGCAGCCACGAATATGGATCAAAGAGCTCAAAAGCAGGCACGTTGAGCGGCGAATTGGCCATACGGGCTGCGATGAGCTTGGCGGGCTGCGACATAAATACCGCACCCACGATCACCATCAGAAAGACCGAGAAGGCGCGCATAAACTTGCGCATACCCTCGCCCAAATACTCGGCCACGATCTCGGGCAGGCTCAAGCCAGCACTCTTCACCGAGATCACGCCCGCCACAAAGTCGTGCACACCACCGATGAGGATACATCCCAACGTGATCCACACAAACGCCACAGGGCCATACGCTGCACCCAACACCGCACCGAAGAAGGGGCCGAGGCCAGCGATGTTAAGCAGCTGAATCATAAAGGTCTTCCACTTGGGCAGGGGCAGGTAGTCCACACCATCGAAATGGGTGCGAGAGGGGACCTCGGCACGGGGGTCGATGTCGCACATTCGCTCCAGCACGCGGCCATAGGTGAAGTAGGCCACGATGAGCAATGTCAAGCAAACGAGGAAAGTTACCATATTCTCTAATTTTTGTGTTCTACTTTTTTCGGCCACGGGGCGTTCCGACGCTCGGGCGTGCTGCGCTATCGTTGCGCTGGCGTCGCACTGTTGTCGCGCCCTTCGGATGGGTAGATTCCGACACTCAGGAGCGCCGAAAAGTGGCACATTCTACTGCGAATTTACTAATTTTATCGTAAAAATTTCACTTTTCTGCCCCCAACATAGTGGAACTTTCAATTTTTTTACGATATTTGCATCCGAAAACGGCCGCAACAGATGGCCTCAGGCTGAATTAGCTCAGTGGTAGAGCACTTCACTCGTAATGAAGGGGTCCCGAGTTCAAGTCTCGGATTCAGCTCTGGGAATCAGATGGTTACGAAAGTAGCCATCTTTTTTTATGCGCTAAAATCAACCGAAAATAGACCCCAAAACGGGCTTTTTAGGCTCGAAACTCCCCAGAGACTCCCCAGAAACTCCCCACACTTTTTGGAGCGTATCACCGAAGAGATCCTACTGCACAACCTGATTTACTATGACTTACAAAATTATTTGCAGGACGGACGTAATGAACAAAGCTGGCGAATCACCACTTTGTGCGATGTTTTTCCACAAAGGCCGACGAAAAAGGGTCGGGCTAAACATCTCAATCAAGCCCGAGCTATGGGACGACGAGAGACAGCAGATAAAACAAGATCACCCTCACCGTGACGAGTTGCAATTCCAGATTAACTCGCAAACAAAGGAGTACGAGAAACGAATTCGTCGGCTCGAAGCGTTAGAGATTCCCGTAACCTTTGAAAACATCTTCGGCCAAAAGGATAAAAAGCTATCGTGCGTCATCGCAGAATATATCGAGGGGATAATATCGGAGCTCGAATCGCGAGGAAGACTCAGCTCAATACCTAAGCACCGTGCCCTACTGAGAAATCTCTCGCAATCGGGATTGTGTGTGACTCGCTTTGAGGAGATTGACGATAAATTTTTACAAGAGTTCGAGCTATTCCTACGTCGTGAGGGAAATGCCGATAATAGCGTAGCTACCAAAATGGCGATATTCAAGGCTGCTTATAATCGAGCTCACGCCGAGGGGTTATTTACCTACCAGACCAACCCATTTTCCAAGTACAAGGTTGGTGGATTGTGGAAAAAGACTCGAAAACGGGCCATTCGTAAGGAGGATGTGCAGCGGCTCATTGATCTGGAGATCGAGCAGACGAGACAGAATACATACGCCGTTTTCGCTCGTGATATATTTCTATTTTCGTATTTTTCGGCAGGAATCAACTTTACCGACATAGCGTCATTGCGATACTGCGACGTCGTGGATGGACGGATATGCTACACTCGCCATAAGACTCAGAAGCTCATATCGTTTAGACTCGTTCCCAATGCGATAGAGATACTAAACAAGTATGCCCGCAAGGATGCTGATAGCGAAGATTATATCTTCCCCATCTTAGACCGCAACGTACACATAACGCCATTGCAGATTTTCAACCGAACGCATAAGGTGCTGGCGAAAGTGAATACAGCGCTAAAATCCCTGAGTAAACAGCTTGGATTGCAATTTCCCTTAACCACCTATGTAGCTCGACACACATACGCCACGGTGTTGAAGCGGTCGGGGGTGAATATTGCCATCATCTCGGAATCGTTGGGACATTCTGACCTCTCGACAACTCAAATCTACTTGGATTCATTCGAGAACTCGCAGATCGACGAGGCGATGAAACATCTGTTGTGATGGTGGGCTTAGCCTACCTGCGGACAGACATTTGCAAAGGGGCTTAATTTAGACCCCTTTGCAATGTTTGTCCTTCCGTTTTTTTATCGTAACTTAGTGGTGACAAAAACTTAAGCCTATGTTACCAACAAATGTTATCAAACTGAATCAAGGGCAATACTTAAAAGATGTATTATCCGAAATCCCGACCAATATTATTCTTGACAAGGTTATTACTGGTTGTGGAGCAACGACTCTTGAGATAGAATCTCAGCGTCACTCTATAATAATAGAGCCAAATGTTCCTGTCATACTGGGTAAAAAACAAAAATTTCCAGAGATTTGTCCCGTATATGAAAGTACCACAGTAGAAGATATTCAAAAATATCTTTTGACAAAGGTTACAGATGGTTTTGCAAAGATAATCACAACTCCCGAAGGCTTTAAGAGCAAAGTGCTTAAGGCCATTGACGACAATAGAGCTTTCCCAAGACGAAAGTTCTTTTTACTTTTCGATGAGTGTGAGAAACTTGTACAAGATGTTGATTTCCGAGGCAATATCCTGCCTTCCGATGGACGATTTCTTTGAATTTCACCATAAAGCAATGGTATCAGCAACACCCATTGAGCCAAGCGATCCACGATTTGCAGAACAAAATTTTTCTATATACAAAATCAGTCCACAATATGACTATAAACAAAGGATACGCCTCTGTGTAACCAACAGACCTCAGGCTGCACTTAATCGAATGATTAGATCAAAACTGCTATTGGGCTATAGACCAAAGATGTGCGTTTTTCTTAACTCAATCTCAACCATCAAGTCGATTATTTCCAAATTAGAGATAAAAGAGAGCAGCAAGATTTTTTGCAGTAGCAATAGCTTTGACAAACTAAAAGAAGGCTTTGCATATGACGATAAGATTTCAGAGCTCAAGGATTTCAATTTTTTCACGAGTCGATTTTTCTCTGCTGTTGACATAGAAATCGACGAGAAGCCCTATATAATTATATATACCGACACGGGTAACCTGAACACTCTAATAGATCCTCGCACTGCCTCTGCTCAGATATGTGGTCGATTCAGAAATGGGGTGAAGCACATTGACCATATAACCAATGTTGATGAGAAGTTACCTCATTATACTGAGACAACTGTAAAAAACATTCTTCAGGCTGAGGAGGATTTTTATTTTGCTGTTAGGAGTATTCCATTGCCTGATAAAGTCAATATTACCCACGAAAGGGACAAGGCCTTAAATGCTCTGCGTTATCACAGCTTTGTTACTGATAAGGGCGATCGCAATTATTTTATGTGGGATAACGAATGCTATGAACATAAGGTTCGTAAGACATTCACCCATATCGATTTCCTTAAAAGCGCATACAATACTCACTTCAAGCCCAAGTTACTTTTTAAAAATAAAATGAGCGAGGATGAACATTTAAACTCTCCTGATAGCTGGGGAATTGCATTAGAGAATCTTGATTTATGTCAGGATAACCCCCAAAAGTTCCAAAGCTATAAGCTTAAGTTGAAATCACTTGGCTTGGATTTTATAACAGAAGCCCACTCCGTATTAGGAACTGATAAGATTAGGGAGTTGGGATTCGAATATAAAAAAGTCGAGGCTACCATCAAAGACTATAAAGAAAAACAGTTATTAGCTCCACCTGAAGTTAAGGATGCTATATATGGCAGATACAATGCTGGTAACGTGGTATCAATTAGCGAGATTAGAGATTTTATCACTAATTTATATGATCGTTATCAAATAAAATTGCCCAAAGGGCGTAAACGAATTGACAAAACGATTGTCTCTATTTTCTTTGAAATAGAAGAAAAGAAGATTCATCGAGGGAACGATCGAGCCTACTTACTGAAAAGCAAACTCTTATAGACATTTATTCCTAGGACAGACTTATATGGATGGTTATAGAAAAATATAAGTTTGTCCTCATTTTTATATACACCGCATTCTTTCAACCACTCACTAAAAAGCCCCTCCTCGTAATTGGATGGTGAAGTGATATTTTGGGGGATTATTGAGGATAAGATTTAGAGGTAATAATCAAGAATAGGATTACCTTAAGGACTCAAACCCCACTCAACTTACTAAGACGTAACATTGGTTGTTAGTTATTGTATGTTTAACCTTAAATTATTTCGTATTATGCAGTTACGACAATCAATGCGCCGAGCAGCAAAGATGCGATTGGCTTTGGCTGGAGCGAGTGGCTCGGGTAAAACCTACTCTTCACTTCTTATCGCTTATGGTATGACCGCCGACTGGTCAAAGATCGCAGTTATTGACTCCG
>CAZWHN010000013.1:21097-22922 GCA_964633635.1 uncultured Alistipes sp. | reverse complement strand
CAACCAAAAGGTCGTTATTCATTCTCAATAATTTAGACCTTTTTCGTAACTTCAATGTGCAAAATCGCAAAACTTTAGGTCGCCACAAGCCTTCAATCCCGCAAAATGCAAAGCAATGAATATGAATCGTGAAATATTGCGCATCGCGCTACCCAACATCATCTCGAACATCACCGTTCCGATTATGGGTATCGTCGGCACGATGATCGCGGGCCACTTGGGCGACTCGGTTTCGACCATCGGAGCGCTGGCCATCGGCGTCGCAATCTTCAACTTCATCTACTGGAACTGCGCCTTCATCCGTATGGGCACGAGCGGCATCACGGCACAAGCCTACGGAGCGGGCGATTGGCGCACCACCACCCTTATGCTCGCACGCGCCACGGTGGTCTCGGTGGCATTGGGGGTGCTGATGTTGATCTTCCAACGGCCACTGGGCGAGGGCGCCATCTACCTGATGAACGGCAACGCAATGGTGGCCGACTACTTCTACGCCCGCATCTGGGCCGTGCCTGCGGGGGTGTTGCTGTTCGGACTTAACGGCTGGCTGACGGGTATGCAGAATGCAGTGATCCCGATGTGGGTGGCGATCATAGTAAACATCATCCACATCCTCTTCAGCCTCTGGTTTGCCTTCCCGATGGAGATGGGCATCGTGGGCATTGCATACGCCTCGATCGTGGCTCAATGGGCGGGCGTGGTGCTGACCTGCGTGATCGTGTGGCGATGCTACCGCCACTCGTTTGTGAGCGTATCGTGGAGCGAGGTGATGGAGATGAAGGCCCTTCGAGGCTTTTTCGCCATCAACCGCGACATCTTCATCCGCACGCTATGCGTATGTAGCGCCTACACCTTCATCACAGCCGCCTCGGCGCGTATGGGCGACCCGATAATTCTGGCTGTGAACACCATCTTGATGGAGCTTTTCACCCTCTTCTCGTATATGACAGACGGCTTTGCCTACGCTGCCGAGGCCTTGACGGGCCGTTTCATCGGCGCGAGGGACGGGATGCATCTGCGCGAATGTGTGAAGAAGTGTATGGTGTGGTGTATGGTCATTGGCGCGGCCTATGTGGGAATCTACGTCGGCTGGTGGCGCGAGCTGATGGGGCTCTTTGTGGAGGATGGAGCCGATGCCGAGCAGATCCTCGACTTTGCGCAGCACTACATCGGCTGGCTCATTGCCGTGCCGTTGGCGGCTTCGTGGCCCTTTATGATGGATGGAATTATGATCGGAGCCACGCAATCGCGCATTATGCGTAACTCGATGTTGTGGGCTACGGCGGCATATTTTCTGCTCTTCTACACGCTCCAGCCCCTGATCGGCAACGATGCTTTGTGGTTGGCATTCACGCTATTTATTGTTCTGCGTGGAGTGTTGCAATACTTTATGTCGGATCGTCTGCGGGCGATATATCGGCAGGCCGAGTAGCAACAAAAGGGCGGAAACCCCTCGTGGGATTCCCGCCTGAAAATTATGAGTTACTTATGGTTGGTTTTATTTTGCCTCTCCCTGCATCGCAAATACAATAGGAACAGTATATTTCACTCTCACCGTCTCGCCACCCTGCGTACCGGGCTCCCACTTGGGACAAGTCTTGAAGATACGCTCAACCTCGTCAGCGAGCGATTTGTCGGGCGAAGCCAGCACCGTATAGTCGGACGTAGAGCCATCCTTCTCAACCACGAACGAGAATACCACACGACCCGAAATGCCCTTTGCAGCGGCCTCGGCGGGGTACTGAATCTGACCCTGAATCCAGTTGCGGAAAGTGTTTAGATCGCCACCCTGGAATGTTGGCATCTTCTCGACTTTGATATAGGG
>CAZWHN010000013.1:0-20997 GCA_964633635.1 uncultured Alistipes sp. | reverse complement strand
ATATTTACCACACTACTACCGTCGTCCAATTTATTAATTACGATCTCCTTAATATTCTCCGAGCTAATAATGTCTCTATACTCATAAGGCATCTCCTTACCATTAACTATGAGTGTTTTCTTGCCTTCGCCCTGAGTATTGAGCTGCACGGTGGTCATTATGGGCTGGTCGCCATTACCGACAATCTTGATTGTACTGCTCTGTGTTTTGGGTTGCCCAGCAGCCTTGCTGCCACCATACGTCATCACAACAATCGCATCGTCGCTCACGGGAACATTGCTCTGCAAAATGCCATCGTCGGTTTGGATGCAAAACGAGATGTCGTAGCTGTACGTTGTCTTCTTTGCGGGAAGCTCCGCTCTCTTGATCGCAGAGTGGAGGGCACGCGACACCTCGTTGACCAAGGGGGTCAAATCCTTATCCTCTTCCTTGTTACTACAATTGATGTTCACCTTATCGAAACTACCGTCGGGATTGACCGTAACCTCGGCTTTGGCCACACCATACAGTCCCTCAACTGGTCGCAAATTCATCTGCAATGCCTGACGCAGGCTCACCTTCTCAGCACTTGCCTTATCGGCAATTACGATTGTGCCCTTTGTAGCCTCGGCTGAGGCAGCCGCCTCGCCATCCTTCTTCAGAGTGATTACAACCAAGCCATTCTTGAACTCCTCTGCCGAGATATTCAAGCCGTGTTTGGTGACATACTCGTTTTTGGTCTTCTCCTCTTTGAGTACCTCCATCTGCGCGATAGTGTTGGGATCCAACTTATTAATATCGTCGTAGGCAACGACCTTTCCTTCGACGACATAAACGGGCTTATTCTCCTCGTCTTGCAGATTTAGAGAATTTACCGTAACTTTGTCTTGTACTTCGCGGGGTACATAGACGGTTGTGGCAAACGCTGACAGCGCAACAGCCACCATAGGCACGACCAGCAGCGCCTTGGCTGCAGCCCACCTCGATGAAGTTTTCTTGCACATCATAGTAATTCGATTTTTAAGAGTACTGTGATTCAAGCAGTTGGCAACAGAGTGGAGTCTTGGGCCAACTGCTCTTTTTATTAATAACATTTGATAGGTTTTCGCATCAATGCCGCTGTTGAGCACAGCATCGTCGGCCTGATATTCGTGCAGATTCTGCAACTCACGCTTGAGCAGCCACATAGCAGGGTTGAACCACCACAGGCACAGCGCCATATCGACCGCCATCACATCCCACGAATGGCGCAGGCGGATGTGAGCCAGCTCGTGCTCGAGGATCATACGACGGAAGTTGTGTACATCGTTCTCCGAGATCACAATATGGCCAAACCAACTGAAGGGCGAGGAGATATTATCCACCACGGTGAGGGTCACATCCTCCTCGATGACGCTCACGGGGCCGCTGTGGATCAGTCGCCACACCGAGTAGATGCCCACGGCCAGACGTGCCACCATAAAGGCCACGCCAATCAGGAAGACCATCACGGCAACATCCTTCAGCAGAGCAACATAATCGACACCTAAATTGGCCACTTCTGCCACGACCACGTCGTCGAACTCGATCGAGGCGATGGTTGGGGCGGCATCGTACTCCTTGACCACCTTCACACGGCAGAGGGGCAGCACAGCCGACAGCACCACCGAGCCGAGCAGCAGAACACGATTAAGCAGGTGCAGAGTCTCGTTGCTCATAGCCACCTTATAGATCAGATAGAGCGCCGCCAAGCAGAGTGACGACTGGCCGAGATATATCAGAAAATCAAACATACGCTCACGTTTTGAGTTTTCGGGGATAGGAGTTGGATCGGTTGGGTCGTTTGCGGGTTTGGGATTACTGATTCTGCACCTTGCGGATCAGCTCCTCTAATTCATCGACCGAGATCTTCTCCTCGGCAATCAGCGCCGACACGACCGACTGGTAAGAGTTTTCGAAGTAGCGCGTCACCACACTACCCAGCACACCCTTCGAGAACTCCTCCTGCGAGATGATAGGGCGATAGCGGTAGGTGTTGCCAAAAGCCTCGTGGTCGAGAAAGCCCTTCGACTCGAGCGTGCGCACCATCGTCGAGATGGTGTTGAAGTGGGGTTTCGGATCGTCGTACAGCGCCACAATATCCTTGACGAACATCGGGCCCTGCAACCAAAAGATCTGCATCAATACCTCTTCGCGGTTGGTTAGTTTCTGCATAGTTGTAGAGTTTTAAGTGTTTGCTAATGCAAATATAACTAAAAAATTTTCACATACAACTATTTTATTTAGTTTTCTAACTAAAATATTTAGTTTGCCGAAATTTTGGCCGTCATACCTATATGAATTAAGGCTTACGCGCAAACAAAAACGCATCCTCAGCTAAGGGATGCGTGCGTAAATAGACGGAATACTCTACTCCAACAAAAAACGCACCCCAAAATGGGATGCGTTCTCTCCTAAATTGTTTCTCGCCTCGTGGCCGAGGATCCGATTAGTTAGCGGGGAACTCGGTGGGAGTCTCCATCTGAATGTTCTCGGGGATCTCGCTCTGGGGCATAGCCTGCGATGCGCTGGCATTAACGTGCTCCATCAAGGCCTCAGCGTCCTGCTGCAATGCACCGCCGGTCGAAACTACGCCATCCTTCATTGAGATGGTAGCAACGAGGCTCAAAGCGACGATCAAGCCAGCCAGAGTCCAAGTGGTCTTCTCAAGGATATTGGCAGACTCACGAACGCCCATAACCTGATTTGCAGCACCAAAGTTGGCAGCCATACCGCTCTTGGGATTCTGAACCAAAATGGCCAAAATGAGGATAATGCTCGCAACGAGAATCAATACGATACAAATTGAATACAACATAATTCTATTACTATTTTTTAATTGTTTCTATCTATCTTCGAGATAATCTCTGCAAAGTAAATACTTTTTTCGGGATTTCGCAAACTTAATTTACGATAAGTTTCTTTTGCCATATCTTTCAACCCCTGAGCGAGGTACACTTCGGCCAGCTCTTCGCTCACCATATCGTCCTCGTCGTCGAAGTCGGCCTCGGTGACAATCTCCTGCTGCACTTCACCCTCCTCGGCCACGATGCGGCGAGGCTCGACACGCAAAAAACGGTCGATAATATCCTCCGACGTAACAGCCATAAGACGCTCAATATCAATCGCTTTAACCTTCAACAAAGGCCTTTCATACAGCATCTGCGTGCCCTGCTCCAAAGAGCCCTTCGCTACCCCATCCGTAGCCTCATCCAACTCCCCTTCGGGCATCCAACGCTCACTACGAAGCAGGCTCTCGACCTGCTCACGAGCAATCTCTATGCAGTCGTCGGCAGGTTCGTAATTTTTTTGAAAAATTTTTCCCATATCACTACCAATTTGCCGCCGAAGCCATAAAAATATCGTTTACAATCTGATCCACAATCTCCTGATCGATCTCCGACTGGATGTCGGTGAGTAGCTGCTGCGAATCGTAATCGGCAAACTGCGAGAAGGTCTGCGAGAAGGAGTTTTGCGGCTCGATAAGGTTGGTGAACTCCACCCTAACGGTGATGGTCAGACGGTTCAGCTGGGCATAGTTGTCGCTCGACACCGAAGCCGTTGTCGAGGTGTAGCCCGTAATCTCGCCCTCGAAGGCGAAGTCGCCACCCTCCTCGACCATCTGCAACTTGGTTTGGCGAAGGAACTTATCGCGCAGTGTCTCGGTCAGCATCGTACTGAGCGTAGGCGACACCATCGGAGCATTGTTGGGGAAGTAGGCCACGCTGAATGTCTTGGCCGCATCGGGGATACTCGCACCCGAGAAGGAGTAGCCGCCGCGCATAAATATACACCCGCTCGCAACCAGCCCCACAAGCACCAGCCCCACAGCCAGCGATCGTCGAAATATCTTTTTCACTATCTGCATTCGATTACGTTTTTCCAAATTAAATATCCTCGTCGCTAATACCTAACTCCTTGATACGGCGATAGAGCGTGCGCTCCGACATAAAGAGCTGTTTGGCCGCATCGCGTCGGCGGCCATTATTCTCACGCAGAGCCGACAGAATCTGCTCGCGCTGCATATCGGCCTTGGTGAGCTCCTTGTGCGGCACCTCCTCAACGACCTCGCTCTCGGCATAATCGCTCGGTGCTACAACCGTCGAGGGGTGCACCACCGACGACGAGGGCAACAATCCGATAACCTCGTGCTGCGGAGGCTGAGCGGCGTGACCCGCACCGTGCAATAGATCGGTGAGCATACGCTTCAGGTCGTTGATGTCGCTGCGCATATCAAATAGAATCTTATACAGCAACTCGCGCTCGGTCGAGGAGTACTCCTCAGCACCCGCCCCACCGATGGTCATCGTTGTGGATGACGAGTGCGCAGGTGTAAGGTACGAGGCCAGCACATCGGCTGTGATGGTGCGGCTACGCTCCAATGCCGAGATCTGCTCGGCCACATTCTTCAGTTGACGCACATTACCACGCCAATAGTGGCTCTGCAACAGGGCACGCGCCCCCTCGTCGAGCTGCACGGCTGGCATCTTATACTGCACGGCCACATCGGCTGCGAACTTGCGGAACAGCAGAGGAATATCCTCCGAACGCTCACGCAGAGCAGGCACCGAGATAGGCACCGTATTGAGTCGATAATAGAGATCCTCGCGGAAGCGGCCCGATTCGATCGACTTCAGCAGATCGTTATTCGTGGCGGCCACCACGCGGACATTGGTCTTCTGCACACGCGCCGAACCCACACGCATAAACTCGCCCGACTGCAACACACGCAACAATCGCACCTGCGTAGAGAGGGGCAACTCACCCACCTCGTCGAGGAAGATGGTTCCGCCGTCGGCCTCCTCGAAATAGCCCTTGCGAGCCTCGGTAGCACCCGTGAACGAACCCTTCTCGTGGCCAAAGAGCTCCGAGTCGATGGTTCCTTCGGGGATTGCACCGCAGTTTACGGCGACATATTTCGAGTGCTTACGGGCCGAATAGGCGTGGATGATCTGCGGGAAGAACTCCTTACCCACACCACTCTCGCCCGTGACCAACACCGACAGATCGGTCGGAGCGACACGCAGTGCGACGCTCAGGGCACGATTCATCGCATCGGAGTTACCGATGATGCCGAATCGTTGTTTAACCGACATTATATCGACCTCTGCCATTGGCTGAAACGTTAATTGTTAGGTGTTATGTATTCCAAATCGGGGTTTGTCACGCCATCCTCGGCTGTCGAGGTAGGCTCTTCGTAAGACTCCTCGTCGTAGAGGCCCTCGTACATATAACGCGAATTACGCCAATCGTTATACAAGCCGTAGGCCAAAGCCAACGTGGCGATGATGGCGGCACCGATGGCGATCTTCATAATCAGGTCGCTGCGGTTGCTCCTGCGCGAAGTGGCGCTCTCGCGTCCCGTCACTATCTTATGACCCTTGCCATAGCGTAAGCCTTTGATGTGGTCGTTGCTGCCACGCTCACGACGTGGACGACGCTCTTCGACGCTCTTCGGCTCAACCTCCTGCTGGCGAGGCATCACGTCGATGTGATCCTCCTCGCTCTCGTCCGTATCTATCACGGGGGTAGGCTCAGGCTGCGGCTTTACCTCAACGGGCTGCTCCACAACGGGCACATTGGCACTCTGGGCCTCATTCTCGGCCTTGCGCTCGGCCAACTTAGCGGCCATATTGCCGTCGAGATTCTCGCCCTGAGTCTGAGGATTGAAGGTGAACTGCACCGTACCATTAGCGCCACTGCGCAGCTCGCCAAAGCCTCCGAAATGGCAAACGCCCGTATTCTCAAGACGATAATTCACCTCAAAGACAAAGCGATCGACACTGCCCGCAGCCTCCAACTCCGACACTCCCGTAGCCTCGAGCAACGAGCGCAAAACACCGTCGTCGGTCTTGATCAGATTGGAGAAGAGCACCGTGCGACCAGCCTCCTTGACGATGAACGTACCGAGGTTGGGCACCACCAGACGCTTGTTACTCTCCAGATATTTTGAGATAAGTTCTACTATCATTGCAATCCAAATGAAATTTGGCTCTAAGGTACGATTTTTTTTCGGAATAGAAAAATAAAAAAAAGTTGCCCGCACTTCGACGGGCAACCCATTGTGTTGAGTCGTTGACTCTAACGTATTACTCCTCCTGACGGTAGGTGTGCTCAACGTAGATGGCGCGCTGCATCTGCTCGCGCTTTGCGATTGAGGGCTTGGTGAAGTACTGACGACGACGCAGCTCCTTCAAAACACCCGTACGCTCATACTTACGCTTAAACTTCTTCAGGGCCTTCTCGATGTTCTCGCCCTCCTTTACCGGCATAATAATCATAGTAGTAATCTTTTATTTTTTGTTATTAATAATTCTTGTTTGTGTTGTTGTGTTTAGCTGTGGCCAATGCGATCACCGATCGCACCAATGCCTATTGTTTTGTAACGCACTTCCAGATGGCTTAAAGCCCGAACCGAAGATATGGAGCCAAACGCTCGGCCTCATCCTCAGATAATATGTCATCGTCGATCAAATCCTCGATTCTACTCCAACCTCCTTTCAATTGTCGTTGCTTAATAATTCGCCTCAGAGCCTGCGCCGAAACGTATGGATGACGCTCTAACTCTTTCGGACCCGCAAAGTTAATATCAATTTTTGAAATTTTGCAACTATCGCAGCAAATTTGTTGTAAAATTTTCTCAAAATTACTCTCTGTAATGATTTTTAGCTCCGATAATTGCTTCACAGAGTGGTATCCGCCCAACAATTCGCGGTAGCGGATGATCTGCGCAGCACTCTTTGCCCCTATGCCATTGATAGCCACCAGCGCTGCCGAGTCGGCCCCGTTGATCTCAAGGAGGCCATTCGGGGATGGTTGCGGCTGATCTTGGGCAGTGGTTGGTGCGACAGATTGCTCAACGACTGCACGGCCACTATCTGCCGTGCTTGCACTTTCTGCCGAGAAGATTATGTAAGGCAATAGGCGCGAAGCCATCTCGTCACTCACCACATAACAACGACGCAACTGCTCCTCCGAGCGAATACCACCACTCACATCACGATAGCGCACAACAACCTCGGCCTGACGATAGGAGAAGCCCCAATGCGTAAGATACTCCACCGAGGCAGTATCGATCAAAAATCGTTCAGGCGTGAATTGTGCCGTAGCATCATTCTTGCTCTGCAACGCACGACCCTGCGACGAGCCTCGATCGGCAGAACGCCTCAAAGACTGACTCTGCTCCGACTCCTTGTAACGCGAATGTGGTGCAAGCGAATCGGCAATTACGACGTATGGTTTGAGCATCGCATAAATCGAATCTGTCACGCCCGTCACCTGAGCCAGATCCTCAGCCATACGATAGACCTTGCCGTAGCTGCGCCAGCGAACGATCCCAACAGCCACATCAACGGGGAGACCCGCCTGCCGAAGCTGCTCATACTCATCCACATTGGGATCGAACGGGCGAAGCTGCACAGGCTTCGGAGAAGTCTCTGCCGCACTCGAAAGCAGTTGCGATGACTCTGTTCTATCGACCAGCAGAGCCAACAGAACCATCACAAACAGCAGAGGCATCAGCACGAGTAAGCCTCGCCGTTCCTGCTCCGAGAAGAGTTTCATAGGCGAACGATGTTTGAATTATGCCGTTAGATTTTCCACAAGGCTACCACTCGGCCTTTGCCGAGAGCCACAACTTACGATAACGACGCGACGGCGACTCGATCCTATCGTCCAAGCCGTACTCCTCCCAGCGTCGATCGACAAGGTGGATTGTCTCGGTCGAGGACATCACCACATTGGGAAAACGCTGCGGATTCTGCCCCACGGCCGGGTGCTTGCTGCGGGCATCGATGAGTAGCTCGCCACCACCGAGTCGCTTCACATCACGACGCGGGTCGCTATTGGCCATTGCAAGCCACAGCAGATCGTTCGGTGTCATTGCTCCCGCAGCCTGATAGTCGAACAGCACCACATACTTCATTCCACTGATGGCATTATGCTCGAGGTAAGCCTCCGCATCAACCTCAACGGGACGGCTCTCGTCGGCATAGAGAATCAGCAAACCGTACTCCTCCACAAAGCGGGTGTCGAACAACGTCACGCTACCATAAGGCTCGGCCGTGCGAGGAGCTGCGATAGGCTCAACCGCCGAATTGGGATCGACTCCCGTAAGATCAATGGCCATTTTACCACCAAAACCACACGTTGCCGTAGCGTGGTCCAGCACATCCAGAACGCCCTCCGAGCGGATAACGCCCCTATCCAGATCGGCACGTCGCAGCAGCCGTCCCAACGTCGCAAAGGAGCGAATATCGTGCTCGGCCGATGCCACTACCATATATTTATTAAACATCATCTGCCCTGCGCCCCACATCGACTGCGCCACCTTGTGGGCCTGACCCTCGTAGCGTTTGTCGATCGAGATCACAGCCAGATTATGCGCCGTACCCTCGATAGGCATCCACAGATCCCTCACCTCGGGCTGCACGGCAAGGCGTATCGGAGCAAGGAAGATCTTCTCCGTAGCCTCGGCTATGTAGGCATCCTCCTGCGGAGGCACTCCGACAACCGTGGCGGGATAGATCGCATTGCGACGATGCGTGATGCAGGTGACGTGGAAACGGGGATAGAGATCCTTGAGCGAGTAGAAACCCGTATGATCGCCAAAGTCGCCCTCGATGGCCTTCTCCTCCGCGGGATCGACATAACCCTCGATCACGAAGTCGCAATCCTCGGGCACGCGAATATCGCACGTCAGTGCCTTGACCAATCGCACAGGTCGCTGACGCAGGAATCCTGCCAGCAGATATTCGTCCATATTGTCGGGCATAGGAGCTGTGGCGGCGTAGGTGTAGGCGGGATCGCCTCCTAAGGTCACCACAACGGGCATTCGCTGCCCCAGGCGTTTATAGGCGTCGTAGTGGCGTGCGCCCGTCTTGTGGATGTGCCAATGCATACCCGTAGTGCGCTTGTCGAAGCGCTGCATACGATACATTCCCACATTGCGTAGCCCCGTCTCGGGATCAACCGTGTTCACCATCGGCAGCGTAACGAACGCCCCACCGTCCGACTCCCACGAATGCAACATCGGCAGACGCTCCAGATCAACCTCGTCGCCCTGCCACACAACCTCCTGACAAGCACCACGTCCCGACACACTCTGCGGAAACCACTTCGCCACATCGGCCAACAGCGGCAGCATACGCATCTTCTCCCACAGCGACCCTTTGGGCGAGAGGGCATCCTTGAGCAATGCATCGATACGCTGCGCCACCTCGTCAAGATGCTCCACACCGAGTGCCATAGCGATACGACGCTTCGAGCCCATCATATTGACCACAAGCGGGAACTCCGTGCCCGTATTCTCGAAGAGCAGAGCCTTGCCTCCGCCCTCGCTTTTGACGATGCGATCGACAATCTCGGCAATCTCGAAGCGAGTGCTGACGGGCGTCTTAACCCTTATAAGCTCCCCCTCGCGCTCCAGACAGGTGATATATTCTTGCAGGCCTGTGTACATAACTATTTCATTCTCATCGGAGTGTAAGGGATCTTATACTTCTCGTCGAGCGTCAGGATTGCACCCTCGTGCATAGCCTTGTCGGCCAAAAGAGCAAACTGCGTAGCGTAGTACGACTCCTCCAACACCTTCTCAGGCTGCTTGCCCGTGATCACGGCGTGGATGAATGCCTCGACAAGCTCCTTCGAGCCATCGGCCTCGGCACCCACCGAGCTCTCGCCCGTCACCACCTTGATATTGGGCAGGATGGGCATACCCGGAGACAACGTAGCGGTCTCGGCAGCCCAACTTGTGCCAGCGAAGACCGAGTTGCTCATAACACCATTCTCGATCTGCTCGATGAGTTGGTGCATACCCGTGCCCTTCGGGGCGGGCTCGTCGGTGTAGTGCATACCCGTCACAAGGTCGATCGTACCCTTCGATCCGAGAATCTGCTCGCCCATACCGAAGTGCTTGTTCGAGATGATCGACTCGAAGGTCATATTCACACCGTTGGGATAGGTGAAGATGGCGCACACGTTGTCATATACATCGCGCTCATCGACCCGATTCCAATGTATCAGGCTACCCGATCCCATCACACGCTCGGGCAACATACCCATAGCCCACGAGCCATTCTGCAACTGGTGGCAGGCAAGCTCGGTCATAAGGCCACGCGAGTACTCACTGTAAAGTCGCCAATTGATGTGACGCTCCAGCTCGGGCGAGGGCACCTCACGACGCCAATCGTTGTTGCGATACCAATAGTTACGCACGCCCACCACATCGCCGATCACGCCCGAGTGGATCATCTGCATAGCCTTGATATACTTGGGATCGAACAGACGCTGCTGACCGATCAGCAGCACGCCATTTTGCTCGCGCCAGCAGTTATAGACCTCCAACGCCTCGTCCAGCGTGTAGGCCATCGACTTCTCGCAGAAGACACGCTTGCCAGCCTTGAGGGCGTCGATAGTCATCCGTGCGTGCAGATAGAGCGGTGTGGCAATGATTACGCCCTGCACGTTATTATCCTCAAGCAATCGACGGTAGTCGTCGTAGAGCTTGGCCGCAGGGTAATACTGCGCTGCATCCTCCAGATGGGGACGGTAATTATCGCACAGAGCCACCACCTCGACATTAGGAATTTGCAACAGATGCTGGATGTGGAACAGGCCACGCGAGCCCGTGCCTATGATACCAATGCGGGCCTTCTCGCCCTGCACCTGCTGCTTGGCCTTCTCCGTACACGACTCCAGCCACGGGAAGAGTGACAACGCCACACCAGCAAAACCCATCCGAGAACAATCGGACAAAAACTCTTTTCTGTTCATCTCTATATTGTTTTTTATCTTTTCTTTCCAATCTCACGTAGCTCCACGCCACCGCCCGCACGGCAGTAGATCTCGGTGGCACGGTAGCCCTCGTATTGACCAATGATAACCTCACGCTGCAATCGCGGAGCGGCATAGAGCGCCGTCGAAAGCACCTCCGCGACCAATGCCGAACGCCCTTCGACAAGAATCAGTTCCTCACCCGCGACATGGCCTCCCGTGGTAGGATTGACGATGTGGTAACGCCCATCCCTCGAACGCCCCGACACCGACATAGCACCATCTGACAGATGCACCTCGTGCGCCATCGTGCCACGCAAACGAGTATGCTCGACACCCACAGCCCACCACTCGCCATAGGGGTGATGGCCGATGGATGCCACCGAGCTGTCGCCGAAGTTCATCAGCGCTGTGGCAATACCCTCGTCGGCAAACAGTTGTCGCACACGCTCCAGCGCAAAGCCCTTGGCAAAGCCGCCCATATCGAGGCTCACGCCATCGTGCAGGTAGCTGACACAGTGGCTCTTGGCATCGAGTGCATAGCTCTGCTGACCCACGATGGCTGTATCGGTCGCAATATCGAAATATCCAGCCGTGCCACGACGAAACGCCTCGCACAGCTCCAGCGCCATAAAGAGTTCGTCATCGACCTCAACACCGCCCTCGCGTCCACGCAGATTCAACACCGCAAGCGGACTACGCTCATCGAAGCGATTGAAGCGACGCTCCATATCGAGCGTCATAGCCTCAACAGCCTGAGCAAGACGGCGCCCCTCAGCCTCATCTACGCCTGTGAAGAGCACCTCGATGCGAGTGTGCATAGCCCGAAACGAGAGGAGCGAGGTGGGATGCAACGGGTTTTTGTTGCTATGTACGAACTCCGAAGCCACTACTTCTTACCCAAAAAGGTGTTTGAAAACACACCACGCAATGCGTACCACAAGCAGCAGGCAGTAGAATAGAGCTGTTGTCACCAGCACATAACCTATCTGCGTGAAGATCTCATACCACGGCGTCTGGAACTTGATGATAGCAACCCAGTTAACGATATTGGCCACAACAAAGCAGGCGAGCAGAATCCAAAGCTCACGACGCTTCACGGCAGCCGAGATGATGGTATCTTTCATTGGTTAAAGTTTTATGTCGTAGATTTGTATTACGCCTCGCAACGCGCCCTCGTCGTCGGTGGCGAGCAGCGAATTGACCTTGTGCTGTGTCATCATCTTCTCGGCGTCGATCAGCTTGGCATTCACGTTGATGCACTTGGGCTGTCGGCTGGCAATGTCGATGGCACGGATATTAAAAAAGTCGCTCTGGCGGCTCTCCATAGCACGACGCAGGTCGCCATCGGTGACGATGCCTTCGATGCGGTCGCCGTCGCAGATCACAATCAGGCCCAGACCGCCACGGGTCATACGGTGGATCATCTCCGTGGCCGTACACTCCACACCCACCGTGGGCAGGTCGTTACTACGCATCACGTTGGCAACGGTCATCAGCAGGCGACGACCCAGACTGCCACCTGGGTGCAGACGTGCGAAATCCATAGCGGTGAACTCCCTCGCACGCATCAGTGCCACGGCCAACGCATCACCCAGCGCCAACTGTGCTGTGGTGGAGGTTGTGGGGGCGAGCTGCAGGATGCAGGCCTCCTCCTTAACACCCGTATCGAGGTGGATATCCGAATTCTTGGCCAGCGTCGAGTTGGCATTGCCCGTGATCGAGATCAGCACATTGCCGTTGGTGTGGATGAAGGGAACGATCTTCAGCACCTCGTCCGTCTCGCCCGAGTGCGAGAGCGCCAGCACCACATCCTGCTGCGAGATCATACCCAAATCGCCGTGGAAGGCCTCGCCCGGGTGGAGGAAGAAGCTCGGCGTGCCAGTGCTGGCCAGCGTGGCCGCAATCTTGCGACCCACAAGGCCCGACTTACCCATACCCGTGATGATCACCTTGCCTCGGCAGGCAAGCACCCGATCCACCGCCCCGATGAACTCTTCGCCCAGCGACGCAGACAAATTATTCAACGCATCGGCCTCCAGACGCAGCGTGCGCGAAGCCAGATCCAATATCTCTTGAGAAGTTAATCCGCTCATTATCTTAGTATTTATCAATTCTTACAGCAAATCAGCCACAACACTCTCCATCTCGTCGAGGCGCAACATATTGGGCCCATCGCTCAGAGCCTCGTCGGGCGTGGGATGTACCTCGAAGAAGAATCCGTTGGCACCAAAAGCCTTGGCAGCCTGAGCCATAGCGGGCACGAACTCGCGGTTGCCACCCGTCTTGCCACCTGCCGCACCTGGACGCTGAACGCTATGGGTGCAATCCATCACTACCGTGGGGGCGATCTTCAGCATATCGGCAATGTTGCGGAAATCGACCACCAGATTGTTATAACCGTACATATTTCCACGCTCGGTGAGCCACACCTCCTCGGCACCCGAACGGATCGCCTTCTCGTAGGGGTAACGCATATCCTCACCCGAGAGGAACTGTGCCTTCTTGATGTTCACCGTGCAGCCCGTCTTTGCCGCAGCGACCAGCAGATCGGTCTGGCGACACAGAAAGGCGGGAATCTGAATCACGTCGATCACCTCGCCCGCAGGAGCTGCCTGCCACGCCTCGTGGATGTCGGTGCAGAGCTTAAGACCCCACTTCTGCTTCACATCCGCGAGCATCTGCAAGCCCTTATCCAGCCCCACGCCACGGTATGACGAAAGGGAGGTGCGGTTGGCCTTGTCGAACGAGGCCTTGAAGATGATATCCGTACCCAGACGCTTATTTATCTCGACCAATCGCTCGGCCACAACGTCCAGCAGCTCGGCCGACTCGATTACACACGGTCCTGCAACAAATTTTTTCATTGTTATATCTAATTATAAATTCTGCATTCGCAAAAACTCCTCGGCACGCTCCAGATCCTCGGGGGTGTCGATGCCCACGGTCTCGATAGACGAGATGCCTACACCTATTTTATATCCATTCTCCAACCAGCGCAGCTGCTCCAACGACTCGGCCATCTCCAGAGGCGAGGGATCGAGCGAGGTAACCTCACGCAGAGCCTCACAACGGAAGGCGTACATACCTATATGTTTATAGAAGGTGTGCTGCTCGAGCCACTGCTCACGCTCCACACCACGCAGATAGGGGATCACCGAACGCGAGAAGTAGATCGCACGCGACTCGCTGTCGAGCACCACCTTGGGCGAGTTGGGACTCTCCAACGCCGCAAGGCCATCCTCCACGGTAAAGGGTTTTACCAACGTTGCGATGTCGGTAGCCTCATCCTCAAAGCAGGCCATAATGGCACGCAACTGCGAGTGAGCAATAAAGGGCTCGTCGCCTTGCACGTTTATTACGACGTCGTACTCCTTGCCCTGCTTCTGATAAGCCTCCCAGCAACGGTCGGTGCCACTACGGTGTTTGTCGGAGGTCATCACGGCTCGGCCACCAAAGGCCTCAACAGCGGCGAGGATACGCTCATCGTCCGTCGCCACAACAACATCCTCCACAACGCCCTTGACCTGACGATATACACGCTCGATAACGGGCATACCACCCAACCGAGCGAGCGGCTTACCCGGGAAACGAGTAGAGGCGTAACGGGCTGGAATGATGGCTATAAACTTCAGCGGTTTCATAGGCTATTTATCTTTAAGTGCCAACTCGAGCACCTGCTCGATACGATTGACGTAGTGGAACTTCAGGCCAGCAACATACTCGGCCTTGATCTCCTCGACATCCTTGCGATTCTCCTCGCACAAGATAAGCTCCGTGATGCCAGCACGCTTAGCGGCCAGGATCTTCTCCTTGATGCCACCCACAGGCATTACACGACCACGCAGAGTCATCTCGCCCGTCATCGCAATACGCTCGCGCACCTCACGACCCGTATAGGTCGAGACAATTGAGGTCACCATTGTGATACCTGCCGAGGGACCATCCTTCGGGATTGCGCCCTCGGGAACGTGGATGTTAAGATTCTTCTTCTCGAACACCTCGGCAGCTATGCCCAACTCCTCGTTGTGAGCCTGCACCCACTCATATCCGATCGTGGCCGACTCCTTCATCACATCGCCCAAATTACCCGTCAGGTTAAGTGCGCCCTTACCAGGGGTGAGCACCGACTCGATGTAGAGGATGTCGCCTCCAACGGCTGTCCACGCCAGCCCCGTAACAACGCCGATCATACCAGCGATTTCGTACTCATCGCGGCGGAACTTGGGCTTGCCGAGAATCTTCTCCAGATCGGCGGGTGTAAGCGCCTCGGCATACTCCTCGCCAAAGGCAATCTGCTTGGCACGGGCACGGGCCAGCTTGGCAATCTGCTTATCGAGCGAACGTACACCCGACTCGCGTGTGTAGTACGAGATGATCTGCTCTAAAATGGGGGTTGAGAGTGTCAGCTGCTCATCCCTTAGACCGTGCGCCTCGCACTGCTTGTGCAGCAGGTGGTTGGCAGCAATCTGTATCTTATCCTCGAGGATGTAGCCTGGGATGTTGATCATCTCCATACGGTCACGCAGTGCGGGGTTGATGGCACCGATGTCGTTGGCCGTGGCGATGAAGAGCACCTTCGAGAGGTCGTACTCCGTGTCGAGATAGTTATCGTGGAAGGTGGTGTTCTGCTCGGGATCCAGCACCTCCAACAATGCCGACGAGGGGTCGCCGTGGTTGCTCACCGTGATCTTATCGACCTCGTCGAGGATGATGACGGGGTTAGACGAGCCGCAACGCTTGATGGTCTGGATGATACGGCCCGGCATAGCGCCGATGTATGTGCGACGGTGGCCACGGATCTCGCTCTCGTCGTGCAGACCACCAAGCGAAATGCGGCCAAACTTACGTCCCAAGGCGGTCGCCACCGAACGTCCGAGCGAGGTCTTACCCACACCTGGAGGGCCATACAAGCAGAGGATGGGCGACTTCAGATCACCCTTGAGCTTAATCACGGCCAGATGCTCCAGAATACGATCCTTCACCTCCTCCAGACCGAAGTGGTCGTCGTCCAGCTGCTTGCGAGCACACTCTAAATCGAGGTTATCGGTAGTCAGATCGTTCCACGGCAGCTCCAACATAAGTTGCAGATAGGTCATCTGCACCGAATACTCCGCAACGGCGGGATTCAGGCGCTCGACCTTCGTGAGCTCCTTCTCGAAGAGTTCGCCCACCTCCTTCGACCAATTCTTCTTCGCAGCCTGCTCGCGCATCTTGTCGATCTCGGCGTCAGACGTATCGCCCAACTCGTCTTGAATGGTGCGCATCTGCTGCTGGAGATAGTAGTCGCGCTGCTGCTTGTCGATCTCGCGCTTGACCTTCTCCTGAATCTCGTTCTTGAGCTCGGCCAGCTGCTGCTCACGCACCAAAATCTCCAACAACTTACGGGCACGGGCCAGCAGACCAGGAGCCTCCAGCAGAGCCTGACGATCGTCGTCCGTGAAGTCCATATTCGAGCAGACGAAGTTGATAAGTCCGCGGGGCGAATCGATATTCTTCAGGGCGAAGACCGCCTCCTTGGGCATCACGGGCGAGATGTTGATGATGTTGAGTGTCACCTCACGCACCGAATCGACCAGCGCCTGAAACTCGACATTACCCTCATCGGGCTGCGAGTCGCGGATCGTACGCACGGTAGCCTTCAAGTAGGGCTCCGACTGCAGGTACTCGCCCACCTCGATCTTCTCCAGACCACTCAAGATGACGGTCAGGTTGCCGTTGGGCATCTCCAATATCTTGATGATGCGGGCTGCGGTACCCACTTTGTACATATCGTCGGGCTTGGGCACCTCCACCTCGCTCTCGCGCTGAAGCACGGCACCCAAAAGGCCATTGTCGGCATTCACGTCGCGCACCAATTTGATGCTCTTCTCACGACCTACCGTGATGGGGGTGATAGCACCTGGAAAGAGCACCGACGAACGCAACGAGAGAATGGGCAGCGACTCGGGCAGAGCCACCTGCTCGACCACGTCATCACCGCCGGTTATGATGGGCACCACCTGATGTCTGCCGTCGAGCAAATCGGGCAGTGCTTCCAAATCTGTCAAATCAATATTTTTCTTCTTACTCATAGTTACACATTTTCACGATTGCAAAAATAGTAAAAATTAACCACTTCACCATCGGTTTTAGTAAATTGTTAATAACTCACACCCCTAAGGGGTGTTTTCGGGGAGCAACAAATGATCGCATAGCTCAAAAAAAAGACGATTTCAGTCATTAGTCGCTCCCCTAATTCAACTATTTTTCGTATCTTCGCAGCGGAAAATAAAAATCGGTTTTAACGTATGCATCAAATTGAACTTTGGGCACTAATTCCCTTTGCTCTTATGCTTACCAGTATTGCCGTTTTGCCACTCGTGGCCGAACACTGGTGGGAGAATAATCTCCATAAGCTATATGTAGCATTGGGACTTGCGCTGCCCGCAAGCATCTATCTGGTAATGAACGATATGGGGAGCGATCTCGAACATATGATGCTCTTCGATTATGTGCCGTTCATCGTCCTGCTCGGTTCGCTGTTTGTCGTCACAGGCGGAATCCACATCCGAGGCGATATTCAAGCCCGACCAATCAACAACACAGCCATAATGGCGATCGGATTTCTGCTCGCCTCGTTCATCGGAACCACGGGTGCAGCGATGCTCATCATCCGCCTGCTGCTGGAGGTCAATCAGCAACGCAAATACAAAACGCACACCATACTATTCTTTATTGCGTTGGTGGCCAACTGCGGTGGTGTGCTCACTCCGTTGGGTGATCCCCCGTTGTTCCTGCTCTACCTGCGTGGTGCCGAGTTCGGATGGTTTATGAAGCTCTTCCCCGAATGGTTGACGGTGGGTGTAATTCTGTTGGTGTTATATCTTGTGATTGACTACCACATCTACTACCGCAAGGAGGAGAATGCGGCAATAATGGCCGATGTGCACGAGAAGAGCCCCATCACGATCGAGGGCAAGATCAACATCATCTACCTCGTAGGCATACTGCTCTCGGTGTCGTTCCTCAACCCGTCGTACATCCCCCAGATGGCCGACCACCACTCGCCGATCCATATCCGTTTCCTGCGTGAGATAGTACTCATCGGCTTAGGTCTATTATCGTGGTTCACAACGAAAAAGCGTATCCGCAAGGAGAACAAATATTCGTGGAAGCCGATCATCGAGGTGGCCTACATCTTCATCGGCATCTTCGCCACGATGACCCCTGCGCTGATCTACCTCAACGCCAACGCTGCGAAGTTGGGTCTCAGCGAGCCGTGGCAGTTCTACTACTGCTCGGGAATACTCTCGGCATTCCTCGACAACTCGCCCACTGCCGTGGCATTCCACACCGTGGCACAGGGTCTGCCCACTGCGACGGGCACGGTGTTGGAGGCTGGAATCGACGTTATGTTGCTGCGAGCCATTGCTCTGGGTTCGGTATTCTTCGGTGCGATGACCTACATCGGCAACGGCCCCAACTTTATGGTCAAGGCCATCGCCGAGCAGGGCGGTGTGAATATGCCGAGTTTCTTCGGATATATGATCAAGTTCTCGCTCGTGGTGTTGCTGCCGATCTACATTATCGTGCAACTCATATTCCTATAATATCCATCGAAACAGAATATTTATTCAAAAAAAGAGCTGTCGGTGTTACATCGACGGCTTTTTTTTGTATATTTGCTGTCGATGAAAAGAGTTTGGGGAATACTGTTTTTGATTTTGCTCATCAACGCCACATCGTTGCTGACTCGCCTCTGCGTGGAGGAGGAGTCTGTGACCGAATCTCCCGTGAGCTACATCGACGAGCACAATCCCCTGCAATCGACCTTAGAGAGTCGCCCCGACTACGCCGTAGTACCCCACTTCGAGAACTTCGCAACCAGCGCAAACAACATCAGCAACTGCGAGAAATCAACCTCGAAGACGACGAAACATTACTACGACAAATACCACATCTCAAAACTGCGTAACACGCTATACATCAACACTAACGCCTCACAACAAATCGAGCGCCACCACCGTGCGGAAGGTCGTGCCGTGGATCACTATGTATATGCTCTGAGGCGGATCGTCATTTAACCTTCGCATCATACACGTTATGCTGCATCCAAAAGTGCTTGGGTGTGGCTATGGGCGTATGCGTATGACGCATAGTCGGATAGAATTCGGCTTGCCGTCAGATGCTTTGAATATGATGCATCGATTTTTATTTTCCACTTTTCCTTTACTCAATGACGGCAAGCCTTTTCTATAAAAACTGATTTACTGATGATTACAGCAATGATTTTGCTCTTTGCGGTGGGTTATGTCTGCATCGCTATGGAGCATCAGATTAAGATTAACAAAGCGGCCACGGCGCTGGTAATGTTCGGAGCCATCTGGTCGATCTATGCTTTTATGTCGGGCAACCCCTCGACGGGTGACGAGCTGCTCGAACACCTCGGCTCGACTTGCGAGACACTGATCTTTTTGATCGGCGCAATGACCATCGTCGAACTGATCGACTCGCACGGAGGCTTTGGCGTTATCACCGATCGCATCACCTCGCGCAATAAGATCACGTTAGTGTGGCTCTTAGGCTTTATCACCTTCTTTATGTCGGCCGTGCTGGACAATATGACCACCACGATCATTATGATTATGATGTTGCGCCGCATCATCCCCGACGCACGCGATCGTTGGATCTTCGCAGGAGTCATTATCATTGCAGCCAACAGCGGTGGCGCGTGGTCACCCATTGGCGACATTACGACCATAATGCTCTGGATGCGAGGCAATGTCACGGCACCATATCTTGTAGCATACCTTATTCTGCCGTGCATCGTCTCGCTTATCGTACCTCTCTTTTTCGCTACCCGAATGCTCGGCCGTGGCGAGAAGAGTCTCCCGCCCGCGGATAATACGGCGGCCCTGCCCGATGGCATCGGCAAGCGCTTCAGCCGTGCGGTATTGTATGCAGGTGTGACGGGATTGCTCTTTATCCCCTTCTTCAAGAGCATCACGGGGCTACCACCCTACGTCGGTATGATGTTCGCTTTAGGCGGTCTGTGGGTTGTGACCGAATGGGCCTACGACCACAAAAAACGCGGTATGGAGGAGGCCTCGAAACATCGTGTTTCGCGCGTGCTGAACAACATTGATATGCCGACGATACTCTTCTTCCTCGGAATCCTGATGTCGGTGGCTGGTCTGCAGAGCGCTGGCATACTGAGTAGCGCAGCCGAGTGGTTGGACAACAAGGTTCACGATGTGTTTGCCATCACGTCGGTGGTGGGTGTGCTATCGTCGATTATCGACAACGTGCCCCTCGTAGCGGCCTGTATGGGTATGTACCCCGTGGCCGATGCCGCCTCGGTGGCTGCGAGTGCCGACCCCGTCTATGCAGAGATGTTCCTTCGCGACGGTCTGTTCTGGCATCTATTGACCTACTGTGCTGGTGTGGGAGGTAGCATCCTGATCATCGGCTCAGCGGCAGGTGTTGTGGCTATGGGGTTGGAGAAGATCGACTTCACTTGGTATCTGAAGAACATCTCGCTGATGGCCTTCTCGGGCTATGTGGCGGGTATTGTGGTGATATTCTTGGAGTCGCTGCTGATGATGTAAATTTAACAACAAACGCCTTGCGAGGTCGCACTAACGAATGAGTTACGGCGGCCTCGTTCTGTTTTATCGAGTGGTCGATACAGGGTATGGAGAGCCATTACGTCGAAAATCGTCACCTCGGCAGAGTTCTTTTTTTGCAAACGTGTGCCATTTCGGTTTTTTATTCCTATCTTTGCGAGTTGTACGCGCATCGTGTGCGCGCACGGGAAGTGTTAATTCAAACAAAACAAAAAATATACGATTATGGTAGCAGACAAGTACACACCACAAGAGATCGAATCGAAGTGGTATGAGTATTGGATCGAGAACAAACTTTTCCACTCGGAGCCCGACGCTCGCGAGCCCTACACGATAGTTATTCCTCCCCCCAACGTAACGGGTATGTTACATATGGGCCATATGCTCAACAACACGCTTCAGGATGTGCTGATGCGTCGTGCCCGTCAGGCTGGCAAGAATGCCTGCTGGGTGCCGGGAACCGACCACGCATCGATCGCTACGGAGGCTAAGGTAGTGGCCAAACTCGCAGCTGAGGGTATCAATAAGGCTGACCTCACGCGCGAAGAATTCCTCGCCCACGCTTGGGAGTGGAAGGAGAAGCACGGCGGCATCATCCTTCAGCAGTTGCGCAAGTTGG
>CAZWHN010000012.1:0-23043 GCA_964633635.1 uncultured Alistipes sp. | reverse complement strand
ATGAGGATTTTGAGGGCGAGCCAGATGACAAAAGAGCCTTGTTAGACAGCTTCTTTTTCTATAACATTTCTACTTAATCTCCCAGACTCCGCCTCGGCCAAAGACTCCATCAACCCAAGTGTCGAGCAATCCGGCACGCAATCCCAGATCCATCATATTGTAGCGACGACGGATGTGGCGCACATAGGGCACGTCGGCAAGCATCTGCTGCTTCGAGATACCCACATCCTCGGGCTTGGTCGGAGCGCCTACGATGGTGAGCATACGGTGCATCTCGGCGAAAGTGTAGCACTGATCCTGCAGCTTGGCTCGCAGCTCGGGCCAGCCCTCCTTGACGAGTTGCAACTGACGACGCACCTCGTCGGCATCGCCATACTTGGCCATAACTTCCGTCACACCCAACTCGGCAAATGCCTCGCCAGCAAAGAGTTGATCGGCTGCCGCACGCACCTCGTCGGCTGTGGGCCACGCCTTGACGCAAGCCTCCACGTCGAGCGTTGTGAAGTCCGACTTATACATCTGATCAAACATCGCACACATCATCAGCGTACCCACGCTCACCTGAAATCCGTGTGATGGAGTCACGCCATTATGCTTATGATCACGCATATTCCACAGATGGCTGAAGAGGTGATCGGTACACGATGCGGGGCGACTCGATCGTGCCGCCTGCATAGCAAAACCGCTGAGCATCAGCCCCTCAACAAAAGGAGCGATAGCCTCGGGTCGTAGAGCCGCAACGCCTTCGGGATCGGCAAGAGCCGCCTTCAGGTTATCCTGCAAGATGTGCCACGCCTCAGGGTGGATAGGCTCCGAGCCGATAAAGTCGGCGATGATCCACTCGGCACCTGCGGGAATCTTGGCCGCCAGATCGGCATAGCCCGCAGCCGTCATCTCGGCGGGAGCCTTCGCCATAACGCCCACATCGGCCAAAATAGCGCGTGGGGCGGGGCAGGTGAAGGTCTGCTTCATACTCTTGTAGGTGATCGAGGCGCCGAACGACGAGTAACCATCGACCGAGGCCGCCGTAGCAACACACATATAGGGACGATTCTGGTGGTACGACGAGAGCTTACACAGGTCGTTTATCGTACCCGAACCTACGGCCACAGCTATGGCATCGGTTGCCGACAGGCGCTCGTCGAGCATCTCGATGAAGTGCCACTCGGCGTGTAAGTCGCTGTCGGTGAAGATGAACGGCTCGTCACACTCCACGCCTTTGCGCTGAAGGTAAGCGTACACAGCCTCGCCCGCGGCACGCCAAGTATTCTCGTCGGCCACGACCAACGCCCGCTTTGCAGGAAACTGCTCACGAAACATCGGGGCGACACGATCCAACACATCGATTCCAATCTCAAGGGCGGCCGTATCGGTCGCTGCTGCCAATGCTTTGGCTATTTGCTGATTCTGACTCATAGGGTAGTTGTTTTATCGAAGAACAAATTTACGAAAAATATTTCATCTTTCGCCCTCTTCGTACAAAAAGAGAGTGCCACGACCTCCCTGCCATAGCACTCGCTGCTTTGCGCAACCCGTAGGCTGCTCACATATTTTCGCTTGCGCTTATCTTCAAGCGCCATCCCGCGATGTAGATTCTACTTTACTCGCTGGATGATCTCCGCTCCGTGGAGGATAGCCTGCTCGTTACAGAAAAGGAGATTCCACGCACGCTCGGGCAGCGACTTCTTCAAGCCCTGCATAACATACTCCATCTCCACGACGGGCTTAACCTTGAGGTAGCCGCCCAAGATCATCGTATTGAACATCTTGGCCTGTCCCTGACGGGCACACTCGGCAGCAGCCTCGATCGTATATATCTCAATATCATCACGCGACGGGGCTCGCGTAATACCGTTGGTGTCGTAGATCAGCACTCCGCCCGGCTTCACTCGGCTCACGAACTTATCCATCGACTGCTGATTGAGGATGATGGCCGTATCGAACTGATCGGCAATGGGTGAGGAGATGCGTCGATCCGAGATTATGACCGTCACATTGGCCGTACCGCCACGCATCTCGGGACCATACGAGGGCATCCACGTCACCTCATAGCCCTGCATCACGCCCGAATAGGCCAGAATCTTACCCATCGACAGGACTCCCTGACCTCCGAAACCTGCTATTATGATTGTCTCCTTCATACTATCTATCGCGCTTTAATTATTTGGGTAATTCCGTACACTTGATGTCACCCAGCGGGTAGTGCGGGAACATATTCTCCTCCATCCACTGATTGGCCGCAACGGGAGAGAGCTTCCAACCGCTATTGCAGGTAGCCACAACCTCCACCAACGAGTAGCCATTGCCCGCGAGCGAGTTCTCGAAAGCCTTACGGATGGCTCGCTTGCACTTGCGCACAGCCGCAGGGGTATGCACGCTCTGGCGCGTGAGGTAGGTAGCACCGTCGAGGTGAGCCATCATGTCGGCAATCTTATACGGGAAACCATTCAACGCCGCATTGCGTCCGCAGGGGGTGGTGGCGGTCTTCATTCCCAAAAGGGTAGTGGGCGACATCTGACCGCCCGTCATACCGTAGATGGCGTTATTGATGAAGATCGTAACGATATTCTCGCCACGAGCAGCTGCGTGGATGGTCTCGCCCGTACCGATGGCGGCCAAATCGCCATCGCCCTGATATGTGAAGACCAACTTCTTGGGATGCAGACGCTTGGCGGCAGTGGCCACAGCACAAGCACGTCCGTGAGCAGCCTCGATCCAATCCACATCAATATATTTGTACGCAAAGACCGAACATCCCACGGGCGAAACGCCAATCACGTCACCCTCCAAGCCCATCTCGTCAATCACCTCGGCCACGATGTTGTGTACCGTACCGTGGCTGCAACCCGGGCAGTAGTGCATCACTTCGTCCGTGATAAGGCGCGGACGGGCGTGTACCAAATTCTCTTGCTTTATCTCTACTTCTGCCATAACTCGCTCTACTTTACAAGTTTACTCTTTAGTTCAGTCAGCACATCATCGGGCGAGAACATCATACCACCCGTGCGTCCATAGTGCAAAACGGGAGCACGTCCCTCGACCGCCAGACGAACATCCTCGACCATCTGACCAGCATTGAGTTCCACCGAGAGAAATCCCTTCACGCCACGCTCGGCCATAGCCTCCAACGGACGCTTGGGGAAGGGCCACAGCGTGATCGGACGCAACAATCCGAGTTTAATGCCCTCAGCACGAGCCTGCTCGACCGTGGCCGAACATATGCGAGCCGACGACCCAAAGGCTACGATGATGTAGTCGGCATCGTCGCACATATACTCCTCCCAACGCTGCTCCTCGGCCTCGATACGGCGATATTTGGCCTGAAGTCGGGTGTTCACATCCTCCATCTGCTCTGTTTGCAGGTGAAGCGACGTACATACGTTCTTATTTTTTCGCGAGCCTTTGCCGCAAGCTGCCCACGCGGCACACTCCTCGGCCACCTGCTCGTCTGTACGACGCGGCTGCTGGGGCGCGAGCACCACCTTCTCCATCATCTGACCGATGGCGCCATCGGCAAGGATCATAACGGGATTGCGATGCTTGAAGGCTAAATCGAACGACAGGCTCACGAAGTCGTGCATCTCCTGCACCGAAGCGGGTGCCAGCACGATGAGGTGGTAGTCGCCGTGGCCGCCGCCCTTGCAGGCTTGGAAGTAGTCGCCCTGAGAAGGTTGGATAGTACCCAATCCTGGGCCACCACGCTGGCAATTAACCACAAGGCAGGGGAGTTCGCAAGCTGCGATGTAACTCAGGCCCTCGCTCATAAGGCTCACGCCCGGACTCGACGACGAGGTCATCACACGCTTGCCCGTTGCAGCGCCACCATATACCATATTTATAGACGAGATCTCCGACTCGGCCTGCAGGACCACCATTCCGGTGCTCTCCCACGGACGCAACTCCATCAGAGTCTCCATCACCTCCGACTGCGGGGTGATAGGGTAGCCGAAGTAGCCATCGCAACCGCAACGCACGGCAGCGTGAGCAATCACCTCGTTACCTTTCATCAATCTTACATCATCCTGCTGCATAATCTACTCCATTTTTTGACGATAAACAACAATGCAACTGTCGGGGCAGATTATACCACACGACGCACATCCCGTGCAGGCGTCGGCTGTGGCCATCACAGCGTAGTGGTAACCCTTGCCATTCACGTCGTCGGCAAGGCCCAACACATCGCAAGGGCACGCCTCGACGCAAACGCCGCAACCTTTGCAACGCTCGACATCCACAACTATATGTCCTTTGATCTTTGTCATAAAAACAAACTCTGTTTTTTTAGTTCTTTATTGTAAAGTTCGTACTTCTCGGTCGAATATGAAAATAAATGTGATACGGCTCTCCGCCGTGGGACTAAATCCATATACGGGGCGAAAATCACATTTTAGGGGCGAAAATCGCCATATTTAGCACCGTCAGCCGAAGATGCTAGCACCACCAAACCAAATCTCCCACGCTTATAGCGGATGAGAATCTGCAGAAAAACTCTGTCGATAAGCCATCACCCACCCGCAACTACCGAGTTTTTCAACTTATCGCGCTCCTCCTCTTACAAATATAATAAATTTTACCTAATATACTTATAGATATTCAAATTATTTTTATCGCAAATTAAAATTTTACAATAAATCATCAATTACCGTTTGTCACCGACACAAAAAGCCGCTTTTTGCGACAAAAACGAACACTCAATACGATTTTTTCGTAACTTTGCCACATCTAAAGATCATCCTAATGAAAAAACTATCCATTTTAATATCTGCCCTGCTGGCACTGACGGCTTGCAGTACGAGTAGCGACATACTGATCGAAGCCGAGAGCTTTGACAACAAAGGCGGCTGGTCGGTCGATCAGCAGTTCACCTTCGAGATGGGATCGCCCTATCTCATTGCTCACGGTATGGGCAAGGCGGTGGAGGATGCCTCGACCGAGATCGACATTCGCCGTACGGGCGAGTATCACATCTACGTCCGCACCTACAACTGGACCTCGCCGTGGGCTGAGGGACGCGGTGCTGGTGCTTTCCGCATTGGTGTAGGGGAGACACTGTTACCCAACGAGTTAGGTTGCACGGGCAACGAATGGGAGTGGCAATACGCTGGATCAGTGGAGATTACAAAGCGAGGGCCGCAGACACTTCGCCTGCACGACTTAACAGGATTCGAGGGGCGTTGCGACGCCGTATACCTCACGCTTGACACTACGACTCTGCCCGCCGAAGCGACTTCGCTCGCTACATTCCGCACTAAGCATAACCCCGTGAAGGCCGAGGTCGAGGAGTACGATTTCGTGGTTGTCGGTGGTGGCATATCGGGTATGTGCGCGGCTGTTGCGGCAGCGCGACTGGGGAGTCGTGTGGCGCTGATCAACGACCGCCCGCTGTGGGGCGGCTCGAACAGCTCGGAGACGCGCGTGCACTTGGGTGGCCACATCGAGATGGAGCCCTATGTCAATCTTGGCAATATGATCAAGGAGTTCGGTCCGACGCGTGGCGGCAATGCACAGCCAGCCGAGTACTATGAGGACGACAAGAAGCGTGCATTCCTCGAGGCGGAGGAGAACCTCACACTCTATCCTTCATATAAAGTATATGCCGTTGAGACTACCGACGGCCACATCGAGGCTGTTCGTGCCAAGCACATCGAGACGGGCAAGGAGATCATCTTCCGTGCCCCGATCTTCTCCGACTGTACGGGCGACGGTACGGTGGGCTATTTGGCTGGCGCCGACTACGCTATGGGACGCGAAAGCCGTGACGACTACGGCGAGCCCTCGGCACCCGAGGTGGCCGACAAGATGACGATGGGATCATCAGTGCAGTGGTATTCGGTCGAAACGCAGGACGAGAGCAAGTTTCCCGTGTTCGAGTATGGTCTCGACTTCAACGACGAGAGCTGCCAGCGCGTGACGATGGGCGAGTGGACTTGGGAGACGGGTATGAACTACGACCAATGTGAGGAGTTCGAGCGCATACGCGACTACGGCCTGATGGTGGTATATTCTAATTGGAGTTTTCTGAAGAATCGCTTGCAGGATAATGAGGCGTATCGCAATCGCGAACTCGATTGGGTGGCATACATCGCGGGTAAGCGCGAATCACGCCGACTGCTTGGAGATCACGTTCTTACGGAGAATGACTTGGTGCAGGAAATAGCCTATCCCGACGCATCGTTCACCACCTCGTGGAGCATCGACCTGCACTATCCCGATCCGCAGAATACGGCCTACTTCCCTGGCGAGGAGTTTAAGTCGATATGTGTACACGGAGAGACAAATCCCTACGCCGTGCCGTATCGCTGCCTCTACTCGCGCAACATCGACAACCTCTTTATGGCTGGCCGCGACATCAGCGTGACGCACATCGGATTGGGCACGGTGCGAGTGATGCGTACCTGCGGAATGATGGGCGAGGTGGTAGGTATGGCGGCATCGCTCTGTCGTGAGCACACGGCTCTGCCGCGCGATATCTACACCACACATCTCGACGCACTGAAGTCGCTGATGCAGCAGGGTGCGGGTAAGCAGGGATTGCCCAACAATCAAACCTACAATATGGGAGGCCACTGGCCGACATATAAGAAGGAGTATTAAAACGCAAAAGCCTGCCGAACTCGATGAGTGGCAGGCTTTTAGTTTATATTTGCTTTCGTTACTCGAACGAGTGAATCACCACGCCCGAACGCAACTTCGGCTCAAACCAAGTGGTCTTCGGTGGCATAATGTTGCCCGTGTCGGCAATGTCAATCAGCTGCTGCATCGAAACGGGATAGAGTGCGAAAGCGACCTTCATCTCGCCGCTATCAACACGACGTTTCAGCTCGCCTAAGCCTCGGATTCCACCCACAAAGTCGATACGTTGTGATGTGCGCAAGTCCTTAATGCCGAGAATCTTATCCAGCACTAAGTTCGACAACACCGTCACATCCAGCACACCGATCGGATCGTTGTCGTCGTACCACCCCTCGCGTGCCGTGAGGCTGTACCACTCGCCGTCGATATACATCGCAAAGTTGTGCAGAGCTGCGGGGGTATATACCTCTTCGCCCTTGCACTCCACCACGAACGCCTCCTCCAAAGCTGCCAAAAGCTGCTCCTTCGTCAGGCCATTCAAATCACGCACAACACGATTATAATCAATGATTCGCAGCTGCGAAGCGGGGAACGTCACAGCCAAGAAGTAACAATACTCCTCCTCGCCCGTGTGCGCGGGATTCTGTGCCATACACTCCTGACCAACACGCGCAGCAGCGGCTGTACGATGGTGACCATCAGCCACATACAACGCAGGCACCTCGGCAAAGAGCTCCGTCAGGCGAGCATTCTGCTCCTTCGAGCGCACAACCCAAAAGTGGTGGCCAAAGCCATCGGCTGCGGTGAAGTCGTAGTCGGGCTCATTGTGCTGCACCACATCGGCAACAATGGCGTCGATCTCGGCGTTGTCGGGATAGGTGAAGAATACGGGCTCGATATTGGCCTTCTGACGGCGAACGTGGATCATACGATCCTCCTCCTTGTCGGGACGTGTGAGCTCGTGTTTCTTGATGGCTCCCGAGAGATAATCCTCAAAGTGACAGCACATTGTAATACCATACTGCGTGCGGCCAGCCATCGTCTGGGCATAGACATAGTAATGCTCCTCCTCATCCTGCTGCAGCCATCCACGCTCACGCCACGCACGGAAGTTCTCCACAGCCTTCGTATAGACCTGCTCGGAGTGTTCGTCGGCAATGGGGTCGAAGTCGATCTCGGGCTTGATGATGTGCAGGAGCGAACGCTCCGTAGCCTCGGCCTTAGCCTCGGCAGAGTTGAGCACATCGTAAGGACGCGATGCCACCTCGGCAGCATACTCGCGGGGCGGACGGATTCCGCAGAATGGTTTTACTCGCACCATATTATCTACTATTTTGTCGCAAAGACGTTATTTATTCACCTGAAATTTTCTTTCGCCACGCTCGAGGAAACCAACCACCTGACGTGCGGCGGCAAGACCTGCATTGATGTTGGCCTCAGCGGTCTCGGCACCCATCTTCTTGGGCGTTGCGAAGAAGCGATTACCAAACAATGCCGTCATCGTCGCAACATCGTCGGGAGCAATGTCGGTGACATATTTAAGGTCGGTGCGCTCGGTCATAGCGGCCTCCAAGCCGATCTCGTCGATCACCTCCTTACGGGCTGTGTTGACCAGCGTAGCGCCCTTGGGCATCGACATCAAGAGCTTGTAACCGATCGACTTACGGGTTTGCTCCGTGGCGGGGATATGTAGCGATAGGAAATCCGAGCCAGCATACAACTCCTCAATCGAGCCTACCTGCTCCACACCGTCGTTCTCGAACAGAGCGCTGTCGGTAACGAAGGGATCGTAAGCGATCACGTTCATACCCAGAGCCTTAGCCTTGCGAGCCACCAATCGGCCAACATTGCCGTAGGCGTGGATACCAACCGTCTTGCCCTGCAACTCGAAGCCCGTACCAGGGGTAAAGCGGTTGCGCGACATATAGATCATCATCGCCACGGCCAGCTCAGCCACAGCGTTTGAGTTCTGTCCCGGGGTGTTCATCACCACAATATCGCGTGCCGAAGCGGCCGCAAGATCGACATTGTCGAAGCCCGCACCAGCACGAACTACGATCTTCAGGTTGGGCGCAGCCTCGATAACCTCGGCCGTCACCTTGTCGCTACGAACGATCATACCATCGACATCCTTAACGGCGGCGATGAGATCCTCCTTTTCAGTGTATTTCTCCAGCAGCGCAACCTCGTAGTTGGCCGCCGTGAGTATCTCTTTGATTCCGTCCAACGCCTTCTTTGCGAAGGGTTTTTCGGTTGCAATAAGTATCTTCATAGGTTTTGTATATTCTATAAAATCAATCATTTCGCCATTCCACTCCGTGACCTCGCCAACGAAGGGATTGGCCGAAGGCAGATGATAGGTCAGAGCCATCCTCTTGGGGCTTAAGCGTGCATCTTCTCAAACTCCTGCATACAAGCCACCAGCGCCTCCACAGCCTCGACGGGGCAGGCGTTGTAGCACGACGCACGGAAACCACCGACCAGACGGTGACCTTTGATGCCGACCATACCACGCGACTTGGCAAACTCCATAAACTCCTCAGCCAGAGCCTCGTTGCCCTCGCTCATTACGAAACAGATGTTCATCGACGAACGATCCTCCTTAACGGCCGTGCTGCGGAAGAGCGAGTTGCGGTCGATCTCGGCATAGAGCATTGCCGCCTTCTGCTCGTTGCGAGCGTGGATCGTGGCCAAGCCACCCTCGGCCTTCATCCACTTGAGCGTCTCACGCAGAACGTAGATGGGGAATACGGGCGGGGTGTTGAACATAGAGTCGTTCTCGACGTGGGTATTCACATTGACCATCGAGGGCAGCTTGCGCACCACCTTGTCGAGCATATCGTCGCGAATGATGACAAACGCCACACCTGCGGGTGCCAGATTCTTCTGCGCTCCGCCGTAGATCATAGCGTACTTGCTCACGTCGATCGGGCGGCTCAGTATGTTCGAACTCATATCGGCAATCACGGGCACGGGCGAGTCGATATCGCTCTTGTACTCGGTACCGTAGATCGTGTTGTTGGCACAGATGTAGAGATAATCCAAATCCTCGGGGATGGCAAAGCCTTTCGGAATGTAAGTGAAATTCTGATCCTCCGACGATGCTAAAACCTCAACCTCGCCGTAATATTTAGCCTCCTTGATAGCCTTCTTGGTCCAGACGCCCGTGTGGACGTAGCCAGCCTTCTTGCCGAGGAAATTGGCGGGGATGTGGAAGAACTGCGTGCTTGCGCCGCCTCCCACAAAATATATCTTATAATTGTCGGGAACACCCAACAACTCCCTCAACAGACTCTGCGCCTCGGCCAAAACGGCTTCGAAATCGGGCGTGCGGTGGGAGATGGAGAGCAGAGAAAGGCCTGTTCCGTTAAAATCGATAATTGCCTTTGCGGCTGCTTCGAGCACCACGTCCGGAAGGATAGAGGGTCCGGCATTGAAATTATACTTTTTCATAAGCACAAAAATTAATAAAATTCACCAATCGTCATCGGCGTCAAGCCCGCAAAAAGAGGGATAGCACCCGACGCGGAATCGTTGTTCGGAACTACAAAGTAAGCATAAAATAATGATTATTCAAAATCTTTCATAGGTTTTTGACATTCAGATCGTCACTTTTCGAGGGTGAAAAGTTTTATTAATTTATTTATTGATATTTTTTAATAACGATACAACACTTAAAACCTCACAAAACATAAAAAAAAGTAATTTTTAGCGAAAAATTTATTTTCACACCCCGAGCTGGGGCAAAATAGCCGAACGATAGGTTACAATCTGTAAGTCGCCACCCTCCATCACCCTCGCAAAAGGCTCTTCCAAAGGACAAAAACCACACCTCAACGTAGCAAAAGCCGAGAGTGATGAAAAAAAATTTGCTAAACTACGTTCATTATACTATCTTTGCAAAGATTTGGCGTTCCGAAATTTCTTCTTATGAAGAAACCCTTCGGTCGGCCCGCAAAACATAACCCGAAATACCCCACAAAACAATGATAAAATCGATGACAGGTTTCGGCAAAAGCGAGGTGTCGCTGCCGACAAAAAAAATAACCGTCGAAGTACGTTCGCTCAACTCCAAGCAGTTGGACCTGATGGCCAAGTTGCCAGCCACCTATCGCAGTTTCGAGTTCGACATCCGTTCGGTGTGTGCGGCCACCATCGTGCGAGGCAAGTCCGACATCACGATCACGGTCGAGAACACCGCCACGCAGACCTCATCTACTGTCAATCGTGACGTTTTCCGCGAGTATGTGCGTCAGGTGAACGACGCATTGGCCTACTCGGGCGTGGATGCCGACTACGACGCCATCGTACCCGCAGTGTTGCGTATGCCCGATGTGGTCTCGATGCAGGCCGAGGAGGTTTCGGCCGAGGAGCAGGCGGCGCTGATGCAGGCTGTTAAGGAGGCTTTGGCCCACTTCAACTCGTTCCGCGAGCAAGAGGGTACAACACTCATCGCCGATCTGCTGAAGCGTGTGGATAAGATCGAAGATTACAAATCGCAAGTCGAGCCCTACGAGCAGAGTCGTTGCGAGACCATCAAGAACCGCATCCGCGAGAATTTAGCGCAGTTGCAGATGGAGGCAGATAGCAACCGTCTGGAGCAGGAGATGATCTTCTACCTCGAGAAACTCGACATCACCGAGGAGAAGGTGCGCCTTGCCAACCACTGCCGTTATTTCCGCGAGGTGGCCTCGTCGGAGGAGGCTGCTGGACGCAAGTTGGGCTTCATTGCGCAGGAGATGGGACGCGAGATTAACACCCTCGGATCGAAGGCAAACGAGGCCAACATACAGATTCTGGTCGTTAAGATGAAGGACGAGCTGGAGAAGATTAAGGAGCAGGTACTTAACATTTTGTAAGGATGGAACAGCAAGGTAAATTGATCATATTCTCGGCTCCCAGTGGCTCAGGTAAGACCACAATCGTCAAGCGACTGCTGGGCACATTCCCGCAGTTTGAGTTCTCGATTTCGGCCACATCGCGCCAACCTCGTGGCGAGGAGCGTGACGGCGTGGATTACTTCTTCCTCACGCAGGAGGAGTTTCGTCGCCGTATCGAGGCCGACGCATTCGTAGAGTGGGAGGAGGTCTATAACGGCACCTGCTACGGCACGCTGCGTAGCGAGATGGAGCGCATCTGGGTCAAGGGCAACGTCATCATCTTCGATGTGGATGTGATGGGAGGCATCAGCCTCAAGCGCATCTTCGGCGAGCGCGCCTGCTCGATCTTCATTCAGGCACCCTCGATCGAGGCTCTGCGTGAGCGACTGATCGGTCGTGGGACAGACTCGATGGAAACCATCGAGAAGCGTGTGGCAAAGGCCGAGTTTGAACTCTCGAAAGCTCCCGAGTTCGACCACGTTGTGGTGAACGACGATCTGGATCTGGCCGTCGAACACACCGAGCAGATTATCAACGACTTTTTGGTACGATAGAAGGAGGGTAGAGATGGCAAAGCAGAGGATGATGCTCTTCTTCGGGTCGTTCAACCCCGTACACCGTGGTCACACGGCGCTGGCCGAGTATGCCATCGAGCAGGGGCTGTGCGATCGGGTGGCGATGATCATCTCGCCGCAAAACCCCTTCAAGCAGAATATGACGCTCGCGCCCGAGATGGATCGCTACACTATGGTGGAGATGGCCTGCAAGAACTCGCGCTACCCCGAGCAGATATGCCCCTCGGTGGTGGAGTTTCTTCTTGAAAAGCCCTCCTACACGATCAACACGCTGCGATACCTGGAGGAGAACAATGGCTCGCAGATGGAGTTCTCGATACTGATGGGCAGCGACCTGATCAACACCCTGCCCAAGTGGCGTGAGGCCGAGCAGATTATCGAGGGTTACGACATATACGTCTATCCACGTCCCAACGTGGAGATGACCTACACGACCGAGCGCACCACATTCCTAAAGGATGCGCCCCAGCACGACTACTCCTCGACCGAGGTGCGTGATAGGCTGGAGCGTGGCGACGACGTGAGCCGTATGCTCGACGATGAGGTGCGCGAGTATATCCGTAGCCGAGGTCTATGGAGTCTTGCGAGCAAGATCACTATGCTCTCGGCAGCCATCGAGCGCGAGCCACAGCGAGCCGAGCACTACCTCGAGCGAGGCAAATGCTACTTCCGTCGCAACGAGTGGGGTAGCGCCATCAACGACCTGCGCCGAGCCGAGGAGTTGGCCGAAGATAAGACCGAGGCACGCCAGTATATTGAGATGGCCAAGGAGATTTTGGAGTACCGTTACAAAGATATTTACAACCCGTGATAGAGATTGACGATAAAATTGTGAGCGCAGATCTGTTGCGCGAGTGCTTTGTCTGCGACTTGGGCAAGTGCAAGGGTATATGTTGTGTGGAGGGCGATGCCGGTGCGCCGCTCGAGATTGAGGAGGTGGATTTGCTCGAAGAGGAGTATGAGAACTACGCCTCATATATGACCGAGGAGGGTCGCAAGGCCATTGAGCGCGATGGATTTATGGTCGTGGACAGCGACGGCGACTACACCACACCGCTGGTCGATAACGCCGCCTGCGCCTACTCCTTCGAGGAGAACGGCATTACGTTTTGTGCCATCGAGCGAGCCTACCGCGAGGGTAAGTGTTCGTTCCTCAAGCCCATATCGTGCCACCTCTATCCCATCCGCGTGAAGCAGTTCCGCAACGGCACCTACGGTCTTAACTACCACCGTTGGGCGGTGTGTCGCGATGCAGTGGAGTGCGGCAAACGACTGGGTGTGCCTGTGTATAAAGCTCTGCGCGAGCCCATTATCCGCCGTTTCGGCGAGGAGTTTTACCGTGCTTTGGAGTGCGCCGAGGAGATGCTCCGCCAACAAGAACAAGAGTAATAAACCCAAACAAGATAAAAAAACCAATGAACCTACGCAAAAACCTGCTTTTGCTGCTCTCGCTCGTCGTGACAGCCGCAGCCGCAGCCCAAGAGACAAACACCACAACCGACAAACGCGATACCTTGCCCGACGATGCCATCATCGTACGACGTGTGCCGTTGGAGTCGGGACTCGCATTCGAGGCAAAGGATGTGCTGGTAGTCGATACCATACCCTCGTCGAGCGAGGGATTGAACATCGTGCTCTACAACGACAACACCTGGCGATATGTGCGCAACCGCGACATCGACGTGTTGGACGAGACGGTCTTCACGCAGAATTGGAACGATAAGATCCAGCCCTACGACGTGGAGCTGAAGGATCTGCCTATCTCGATGGTGATCGATCTGGTGGACTCGCTCAAGAGCTACCACTATCCCTTCAAGGGACGTGTAACGTCGAAGTACGGCCCGCGTCGTAGCCGCATACATCAGGGTACGGATATCGACCTCGAGACGGGCGATCCCGTATATGCCACGTTCGACGGACGTGTGCGCGTAACAACCTATGTTCGAGGTGGATATGGCAATCTGGTCATCATCCGTCACGACAATGGACTGGAGACCTACTACGGCCACCTCTCGGAGATCAGCGTCAAGCCCAACGACTGGGTGACAGCAGGCCAGGTGATCGGCAAGGGTGGTAATACGGGCCGAAGCACAGGCTCGCACCTCCACTACGAGATGCGATACAAGGGCCACACGTTCGACCCCGAGCGACTGATCGACTTTGCGACGGGTACGTTGCGTCGTGAGACATTCCTCCTCAAGCGCACCTACTTCAGCCCCTATTCGCGTTTCACACAGGACTTCGACGAGGAGGTACAGAGCGACGAGGAGGATAAGAGAATCGCTGCCGAGGCTGCTGCCATCAAGTATCACGTCGTGAAGAAGGGTGACACGCTGGGTCGCATCGCCATCAACAACCATACGACCGTGACCAAACTCTGTCAGCTCAACGGCATCAAGCGCACGGCGGTGCTGCGTATCGGTCAGAGAATACGAGTGAGATAACGAAATCCTCAACCGATGAAACGACTTACTATACTGCTCTTTGTGCTGCTTGCGTGGAGTGCGGCGGCACAACCCATCACACCCTCGCAGGCGCTCAAGCACTATATTAATAATGGCGACAAGAGCTTTGCGTGGGAGCTGCGTGACTCGCTCGCGGGCGACGACCTAACTGCTTATCGACTGCGTATGCGATCGCAGACGTGGCGCGAGATGGAGTGGATTCACGAGCTTGTGGTATTCGTTCCCAAGCAGTTACGCAATGACGAGGTGCTGATACACATCTCGGGCGGTAGTGCCAACGAGCAGACGGGCGAACCCAATTACCACAGTTGGGACGACGAGATAGTAGGTTTTATGGGAGGCATAGCGACTCGTTGCGAGGCTATGACGGCCATTCTGTGGCAGGTGCCGCGACAGCCCCTCTACGGCGGGAAATATGAGGACGAGTTGGTTTCGTTCACGTTCCATAACTTCCAGAACGACAAGGACTATTCGTGGCCGCTGCTCTTCCCGATGACCAAGAGCGCCATCCGAGCTATGGATGCCATCGAGGAGTTTTCGGCGGAGCGCAATCTCGCCGTCAAGGCTGAGCGATTTGTAATGAACGGCATATCGAAACGAGGCTGGACGACGTGGCTCACGGCTGCAAGCGAGGACGAGCGTGTGGTGGCCATAGCGCCGATGGTGATCGATATTCTGAATATGCCCGTCAGCGTGCCCTATCAGCGACATATGTTCGGCAGTTATAGTATTCATATTCAAGACTATGTAAATCTTGGACTGACCGAGGAGGTCGTAACACCCACTGGGCGCGAGCTGGTGGCGATGATCGACCCATACTCATACCGCGAGAAGTACACGATGCCCAAGATGCTCTTTTTCGGCACGAACGACGAGTTCTGGACCGTGGATGCGGTGAAGAACTACATCGACGGCATACCCGGGCAGAAGCAGATCTCGTACGTCACCAATGCTGGCCACAACCTTGGCGATAAGCAGGCGGCAGTCAGGACCTTGGAGGCATTCTTCCGACAGACGATCGAGGGTGAGCGTTATCCCCGCTTCGACTACTCGATTAGCGAGGCAGAAGGTGGTGCTACCGTAACCATCAAGGCCGACAAGCGTCACCTCGAGGAGCTGATACTCTGGCAAGCGGAGTCCGAAAGTAAGGATTTTCGCCAAAGCAAATTTGTGCCCGTTGATCAGGGCGTTGCACACAAGAGCAAGGCAAAGGTTAGGGTAGAGTACCCAGCGAAGGGATATAAGGCTTTTATCGTGATGGCCAGATACAGCCACCCTAATGGCGGCGAGCCATACAACATCTCGACGCGGATGTTCACCGCCGATGCGGATGAGGTGTTCGACGAGGTGTTCGAGCCTGAGATTAAGGTGGAATTGCCAAAGTAATAAAAAAGCCATCCCGACAAGGGTGGCTTTTGTTTATTCAATGAGTTCTTCAATCGCATCAAACGCCTGTTCATCAAGACTTTGCCAACGGGCAATAATTTTCCCGTCACTACCAACCAAAACATAGCAGGGGATCGACTCTACATCATATCTGTCGGCTATATTCGCCAGCTCATCAAAGAATAGCTCCTCATCGGAGGGCTCCTCGCTCAGCACTTGCGGGTAACGGGCAAGTCCGTGTTGCTCTATGCCTTTACGCCACGCCGCAGGATCATCATCCACAGATATGCCAATAATGCGCAATCCTCGTTCGGAATACTTATCATATAGTTGCCTTACGTTAGGCATCTGCTCGATGCAGGGGGCGCACCAGCTCGCCCAAAAGTCGAGCAGCAGAGGCCCTCCCGACGACAAATAATCCGACATCCGAAGCCGCTTTCCACCAGCGCCGTTGCGCTCAAAATCGAACGCCACATCTCCCTCGTAACCACCCACATCTGAAGTCGATAGTTCGATGCGCAGCCTTGCCAATTGCCCCAATGTTCGCTCCTTACTCCTTTGCGGAAGTTGGTCATAAAGCGCAAGAGCCTCATCGCCCTCCACGCCACCTCCGAAGACCAGATGGTAGAGCAAATCGGGTGCTATGGCATAATCCAAATGCTTCGTCAGAAAAGCTCGCACACTCGCCAGCTCCCGCTCTTTTGCCGAGCGGAAATCGGACACACGATCATAGAACGTCTGCATCAGACTATCGGCTGAAGGGGCATCTCTCTGCGTAGCATCGAGCCATTGCAGGTTTGCTTGTTGAAGGTTGCGATTGCTCTCATACAGGATCTTCGGAATATCGCCCAACCACCGACGAAAGGCATCAAATTCGGCCCCGACACTCACTCCGCGTAGGGTAAAGTCGTATGGTCGATTACGATGCAGCTCGATCTTCATCTCTCGAGGCTCGATAAATATCTGAACCTCATCCATATCCTCGAACGCAAGATACGCAAACGACAGATCGTGCAACTCGCCCTCGAAAACAAACTCCCCGTCAGCCACTGTCGTGGTGAGGGTACGCCTGTACCACACGCCATCCCTCTGCAACGGATATATGAGCCTCACCGCCTCGCCCAACTCGGCATCGGCGATCTCGCCCTTCAGCTCAAATGTATCAGATGATTTCGTACACGAAACCGCGGCTAACGATAGGAGCAGGCCAACTAAAAAACTTTTCATAAATTCGATATACACACTTTGAGATATGGTTATAACGCACTGTGTTTCGAGATATTGCATCCTCAAACAAAAAAGACCAACAAACGAGGCTGTTGTTGGTCATTCAATCACTATAAGGTATCTTATTTAAGTAAAATCTCGCACTTTTCGCTGACCAGATCGGCTTGACGCTGTGCCCACTCGGCGGGAGGATTCTCGACGGGCTGCGGCCACCAGAAACCATTAGACGAGTAGGTGAGGGTAGCTTTCGACGGCGTGGTACGCATCACGGCGTAGCCTATATCACCATAGAAGGTCGAGGGTAGCGAGATGTGAGGCACCATACGCTGGGGATCGCGCGGACGAATGATGCGCACGCCTTTGTTCCAAACGTGGACGTGAGCATAGATATAAGCTGCCACGGCGGGTGACTTGGCGATCACGGCCTCCAGATTGGGCATTTCGTTCAGGGGATGGTGAGCGCCGAGCAAGACGGGACGCTTGGCCGAGGCAAGGAAAGACTCTAACCACTTGATCTGCGCCTCATCCATCTCGCCATCGACGTTGGTCGATTGGCCACGTTTTAGGTTGGGCAGCTCGTCGAGCGAATCCAGCACCACAAAATCGACATCGGCCAACTCCACAACCGATACCACACGTCCCTCCACACGGGTCTGCTTAAGATAATCTGTAAATACCTCGAAGAAGGGGGCACGGCGGTCGTGGTTACCCATCGCCATCGTGATACGGATTCCAGCCTCACGCAAGGGACGGAACAGGCGGGCAGCATACTCGTAATCCTCCTTCAAGCCGTGATCCCACGCCACATCGCCAAGGATGATCAGATTGGCAGGCAGGGGACGCATAGCCAGTATCTCGCGCACCTGCTGCTCGAAGCAGATGGGGTTGTAGGGGTAGTGTTTGGGCTTGCCCTGCTCGTTGAAGTCACCGCAGATGTGAATATCGCCCATAAGAATCGTTGTCGAGGCATCCAGACCACTCTGCTCGGCTACGGGGACTGACTCCGCAACATCAATCTTGGCCATCTCGCGCAAAACCGAGGCAGAGGCCGACGGCACCAAAGCCGCTCCACCTAAAGCGAGCATAGTGCTTAAAAACTCTTTTCTATCCATATTTTAGGTTGTTTATTGGTTAATATTCTCTTGCTCCAAAAATGGTCGAGCCGATGCGCACCTCGGTCGAGCCATACTCGATGGCCAGCTGATAGTCGTCCGACATACCCATCGACAACGTGTCGAACTCTTCGCCAAAATAGGCAGCCAACTCTGCTTTGCAGGCAGCCAATCGCTCGAAATCGTGACGCACGATGGCCTCGTCGTCGGTGAGTGTAGCCATACCCATAACGCCTCGCAGGCGAAGGTGGGGGAGTCTATCAAAACCGCCCTCACGCACAAAGCGAAGCAGATCGCCGTAGTCCCAGCCCGATTTGCTCTCCTCGGCCGTGATATGAATCTCCAACAGACAATCAATCACACGATTATGCTTCGCCGCCTGACGCTCCAACTCCTCGGCCAGACGCTCGCTATCGAGCGACTCGACCAGGTGTACGAACGGGGCGATGTACTTCACTTTGTTGGTTTGCAGGTGGCCGATCATATGCCACTCGATATCGCGGGGCAGCACCTCGGCCTTCTGGCGCAACTCCTGCGGACGGCTCTCGCCAAAGGCTCGCTGTCCCGCACGATAGGCCTCCATAATGGCCTCGGCGGGATGAAATTTTGACACGGCGAGCAGCTTCACACCCGAGGGCAACGACTGACGCAGGCTATTGATTTTACTCTCTATCGACATAATGAGATGGTTTTATACCGTAAAATTAGATAATTTTTCGGATTTTACACCTATTTTATTTATCTTTGACATTCAAAACGAGTAAAAATTTCAATAACCAAAAATTTATAACAGATGAAAAAACTTTTTACTACGCTTATGCTTGCCGTGGCGGCTGCGATTGTGCCCGCTCTGGCTTGTACCAACTTTATCATTACGCGTGGTGCCTCGACCGATGGTTCGGTGCTGGTGACCTATGCGGCCGATTCGCACGCTCTGTACGGTGCGCTCTACAAGTACAACCCCGCCAAGAAGTACATCCCCGTACTGCCCGTATATGAGTGGGATTCGGGTAAGTACCTGGGTGACATCGAGCAGGCTCGCACCACATACTCAACCGTGGGCAATATGAACGAGCACTCGGTAATCATCACCGAGACCACCTTTGGCGGCCGTTCGGAGTTGCGCAACCCCGAGGGTCTGATCGACTACGGCTCGCTGATCTACATCACCTTGCAGCGTGCTACCACGGCTCGTGAGGCTATCGACATCATCGTCGATCTGGCCAATACCTACGGCTACTACTCGGGTGGCGAAAGCTTCTCGATCGCCGACCAGAACGAGGCTTGGATTATGGAGCTTATCGGCAAGGGCCCTGGCAAGAAGGGTATCGTATGGGTGGCTCGTCGCATCCCCGACGGCTACATCTGCGCTCACGCCAATCAGGCTCGCATCACCACCTTCCCCTTGGACGACAAGGAGAATTGCCTCTACGCTCCCGACGTGATCTCGCTCGCTCGTGAGAAGGGTTACTTCAACGGCAAGGACGAGGAGTTCTCGTTCGCTGATGCTTATGCTCCGCTGGATTTCAGCGCAATGCGTGCTTGCGAGGCTCGTGTATGGAGCTTCTTCCGTATGTTCGCAACCGATATGGATCGCTACTACGACTACGCTATGGGCTTGAACAAGGAGAACCGTATGCCTCTGTGGGTGAAGCCCGTGAGAAAGATCTCGCCCAAGCAGGTGTTCGACGCTATGCGCGACCACTACGAGGGTACTCCGATGGATATGACTAAGGATATCGGTGCTGGTGGCCACGGTCTGCCTTACCGCTGGCGTCCTATGAACTTCGAGGTTGACGGCAAGACCTACCTCAACGAGCGTGCTACCGCAACGCAGCAGACCGCTTTCTGGCTCTGTGGTCAGGCTCGCAAGGATAAGGTGGGTATCCTGTGGTTCGGTATGGACGATGCTGCTACATCGTGCCTCACCCCCATCTACTGCAACATTACCGAGGTTCCCGCAACAATGGCCGAGACCAACGGCTCGATGCTCGACTACTCGGATTCATCGGCTTTCTGGATCTTCAACCGCGTGACCAACTTCGCTTACCTGCGCTACGATATGATGTCGGCCGACATCCGCAAGGTAGTGGATCAGTGGGAGAATCAGATGCTCGAAGATGTAAATCGCATCGACAGCCAGATCGCTGGCCTCTCGACCAAGTCGCTCAAAAAGGTTACGACCGAGTACAGCAACGCCACCGCTCAGAAGCTCTTTGATGCGTGGACTCGTCTGGATAAGTATCTGCTGCTGAAGTACATCGACGGCAACGTGAAGAGCGAGAATGCCGATGTATTGAGCTACGTTCTCGACGGCAAGACTTCGTCGGAGCACTTTGTTGAGAATGGCAACGGCAAGAAGATTCCGGGTCGCATCCAGCAGCCGGGCTACAACGAGCGTTGGAAGCGCGCCGTAGCTGCCGACAATGGCATTATTCTTCAGTCGAGATAATTACACTGAACGATTTAACGTAAAAGATGAAATACGACATTATAGTTATAGGTAGCGGACCGGGCGGCTATGTGGCCGCCATCCGTGCCTCACAGCTCGGCAAGCGAGTAGCCATTGTCGAGAAGGCCGAATTGGGCGGCGTGTGCCTCAACTGGGGTTGCATCCCCACCAAGGCGCTGCTCAAGAGTGCGCAGGTATTCACCTACTGTAAGAATGCGGCACACTATGGCGTGACCGTGGAGGGTGAGGTGAAGCCCGACTTCGAGAAGATCGTCGCACGCTCACGTACCGTGGCCGAGACGATGAGCAAGGGCGTGGCATTCCTGATGAAGAAGAACAACATCGACATCCTCGCAGGCTGGGGTCGCTTGGCTGGCGAGGGTAAGGTGGAGGTTGATGGTGCGGTGTATGAGGCCGATGCAGTGATTCTCGCTACGGGCGCACGTCCCCGCCAGATGCCCTTTATGCCGGTGGATGGCGAGCATATCATCTCGTCGAAGGAGGCTTTGACGCTACCCCGACTGCCGCAGTCGATGATCGTAGTTGGCTCGGGAGCTATCGGCAGCGAGTTCGCCTGCTTGTACGCTTCGCTGGGTGTGAAGGTGACGATTGTGGAGTATATGCCGCAGCTGATGCCGCTCGAGGACGAGGAGGTTGCCAAGACGATGGAGCGTGCCTTCCGCAAGATGCGTGCTGCGGTGATGACCTCAACCACAGTGAAGGAGGTGCGTGTCGAGGATGGTATGTGCCACGTCGATATCGAGGGCAAGAAGGGCGCCGAAACACTTCAGGCTGAGGTTGTTCTCTCGGCAGTTGGTATTAAGTCAAATATCGAAAATATCGGCCTTGAGGAGATGGGTATCACGGTCGAGCGCGACAAGGTGGTCGTTGATGAACACTACCAGACCTCGGCTAAGGGTGTATATGCTATCGGCGATATTATCGCTACGCCCGCACTGGCTCACGTTGCATCGGCTGAGGCGATCCACTGTGTGGAGCATATCTGCGGCTTGGAGCCTGAGGCGGTGGATTACTCGACCATTCCCTCGTGCGTATTCACCACGCCCGAGGTGGCGTCGGTGGGTATGACCGAACAGCAGGCACGCGACAAGGGCATCGAGTACAAGGTTGGCCGCTTCCCCTTCACCGCATCGGGCAAGGCCACGGCTGCGGGCGATCGTGACGGCTTTGTGAAGCTGATCTTCGACGAGCAGGAGCGATTGATCGGAGCGCATCTGGTTGGCGCTACCGTGACGGAGATGTTGGGCGAGCCCACGCTGGCAAAGCGTTTAGGCGCGACGGCTCACGCCATTGCGAAGACCATCCACTCGCATCCCACGATGCACGAGGGTTTGATGGAGGCCTCGGAGGCAGCTTTGGGTGCTGCGATACACTTGTAGCAATTAAGGCTAAACACAAAAAGAGGGTGCTGACCAAAAGGTTGGCACCCTCATTTTTTGACATAAAGACTAAATAGATTCTACTTGAACCAAGAGGTTACGTTGTGACGAATCCAGAAGTAGTAGGCGATAACACCCACCCAGCTGGTACACCATACCAAAACTGCGGTAATGATCTTGCCGATGATGCCGATAGGCTTCTTGAAGATGTCGAATACGCACCAGATAGCGCAAACGAGACCTGCCAAATAAAGAATAGTTCCCATTTTATTAAATTTAAGTTAAACAATAGATTTTCATATAGTTATCAAATCTTTCTCTCACTCGCAAGCCTTCGCTCCATCCTCCGCACCTATGACATAGATCGACTCATCGTACTGCACATCGCTCAGGAACAATCCCACGGCTGGCGCGCCAGCACTCGAACGCGACAGGTCGAGACTATGGAGTATATCGCGGAACTCCTCGACCGTATAGCGGCCACGCCCCACATCCACAAGCGTACCCACGATGGCTCGGATCATATTGCGCAGGAAGCGGTCGGCACGAATCGTAAAAACGAGCAACTCCTCATCCTCCGTCGAGCGCTGCCACTCGGCTCGAGTGACGTGGCATATGTTGGTCTTATTGTTGGAGTTGAGCTTGGCAAACGAGGTGAAATCCTCCCAATTGACCAACGCCCGTGCAGCCTCGTTCATACGCTCCACGTCGAGCGGGACATAGTATTGCCACGCCGAGTGCCGCCGAAACGGATTCTTGCGCTGCGAGAGGTAGTAGGTGTATTCGCGCTCGACAGCATCGAAGCGTGCGTGAGCGTCGACCCGCACCTGCCTCACCTCCTGCACCGCCACATCGTGCGGCAGAACGAGATTGAGCTTATACACCAGCTGCGCACAATCCTTCACACCCTGCTCGCAGTCGAAGTGCGCCACATAGCGCGAGGCATTCACCCCCGTGTCGGTTCGGCCCGCCC